>DATAOR010000334.1:0-2993 GCA_036265635.1 Gemmatimonadales bacterium
TCCGGTCGGGCCGTGCCCGGCGCGCGTGGCCGCTGCTGGGCCCGCTCGATCCGTGGCCCCAAGATAATGGTCGGGCGGGTGAGCCGCGACGATGGCCAGCAGGGCGGCGCCATGCTTGGCGAGCGCCCGCGGCCCCAATCCTTCGACGGCCACGAGCGCGGCCTGCGGGGGCTCGCCTGGAGGAGTTGTGAGCCGGCTGAGCGCATCGAGGCTGGCGTTCCCGAGCACAACGTAATCCGGGACACCGGCGGCCCGAGCGGCAGCAGCCCGCCAAGCCAGCAGCACTGCCCGGCGCCCGCCGGGCTCGAGCGTTGGGCCGGCTTGGGGACAGCGGTTCGGCGTCGTGCGCAGAATCGGGTCGACGGAGGAGCCGAGTCTGGACCGAGGGTGCGTGCCGAGCGCCCGGAGGATAGCCCCGCCCCAGCGCGCCGCCACGGCCGCTCCGACCCCGGGAACGTCGGCCAGGGCAGCCGCGTCGGCCGGCGGTGAGCGCGCCAGATCGACCAGCACGTCGGGCTCGAGCAGTGCGGTGCCCCAGGCTCCACGCTCCCGCCCAATGGCGGCTTCCAGCCGCCGGAGCCGTTCCGCGGCCTCCCCTGCCAAGGCGAGAGTGACACGGTGGCGGCGGCACTGGTCGCATCCGGCGCACCCGTCGAGCGCTTGCCCGAAGTAGCCGATCAGGGCACGCCGCCGGCAGCCACGGCCGCGGGCGTAGGCCTCCACCGCGGCAATGCGGTCGGCCGCCCGCCGGCGGCGCTGGTCGACGCGCCTCCAGTCCACCTCTCCCCGCTCGGGCTGGAGCTCCAGCCTCAGACGGTCGGCCGAGGCCAGCACGTTGGCCGGCGTGCCCGGCGGGGGCGAGCCGTCTCGCCAGATCCGCTCCAGCAGCGCCCGGGCTGGAAACGTGACGCCGAGCTGGCGCCGGTGTAGCGCCGCATCGCCGGGCCGGTAGAGCAGGACGCAGCGAGCGAACCCGCCGTCGCGCCCGGCCCGGCCCGCCTCCTGGTAATAGGCCTCGGGCGTCGGCGGCATGGTCCAGTGCACCACCAGCCGGATGCGGGGCTTGTCGATGCCCATGCCGAAGGCACAGGTAGCCACGATGACGTCGAGCCGGTCATCGAGAAAGGCGGCCAGGGTGGCGGCCCGTCGCTCCCGTGTCAGACCGGCGTGATACGGTGCGGCCCGGTGGCCCGCCTGGGCGAGCAGGTGGGCGACCGACTCGGTGACGCTTCGGGTGGGAGCGTAGACGATGACCATGCGATCGTCGCCGGCCAGGAGGCGCAGCAGGGCCCGGATCCGGTCCCGCTCGGAGCCGACGGCTACCACGCCGAACCAGAGGTTGGCCCGGTCGAACGACCCGACGTGCTCTTCAAAGGGCGCCCGGAACCGGAGAGTCCGGATAATGTCCTGGCGGACCTCGGGGGTGGCGCTCCCGGTGAGCGCGACGACCGGCGGCCGCCCCAGCCGGTAGCGCGCGGCACCCAAGGTGCGGAACCCAGGGCGGAAATCGTGTCCCCATTCGGCGATACAGTGGGCCTCGTCGACCGCAAGCAGCGCGGGCCGGAGGCCACGGCCCTGCAGCTCTCCCGCCAGGCTGCGGAGCCGCTCGGGCGAGGCGTACAGCAGGCGCAGACGACCCGCCTCGAGCTCGGCCCAGATGGCGGATTGGCTGGCCTGGGTCAGCCCGCTGGTGAGGCAGGCGGCCGGGATGCCCCGCGCCCTGGCGGCTCCGACCTGGTCCTGCATCAGCGCAATCAGGGGCGAGACCACCACGGTCAGTCCGCCCAGCGCGACGGCGGGGATCTGGAAGCAGACCGACTTGCCGCCCCCGGTGGGAAGCACGGCCAGGGTATCGCGTCCGGCCAGTACGGCGCGGACGACCGGCAGCTGAGCCTGACGGAAATCGGGATGACCGTAGTGCTGCCGGAGGAGCGCGCGGGCTTGCTCGAGCGTCGCGGCCATGGGCCAAGCTGACTCCGGCGGGCCTGAATGCTCGAACCGGTCTTTCTCGCGCCGGAGCCCGGAAACGCGAAGACCGGCCCGCGAAGCGGACCGGTCTCGTGACCACGAAGGGGGCTACCCGCTCGATCAGTGGCCGCCCAACCGGACGCCGACGGTGATGGGAATGAACTTGAGATCCTTCCCGGTGGTGAAGACGTTGTGGAACCGGCCTTCGACGAACAACCCGGCGCTCCCGGCCTTGAAGTCGAACCCGGCACCGGCGTTGACACCGAACTTGGTCTGGGAATTATCGGTGTCGATCACCCCGGCGACATCGCTCTTGCCAGTGGTCTTGAGGTTATAGACGCCGCCGCCCCCGATGAGGTACGGACGGAAGGTCGACTCCTCGGAGGTCTTGAACTTGTAGACCACGTTCGCGGTCCCCAGGATCAGCCGGTCCTTGAGGCTCCCGCTGCCCACCACATCCTCGTCGAGCTTGTACTGCTGATACTGTCCATCGACCTGAATGCCAACCGGCCAGCCGGTGGGGACGAACGAGAGTCCGGCCAAGCCGTGCCAGCCCAGCTTCGCGACGTCGTCGAAGGTGCTCAGCGGAAAGCCGATACCGCCGCCGAGCGAGAACTCCACACCCTGCGCGTGCAGCGGCGCTGCGCCCAGGCCAAGCGCGAGAGCCAGCGGAATGACGCCCTTCGGAACCCTCATACCGCTTCCTCCTTCAGTCGGTTGTCAGCCAGGCGGCGCATCGCCCGATGCCCGCTTCAGGACCCGTCGCTCACGGGTTCGCCGACCAAAGTAGCGCCCGCCATTGGCGGGCCTTGTGAGGGCCGTCACACCGATCGCCGGCGCTGCTGGAGGAGCCGGAGGAGGAGGGACCCGGCCAGGAGCGCGATGCCGGCCCAGCCGAGCCGGTGGTCGTCGAAGGCCACGGCGAGCAGGGCCAGCATGAAGCCGAGCAAGGCGAGCGCCGTCCGGATCACGGTCACGGGCACCCGCCGCGAGGGCCCTGGCCGGCCAGCCGGTTCCTCCGAGCT
>DATAOR010000335.1:0-6220 GCA_036265635.1 Gemmatimonadales bacterium
CCACCGGTTACGGCCCCGACGCCACCGGTCCGGGGCCCGACGCCGCCGGTCACCACCACGACGCCGCCGGCCCCGCCGGCGCCGGATTTCAGCGGCGTCGCCGCTGGTCACAGCTGGTCGGCGGTGGCCTCCGCTGCCGGCCGGGCATCGGCGGTCCCTGGCGCAGGGAGCACGCGCGCCCCCCAGGGCTGGATCAGCCCGTTCCGCCGGTCCCACCCCTGGGCGGCCTCGCCCTCGGGACCCTACTACTATCCCAGCCGCTGTCCGGCCGTGCTGCAGCTCCACGACCTGATGTTCTTCCGTACCCAGGCCGCGGCGAGGGCCGGCGGGTTCGTCCCCGCGCCGGACAGCGCCTGTAGCTGAGCGTCGCCGGCTGCCCGGTGGGGCGACGGGCGGGCCGGCCGCCGCCTGAAATCCGGCGCGGTGATGACGGTGGCCGGGCGCCGATCTGGTCGGCAGCCCCAATCACCGGTAAGATTGATCTCCTTCCCGACGTGGAGTTCCGATGCGCATCGGCGTACCCAAGGAGACCGCCCCCGGCGAGCGGCGCGTGGCGCTGGTGCCTGAGTCCTGCAAGAAGCTGAAGCAGGCGGGGTACGAGGTCGCGGTCGAGGCGGAGGCCGGGACGGCCGCCGGCTATCCCGACGGCAGCTACCGCGAGGTCGGCGCCGCCGTGGAGAGCGACCCGAGCCGGCTGGTCGGCGGGTCCGACATCGTGCTCAAGGTGGGTCCCCCGTCGGTGGATGCCGGTCGCGACGAGGTCGGCTGGATGCGCTCCGGCGCCATCTACCTCGGCTCGCTGATGCCGCTCCGCCATCTGCCGGTGGTCCGGGCGCTGGCCGGCCGCCAGGTGACGGCCTTCGCCACCGACGCCATTCCCCGGACCACCCGGGCCCAGAGCATGGACACCCTGTCGTCGATGGCCAACATCACCGGCTACAAGGGCGTGCTGCTGGCGGCCGGGACGCTCAACAAGTACTTCCCCATGTTCATGACGGCGGCCGGCATGGTGCCGCCGGCCAAGGTGTTCGTCATCGGGGCCGGGGTGGCCGGGCTGCAGGCGATCGCCACCGCCAAGCGGCTGGGGGCCAATGTCACCGCCACCGACGTGCGGCCGGAGGTGAAGGAGCAGATCGAGAGCGTGGGCGGCAAGTACGTCGGGATCGAGCTCAAGGAGAGCGCGGCCGCCGGCGGGGGCTACGCCAAGGAGCTGTCCGAGGAGGACAAGGCCCGGCAGCGGGAGATCCTGGCCGCCCAGATCGCCCAGTCGGACGTGGTCGTGACCACCGCCCTCATCGGCGGCATTTTCGCCCCCAGACTCGTCACCGGCGACATGGTCCGGTCGATGAAGCCGGGGGCGGTGATCGTGGACCTGGGGGCGGACGGCGGCGGCAACTGCGAGCTGTCCCGGCCGGGCGAGACGGTGGTGGTGGGCGGCGTGACCGTGATGGCGCCCCTCAATGTCCCGGCCTCGATGCCGTTCCACGCCAGCCTGCTGTTTTCCCGCAACCTCACCGCCTTCCTCCTGGCCTTCACCAAGGACGGCGGATTCCAGCTCGACCTCAACGACGACATTCAGCAGGGCGCCCTGGTCACGCACGGCGGCGAAGTCCGCCACGCGCGCAGCCGCGAAGCGCTCGCCAAGGAGGGGGCATGACCCCGGCCACCGACTTCTGGGGCCAGCTGTTCGTGTTCGTGCTGGCCTCCTTCATCGGCCTGGGCGTGATCCGGCGAGTCAGCCGGCTGCTGCACACGCCGCTCATGTCAATCACCAATGCCATCTCGGCGATCGCCATCGTGGGCTCGATCATCGTGACCGGGGCGGACTATCCCCAGCCGATCCGGATCCTCGGCGCGGTGGCGCTGTTCGCCTCGATGACCAACATCGTGAGCGGGTTCCTGATCACCGACCGCATGCTCAAGATGTTCAAGACCGACACCAAGCCGGGTGACGGCGGCCAGGCGGGGGGCGGCCACTCATGAGCCATGGCCTGGTCCAGCTCTCCTACATCGTCGCCACCGGGCTGTTCGTCTTCGCGCTCCACTGGATGAACGCGCCGGCCACGGCGCGGAAGGGGGTCTACGCCGGGGTGGCGGGCATGGCCCTGGCCATTGCCGCCACCTGGGCCGAGCCCGAGGTGGTCCACCACGGCTGGATTATCCTGGCACTGATCGCCGGGGTGGCGGTGGGCGTGCCCCTGTCCCGGGTGCCGCTCACCGCGGTGCCGCAGCGGACCGCCCTGTCGCACGCCTTCGGCGGCCTGGCGGCCGGGCTGGTCGGCACCGCGAAGTACTATCTCTGGCTGGGCGAGGGCCCGGAGAACCTGACGGCGTTCCGGATGGTGGCCATCATCGTCGAGATCATCCTCGGCTACCTCACCTTCACCGGCAGCCTGATGGCAGCGGGCAAGCTGCAGGAGGTGAAGTTCATCCCCCAGCGGCCGGTGACCTACCCGCTGCAGAACGTGACCAACCTGGTGCTGCTGGCGGTGGCCGTGGCGGCCGGGGCCGGGCTGGTGCTCCACCCGACCGCCGCCTGGGCACCCTATGTCTTCCCGGTCATCATCGCCCTCGCCCTGCTGTTCGGCGTGCTGCTGATCATCCCGATCGGCGGCGCGGACATGCCGACCGTGATCGCGATCCTCAACGCCTATGCCGGCCTGTCGGCCGTAGCCATGGGCTTCGTGCTCGACAACAAGCTGCTGATCACGGCCGGAGCGCTCGACGGCTCGAGCGGGCTCATCCTCGCCATCATCATGTGCAAGGCGATGAACCGCTCGTTCACCAACGTGCTGTTCGGCGCCTTCGGCCAGGTCCAGCAGGCCAAGGCCGGGGGGGAGCAGAAGGAGTACAAGGCGGAGAGCATCGAGGGGGCGGCCCAGGTGCTGGAGCAGGCCAATCTGGTCGTCGTCATTCCCGGCTACGGCATGGCGGTGGCCCAGGCGCAGCACAAGGTCCGCGAGCTGTACGACCAGCTCAAGAAGCGCGGCATTCAGGTCAAGTTCGCCATCCATCCGGTGGCCGGACGGATGCCCGGCCACATGAACGTGCTGCTGGCCGAGGCTGACATCCCGTACACCGACCTGGTCGAGATGGACGAGATCAACCCGGACATGCCCCAGGCCGATGTGGCCCTGGTGGTCGGGGCCAATGACGTGGTCAACCCGGCCGCCCGGACGGAGAAGACCAGCCCGATCTACGGCATGCCGATCATCGATGCCGACCGGGCCCGCACCGTGTTCGCGATCAAGCGGAGCAAGAACCCGGGGTTCGCCGGGATCGACAACGAGCTGTACTTCTCGGACAAGACCTGGATGCTGTTCGGGGACGCCAAGAACGTGATCGGGGAGCTGGTGAAGCAGCTGTCGGGCGGCAGCGGCCACTGAGCGGAAGGGAGGGGAGGCGCCGCTGGCCAAGCTGAAGTAGCTAGCGATACTACCACCGAATCTTCCCAAGCGATTCCAGCGACGTCTCGCCTGGACTCCTGTCCCCGGAGCCCGGGACCTCGGTTTGCCCGACGCCGGGAATGCGGCTGGTGCAGGACCGCAAATGTGTCTCCTGTCACGTCTTAGCCTAAGGCGTTGATTTTAGGCATCTTAGGCGATATATTGGCCCGTCTTAAATTCAGTCGGTCCCGGAGCCTGATGGTATACCGTGCGGGGACGGGAGTCCTGAAGGAGGCGAATAGCGTGACGATTAAGGCACGTGGCAAGCGTCGCCCTGTGCGACCGGCGCAAATCGCTCGTGCAATCGACGAAGGCCGAGAAAGCCTCGACCTCTACCTCGACGAGATCAGTCGGGTCCCCCTGCTCAACCGCGAAGAAGAGATGGAACTGGCCCGCAAGGCGTTCAAGGGCAACGTCGCGGCCCAGGAGAAGCTGGCCCGCCACAACGTCCGGTTCGTCGTCTCCGTGGCCAAGAAGTTCCAGAATCGGGGCGTTCCGCTGGTCGACCTGATCGGCGAGGGCAACCTCGGCCTGATGACGGCGGCCCGGAAGTTCGATCCCGACCGGGGCGTCAAGTTCATCTCGTACGCCGTCTGGTGGATCCGCCAGGCCGTCCAGGCCGCCATTGCCCGCCACGGGCGCCCCGTCCGCGTGCCGCTCAACCGGACCGCCGACCTGAGCCGGCTGGGCCGGACTACCACGCTGCTCAAGGACAAGCTCGGCCGGATGCCCACCACCGAGGAGCTGGCCCGCGCCACCGGGCTCACGGTCGAGGCCGTGCGCTCGCTCAGCGCGCTCAATTCCGAGGCGGTCCGGCTGGATCACCCGACCCGCGATGGCGAAGGCAACGAGCGGATCGAGCGGTTCACCAGCGCGGAGCAGGAAGGCACCGACATGAGCACCATGGCCAACAGCCAGACCCGGGACATCGAGGCCGCCCTGGCCGCGCTGCCGCCCCGGGACGCCAAGGTGCTTCGGCTCTATTTCGGCCTGGACGACGGCAACAGCCGGACGCTCGAGGAGATCGGCCGGATGATGGGCGTCACCCGGGAGCGGATCCGCCAGCTGCGGGACCGGGCCCTGCTCCGTCTCCGCGAAGGCGAGACGGGTGACCGGCTGCGCGACCTGGTCGCCTAGCGCTCCCTCACGCCGCCACGAAACGCCCCCCGGACCTGGTCCGGGGGGCGTCTTCTTTAGGGGAGGAGAGGGGCTCTCAGGCCGCGGCCTGCCTGAGGAACTGCCGCAGGACCCGCTGCAGGATCCCGCCGTGCCGGTAGTAGTCGAGCTCGACGGCCGAGTTGAGTCGCACGACCGCGGGGAAGACCGTCGCCTTGCCCTGCTGGTCGCGCGCGGTCACCGTGACGGTGCCACCGGGGGTCAGTCCCTGGGCGATCCCCGTGACCGTGAACGTTTCGCTGCCGGTGAGACCCAGCGTCTGCCGGTCGGTCCCCGGCTGATAGGCCAGCGGCAGCACCCCCATGCCCACCAGGTTGCTCCGGTGGATCCGCTCGTAGCTCTCGGCGATGACCGCCCGGACGCCCAGCAGCGCCGGCCCCTTCGCGGCCCAGTCGCGGCTCGAGCCGGTGCCGTACTCCTTGCCGGTGAGGATCACCAGCGGGGTGCCGGCCGCCTGGTAGCGCATGGCCGCGTCATAGATCGAGACCACCTCGCCGGTCGGGAAGTGGAGGGTCCAGTTGCCTTCCTTCCCCGGCACCAGCGCATTGGCGATGCGGACGTTGCCGAACGTGCCCCGCATCATCACTTCGTGGTTGCCGCGGCGGGAGCCGAAGGTGTTCCAATCCACCTGCTCGACGCCATGCTCCTTGAGGTAGCGGGCCGCCGGGCCGTTCTTGGGAATGGAGCCGGCCGGGCTGATGTGGTCGGTGGTGACCGAGTCGCCCAGCACCGCCAGCGCCCGGGCGCCGGCGATGTCCCGGAGCGGGGGCGGATCGGCGGGCAGATTCTGGAAGAAGGGCGGCTCCTGGACGTAGGTGGACCCTGGGTCCCAGGCATAGCGGCTGCCCTCCGGCACCTCGAGCGACCGCCAGATCTCGTCACCCTCGAACACGGCGGCGTACCGGGTGGCGAACAGCTGCGGCTTGAGCGCGCTGGCCATGGTATCGCGCAGCTCCGCCGGGCTGGGCCAGATGTCCTTCAGGAAGACCGGCTTGCCGTCCTTGCCGGTGCCCAGCGGCTCACGGCTGAGGTCGATGTCCACCCGGCCGGCCAGAGCGAAGGCCACGACCAGCATGGGTGACGCCAGGTAGTTGGCCCGTACCTGGGGGTGGACCCTCGCCTCGAAGTTGCGGTTGCCACTCAGCACGGCGGCGGTGACCAGGGCGTGCTCGTCGATCAGCCCGGCGATCACCTCGGGTAGGGGGCCGCTGTTGCCGATGCAGGTGGTGCAGCCGTAGCCGACCGTCTGGAACCCTAGCTGGTCGAAGTAGGGCTGGAGTCCCGACCCTTCGAGGTAGTCGGTCACCACCCGCGAGCCCGGCGCCAGGCTGGTCTTGACCCACGGCTTGGTGGCGAGACCGCGCTCGACCGCCTTCTTGGCCACCAGGCCCGCCCCGATCATGACCGACGGGTTCGAGGTGTTGGTGCAGCTGGTGATGGCGGCGATGGCCACCGCCCCGTCGTGCAGCGTGATGTCGGCGCCGTCGAGCTGGCCCCGGACGATCGGTGGAGCGTCGGGATCGGCGGTGGCGAGCGCCTCGGCGCCGTGGTCGGCCCCACGGTCGCCGATGGTCACGTTGGCGCCGCCCTCGCCGACC
>DATAOR010000336.1:0-4333 GCA_036265635.1 Gemmatimonadales bacterium
CACAAGCAGACCGGCGTCCAGATCAACTATCAGTCGATCGGGTCGGGCGGCGGCATCCGCCAGTTCACCGAAGGCACGGTGGACTTCGGCGCGACCGACGGTCCGATGAATCAGTCGCAGATCGACGCCGTGGGCGCCAACGTCGTCCACATCCCCACGGTGCTCGGCGCCGTGGTCGTCACCTACAACCTGCCGGGCCTCGGGCAGACCCGCCTCAAGTTCGACGGCGACGCGCTGGTGGGGATCTTCATGGGCCGGATCACCAAGTGGAACGACCGGAGGCTGGCTGCGCTGAACCCAGGGGTCAGGCTCCCCGAGCAGGACATCATCGTCGTCCACCGGTCGGACGGCTCGGGCACGACCTACATCTTCACCGACTATCTCAACAAGTTCTCGCGGGAATGGAAGGACAAGGTAGGCTACGCCACTTCGGTCAACTGGCCCGTCGGGCTGGGCGGCAAGGGCAACGAGGGGGTGACCCAACAGGTCAAGCAGACCGAGGGCGCCATCGGCTACGTGGAGCTGATCTACGCCTTGTCCAACCAGCTGGGCTATGGCGAGGTGAAGAATGGGGCGGGCAAGTTCGTGACGCCGTCCCTCGAGTCGGTGACGGCCGCGGCGGCCTCCGCCGAGCTGACCAAGGACACCGACTTCCGGGTCTCGATCACCAACCCGCCTGGCGACGCGGCCTATCCTATCGCCTCGTTCACTTGGCTGCTGGTGCCCAAGAATGCCAAGAACACGGCCAAGGCCAAGGTTCTCAAGAGTTTCCTGGCCTGGATGATCACGCCCGAGGCCCAGAAGATGGCCGCCGACCTCAACTACGCGCCGCTCCCGGCCAAGGTGGTGTCGCTGATCCAGGCGCGCCTGCCGAGCCTCAAGGCGGGCGGCAGGGCCATCGCCAGCAACTGAGCCCGCTCCTCACCGTCATCGCGCATCTGGCGCCGGCTCCTCGCTTGTGACCGTTCCGTTACCCGAGCGTGACGGGCTGCCGGGGAGCGCCGGGTACCATCCCGGCATGACGGCCTTGACCGAACGCGACTTGGCTCCGGCGGCGACCGAGCGGACGCCGCTGGAGCGCACCAGCCCCGGTGATCACGTCTTCAAGACGCTGCTGACGGCAGCGGCCGTCACCATCCCGGTGCTCCTGGTCTTCCTGGTCATCGAGCTGTGGCAGGGCGCCCGCCTGGCCATGGCCAAGTTCGGCCTGGGCTTCGTCACCACCAGCATCTGGGACCCGGTGGCCGAGCAGTTCGGCGCCTTTCCGCTGATCTTCGGCACCCTGGTCAGCTCGTTGATCGCCCTCGTCATCGCCGTGCCGCTGTCCCTCGGCGTGGCCATCTACCTGACCGAGTTCGCCCCCAAGGCGCTGCGGCAGCCGGTCGCCTTCCTCATCAGCCTGCTGGCCGCCATCCCCAGCGTGGTCTACGGCCTCTGGGGCATCTTCGTCCTGATCCCGGCGCTCAGGAAATCGGTCTTTCCCCTGCTCCGAAGCGCTTTCGGTTTCCTCCCGCTGTTCCAGGGACCGATCTACGGGCCGTCCATGCTGGCGGCGGGCATCATCCTCGCGATCATGGTGATGCCTTACGTCATGGCGGTCTCGCGCGAGGTCCTCCTGGCGGTGCCCAACACCCAGCGCGAGGCGTCGCTGGCCCTGGGCGCCACCCGGTGGGAAGCCGTGATCACCACGGTCGTGCCCTACGCCCGTTCGGGGATCATCGGCGCCGTGATCCTGGGGCTGGGCCGCGCGCTGGGCGAGACGATGGCGGTCACCATGCTGATCGGCAACCGCCACGAGATCACCGCCTCGCTGTTCGCCCCGGGCTACACCATGGCCGCGGCCATCGCCAACGAGTTCTCCGAGGCGGTCGGAGACATGCACCTCTCGGCCCTGGCCTACGTCGCCTTCCTGCTGTTCGTGGTGACGGTGCTGGTCAACGCCGGCGCCCGGCTGCTGATCTGGCGGGTGGCACGCGGCTCGGGCGCCGGTGGCCAGGCCCTGTGAGCAGCGGCCGATGAATCGACGCGCGCTCCGGCGGGGGGTCAGCAACCTGATGGTCGGTCTGATGATCGGGGCGGTGGTGGTGGCGCTGCTGCCGCTGGTGTTCATCCTGGCCACCCTAGTCATCAAGGGTGCCGGCAGCCTCTCGCTCGACTTCTTCACCCGGACGCCCGCGCCCGCCGGGGAGAGCGGCGGCGGGGTGGTCCACGCCATCGTCGGCACGCTCATCATCGTCGGCATGGCCAGCGCCATCGGCCTCCCGGTCGGCATCGCCGCCGGGATCTACTGCGCCGAGTACCCGGCCACCCGGCTCACCTGGGCCACCCGGTTCGTGGCCGACGTGCTCAACGGCACGCCGTCTATCGTGGTCGGAGTCTTCGCCTGGGCCTGGATCGTGGCGACCCAGAAGCATTTCTCCGCCGTCGCCGGCAGCGCCGCCCTGGCGATGCTGATGATCCCCATGGTGCTCCGGACCACCGAGGAGATGATCAAGCTGGTGCCCAACTCGCTCCGCGAGGCCGCCCTGGCGCTGGGCTACCCCCGCTGGCGGACCAGCTTGACGATCGTGGTCCGGACCACCCTGCCGGGCATCGTGACCGGCAGCCTGCTGGCGGTGGCCCGGGTGGCGGGCGAGACCGCCCCCCTGCTGTTCACCGCGCTGGGCAGCCAGTACCTCAGCCTTCGGGTGGATCAGCCCATGGCCGCGCTCCCCCTCACCGTCTTCACCTACGCCACCGGGCCGTACGACGAGTGGCATCAGTACGCCTGGGCCGCGGCGCTGGTGCTGATCCTGGTGGTCTTCGTCCTGAGCCTGGGGGCCCGGCTGGCCACCCGGCGGAGGTTCGAGTTCAATGGGTGAGCCCGCCCTGCAGGTGGCCCGGCCGGTCGGGCCGGCCCCGGCGGCGCCTGCGTCCGCCCCCTCCGCCAGGATCCGGGTGGAGACCGACCAGCTCACGGCCATGTACGGCGGCTTCGCCGCGGTCAAGGCGGTGTCGCTCAAGTTCCCGGCCAACCGGGTCCACGCCTTGATCGGACCGTCGGGCTGCGGCAAGTCGACCTACCTCCGCACCCTCAACCGGATGCACGAGCTGTCGGAGCACGGCTGGATTACCGGTCGGGTGCTGCTCGACGGCGAGGATATCTACGCCCCGCGGATCAACGCCATGCAGCTCCGCCGCCGGATCGGCATGGTGTTCCAGCGGCCCACCCCCTTCCCCACCATGTCGATCTACGACAACGTCGCGGCCGGCCTGCGGGTGGCCGCCCGGCGCCCCAAGGCCGAGCTCGACGCCATCGTGGAGCGGTCGCTGCGCCAGGCGGCCCTGTGGGACGAGGTCAAGGACCGGCTCAGGGCCAGCGCCATGGCGCTCTCGGGCGGGCAGCAGCAGCGGCTCTGCCTGGCCCGGACCATCGCGCCGTCGCCCGAGGTGGTGCTGCTGGACGAGCCGACGGCCTCGCTCGATCCCCAGGGGACCCAGCGGATCGAGGAGCTGCTGTTCGAGCTCAAGCAGCACTTCACCATCATCATCGTGACCCACAACATGCAGCAGGCGGCGCGGGTGTCGGATACCACCACGTTCTTCTACCTGGGCACCATGGTCGAATCCGGGGCGACTCGGCAGATCTTCACGGCGCCGCGGCAGGAGCAGACCGAGGCGTACATCACCGGGAGGTTCGGATGACCACCACCCTCGCCCCGCGCCCTCAGGGAGCCCCCGTGGCCGTCCCCCGCGCCACCCTCGCGCCCCGCCCGCCCGCGGCCGCCCCAGGTCCGCGCGGCGCCCCCGCGGTCGACGTCCGCGATTTCAGCTTCGCCTACGGCAGCCGCCAGGTGCTCCGGAACCTGACCTTCGGCATCGAGCGGAAGTCGGTCACCGCCATCATCGGACCGTCCGGGTGCGGCAAGTCCACCTTTCTCCGCTCGATCAACCGGCTCAACGATCTGATCCCCGGCGTCCGCCACCAGGGCGACATCCTGGTCGAGGGGGCCTCGGTGTTCTCCCCGGGCACCGACCTGGTCGCCCTTCGGCAGCGGGTGGGCATGGTGTTCCAGCGCCCCAACCCGTTCCCCAAGTCGGTGTTCGACAACGTGGCCTATGGCCCCGCCCTCAACCGGCTGGTGGCCCGGCGCGACCTCCCCGACCTGGTCGAGCGCTGCCTCCGCCAGGCCGCCCTGTGGGACGAGGTCAAGGATCGGCTGGACCAGAGCGGGACCGGACTGTCGGGCGGGCAGCAGCAGCGGCTCTGCATCGCCCGGGCCCTGGGCAACCAGCCCGAGGTCCTGCTGATGGACGAGCCCTGCTCGGCGCTCGACCCGATCGCCACCCAGCG
>DATAOR010000337.1:0-5925 GCA_036265635.1 Gemmatimonadales bacterium
GGCACGGTCACCGAGATCTACGACTACCTCCGGCTGCTCTGGGCCCGGGTCGGCGTCCCCCATTGCCCCAACGACGGCACGCCGGTGGCGCGCCAGAGCGCCGCTCAGATCACCGACTCGGTCCTGGCCTGGCCCGAGGAGACCCGGATCGAGGTGCTGGCGCCGATCGTCCGGGGCCGGAAGGGAGAGTTCCGCGATCTGCTGGAGGACGTCCGCAAGCGCGGCTTCGTCCGGGTGCGGGTGGATGGCGAGACCTTCGATCTCAGCGAGGTGCCGGCGCTCAACCGCCGCCAGAATCACGATATCGCCGTCGTGGTCGACCGGCTGGTCGTCCGCGCGGCCGACCGTTCGAGGCTCAACGACTCGATCGAGACAGCCCTCAAGACCACCGACGGCGTGGTCGAAGTGGTTCGCCACGGCCGAAGCCCGTCCGAGCGCGAGTCCACCGTGTTCTCCGAGCGGTTCGCCTGTCCCGTGTGCGGGCTGTCGCTGCCTGAGCTCGAGCCCCGGCAGTTCTCGTTCAACTCGCCGTTCGGCGCCTGCCCCGACTGCCACGGCGTAGGCACCCGCCGCGAGGTCAATGCCGATCTGGTGCTGGGCGACCCCAGTATCTCGATTCTGGAAGGGGTCATCCTGCCTTGGGGTGAGCCGACCGGCTATCTCCGCAAGGTGGTTCTGCCCACCCTGGCCAAGGCGTTCAAGTTCGAGCTCAACGCCCCCTGGGCCGAGCACAGCGCCGCGGCCAAGCAGGCCCTGCTCCACGGCGCTCCCGGGAAGTTCAAGTTCCAGACCGACGGCAGCCGCGGCCGCTCGGAGTACGAGAGCGACTGGGAGGGCGTGCTCCGGAACGTCGAGCGCCGGTACCGGGAGTCCTCCAGCGACGCCGTCCGGGTATCGCTGGAGGAGTTCATGATCGAGCAGCCGTGCCAGACCTGTGGCGGCAAGCGGCTCCGGCCGGAGAGCCTGGCGGTGCTGGTGGTGGGGCGGAGCATCGGGGACGTGGTCGACCTGCCGGTCGAGCGGGCGATCGAGTTCTTCGAAAGCGTGCCTCTTCGGGGATCGCGGGGCAGCGGCAACGGCACGGGAGCGGTGGCGCCGAGCGGCGCCCCAGGCCTGGCCGTGGACGCCGACATCGCCGGCCCGATCCTCAAGGAGGTGACCGACCGGCTTCGCTTTCTTCGCGACGTCGGCCTCGACTACCTCACCCTGGGCCGGGGGGCGACCTCGCTCTCGGGCGGCGAGACCCAGCGCATCCGCCTCGCTACCCAGATCGGCTCGCGGCTGGTGGGGGTGCTGTACATCCTCGACGAGCCGAGCATCGGGCTTCACCAGCGGGACAACGAGCGGCTGCTGGCCACCCTGCGCGGGCTGCGCGATCTGGGAAACACTGTCATCGTGGTCGAGCATGATGCCGACACCATCGAGGCGGCCGACCACGTGATCGACCTCGGTCCCCGGGCGGGACGGTTCGGCGGTGAGGTCATCGCCGAGGGCACGGTAGCCGACGTGCGGGTCCATCCCACCTCGCTCACCGGACGCTATCTCCGGAACGAGTTGCGGGTGCCGGTGCCCGGCGGCCGGCGCGAGGCGCCGGCCAAGCACCGCCTCCGCATCGTCGGTGCCCGGGCCAACAACCTGCAGAACCTGACGGTCGACATCCCGCTCGGTGTCTTCACCGCGGTCACCGGCGTATCGGGCTCGGGCAAGTCGACCCTGGTGACCGACATTCTGTACCAGTCACTGGCCCGGCACTTCTATCGGGCCAAGGTGGTGCCCGGGGCCCACACCCGGATCGAAGGGCTCGACCGGATCGACAAGGTCATCGACATCGACCAGAGCCCCATCGGCCGCACGCCCCGCTCCAACCCTGCCACCTACACCGGGCTGTTTACCCCGATCCGGGAGCTGTTCACCCAGCTCCCCGATGCCAAGATGCGCGGCTACGGCCCGGGCCGATTTTCATTCAACGTGAAGGGCGGCCGCTGCGAGGCCTGCCAGGGCGACGGCCTGGTCAAGATCGAGATGCACTTCCTGCCCGACGTGTACGTCCCCTGCGAAGTCTGCAAGGGGCGCCGCTACAACCGGGAAACCCTCGAGGTTCGGTACAAGGGCAGGAGCATCGCCGATGTGCTCGACCTGACCGTGGCCGACGCCATGGACTTCTTCAGCCACCAGCGGCGGATCGCCGAGAAGCTGGAGCTGCTCAACGACGTGGGCCTGGGCTACATCCACCTGGGCCAGGCGGCCACGACCCTCAGCGGCGGGGAGGCGCAGCGGGTCAAGCTGGCCACCGAGCTGGCCAAGCGGGACACCGGCCGCACACTCTATATCCTGGACGAGCCGACGACCGGCCTCCATTTCGAGGACGTCCGGCTGCTGCTGGAAGTCCTCCACCGGCTGGTGGACAAGGGCAACAGCGTAGTGGTGATCGAGCACAACCTCGATGTCATCAAGACCGCCGACTGGATCGTGGACCTGGGACCGGAAGGCGGCGAGCGGGGCGGGCAGGTCGTGGCGACGGGCACGCCGGAAGAGGTCGCCGGCGTGACCGGCAGTCACACGGGCCGGTTCCTCCGCGAGGTCCTCCGGCGGAGCGGGGCCGCCTGAGCGCGGCGTCCCCGCCTCGCGGCGGCTACTTGGGTGTGGGACCGAAGCTGGGCGCTTTCGCGGCGGGGTCGATCTTGAGCCAGATCCACATTCCGCTCAAGGCGTGTCCAGGCACGCCGCAGATGATCCGATAGCTGCCGGTATCCGGGGCGGTGAACCGGAGCACGTCCGTGCTCCCCTGGACTAGGCCTTCCACCAGCTTGTTGGTGTAGGCTCGCGGAATGACCGGCTCGCCCCCGGAGTTGGGGAGGGGCCCTTTCCCCGAGGCCACCTCGGCGCTGTGGGGAGTGCCGTCGTCCTGCACGAAGGTCCAGACATTGGCGCTGCCGGGAGGCACCGTCAGGGTGGCGCCGCCGCTGGCGTATCCATTGAACATGAACGGGCCCGCCACCAACCGGAATGTGACGGTCTTGGTCGCGGCGTCCCACTTGAGGTAGCCGGAATCGGGAGCCGACGCCGATGGGGTCTCGGCCGCAGAACTACCGGCGGCCTGGCTGTCGGCGGCCTGGCTGTCGCTGGCCTGGCTGTCGCTGGCCTGGCTGTCGGCGGGGACTGAAGGGGCCGAGGAGCCACCCCCGGCAGGAGGATTGGCGCCCGCTGGCGCCTGCTGAGTCGCCGGAGGGTCGTTCGAGGCCGCCCGCGCGGGCGCCGAACAGCCCGCGAGCCAGGTTCCGGCCGCGCCCACGGCCAGGACCAGTGAGAGCCCGCCATATATATGTCTCAATGCCAACTCCTGGATGAATGCGTGGCCGTGGCCCCTGTGAAACCCAACCGACCCTCAGGCCGAAGTATGGCAGGGGCGGTCCCGCCGCATTGCGCTGCGGGCATACCGAATTGAAGGGATAGCCGCCACATTTCCGCGCCGCAACCAACCTTCACCGGGATGCCTCGTGATCCGTCGCCATCTGCTCTGCTCGTTCGTCGCTTGCCTGCTGCTCGTGCCCGGCGCGGAGGCGCAGCAGGCCGACTCCAGCCTGCTCACCCTTGCCCGGATCTACGGCTCGCCCGAGTTCATCGCCCGGCCGTTCGGGCCCGCTCGGTGGCTTGGCGACGGGTCCGCCTACACGACGCTCGAGCCCCAGGCCGACGGAAAGGGCGCGGACATCGTCCGCTACGACGTTGAGACCGGGCGGCGCGAGGTCCTGGTGACCGCCGGGGAATTGACGCCCGCGGGGGCCTCCGCCCCGCTCGAGGTGGAGGACTACAGCTGGTCGCCCGATCAGCAGAGGCTGCTGGTCTTCACCAATACCAGGCCCGTCTGGCGGCTCAACACCCGGGGCGACTACTGGGTCCTCGACCGGGCCGCCCGAACCCTCCGGCAGCTGGGCGGCAAGGACGCCAAGCCGTCCACCCTGATGTTCGCCAAGTTCTCGCCCGACGGCGGCCGGGTGGGGTATGTCCGGGAAAACAACCTCTATGTCGAGGATCTCGGCTCCCGGGCAATCACGCCGCTCACCACGGACGGTTCGCGTACGCTCATCAACGGCACCTTTGACTGGGTGTACGAAGAAGAGCTGATGAACTACTACGCCGACGGCTGGCGCTGGAGCCCCGACGGACGGGCCATCGCCTTCTGGCAGCTCAATGCCGATCGGGTCCGCAACTTCGATCTGATCAACAACACCGACTCGCTCTACTCCCGCGTCATTCCGGTGCAGTACCCCAAGGTCGGCGAGGAGAATTCGGCCGCCCGGATCGGCATCGTGCCCGCCGGCGGCGGCGCCACCCGCTGGCTCGAGATCCAGGGAGACCCTCGGGAGCATTACATCCCCCGAATGGACTGGGCTGCCGGGAGCGACGAAGTCATCCTGCAGCGGCTCAACCGGCTGCAGAACACCGACGAGGTCATGCTGGGCGATGCCCGGACCGGCCAGGTCCGAACGGTCCTGACCGAGCGCGACTCGACCTGGGTGGACGTGGTGGACGATCTGGTCTGGCTCCAGAGCGGCAAGGCGTTCACTTGGGTGAGCGAGCGCGACGGCTGGCGGCACGTCTACACGGTGTCGCGCGACGGCAAGGCGGTGCGGCTGGTGACACCCGGCAATTACGACGTCCTCGAGGTCGAGGGGGTGGATGACAAGGGCGGCTGGCTCTACTTCATCGCCTCACCCGACAACCCGACCCAGAAATATCTCTATCGCACCCGGCTCGACGGTAAAGGCAAGCCACAGCGACTCAGCCCTGCGGCTGAGCCGGGCACCCATACCTACGACCGCTCGCCCGACTACAAGTACGCCATCGAGACCTGGTCGCGCCTTGGGACTCCGCCGGTGGTACGGCTGGTCCGGCTGCCCGGCCACGCTGTCGTCCGTACGCTGGAGGACAACGCCCCGCTCCGAGCCGCGGTTGCCGCGGTGCGGACCCCGAAGATCGAATGGCTCACCCTGCCCGCCGCCGACGGCTCCAAGATGCCGGGTGTCCTGCTCAAGCCCGCCGACTTCGATTCCACCCGGCGCTATCCGCTCCTGTTCTTCGTCTACGGCGGGCCGGGCAACGCCGAGGTGGAGGACCAGTGGGGCGGCTACTACATGTGGCACAGCATGCTGACCCAGAAGGGCTACCTGGTCGCCATCGTCGACAACCGGGGCACCCCGGCACCGCTCGGCCGGGCCTGGCGCAAGGCGATTTACGGCCAGCTCGGGGTGCTGGAGACCCAGGACCAGGCCTCGGCGGCGCAGGTGCTCCGGCAGCGGCCCTATGTGGACAAGGAGAGGGTCGGTATCTGGGGCTGGAGCTACGGCGGCTTCATGACCCTCAACGTGCTGTTCCAGCATCCCGAGCTCTACCGGACCGGGGTCGCCGTATCGCCGGTGACGCACTGGGCCCTGTACGACAACGTCTATACCGAGCGGTTCAACGGCCTGATCACCACCAACCGGCAGGGCTACGACCGGGGCTCGCCCATTTCCTACGTGGACGGGCTGAAGGGCGACCTCCTGGTAGTCCACGGCGGCGGCGACGACAATGTCCACTTCCAGAACAGCGAGAAGCTGATCAACGCTTTGGTGGCGGCCAACAAGCCGTTTCAGATGATGGAATACCCCAACCGGACCCACTGCGTCTGCCAGGGCAAGAACACCACCCTCCATCTGTTCACCCTGATCACCGGGTTCCTCGACCGGCATCTACTGGAGCCGTCGGCGGGCCCGACGCGGCAGGCCGCAGCGGGCCGGTAGCCGCTTCAGCCCGGGCGCCGGGTAGACTGCGCGGCGCCCGGCCGCGTTGCGGCCCCGACCGGGGCCGCCCTACATTAGGGGTCCCACCTGCCTGGGGGACTCTTTGACCTATGAAGAGATCGTGCAGCTGCTCGGGTATGCC
>DATAOR010000338.1:0-19797 GCA_036265635.1 Gemmatimonadales bacterium
GAAGTAGGGTCGGCGCGCGGCCTGGCCGACGAGCTGCGCGCCTGGGGCCGGACGGCGCGGGAAGGGGAGTTCCTCACCCTGGATGAGGCCGAGGCGGGCGCGAGAATCCGGCGCGGGTTGGCCCGGCTCCGCTCGCTGGGCCTGAATCCCGTGGGGTTCGTGCCGCCCGCCTGGCTCGCCCGGCCCGCCGGCCACCGCGCCGCCGCCGGCAGCGGCCTCGGCTTCAGCGAGGACGACCGCGTCATCTACCTGTACCCCGCCGGGCGCCGCCTGCGCGCGCCGGTGGTCCGATGGAGCGGGCGCGGTGCGGCCCGGGCGTGGGGGTCGGTCGCGGTGGCCCGGGCGCGCTGGCTGCTCCAGGGGCGGACGCCGGTCGCCCGTATCGCGCTCCACCCGCAGGACCTGGCGCATCCCGTCACCGCGGCTTCACTCGGCCCGACGCTCGATCGCTGGCTGGCGCGGCACTCCCCCATCCCGTACACCGCGCTCCGTTCGTGAATCCGCTGCAGGCTCATCTGCTCTGCGTCGGCCTGGTCGGCGCGGACTTGCTGGCGCGGGCCTGGCGGATCCAGTGGATCGTCCAGGGCCTGGGACACCGGATCTCGCTGTGGGACTCGTTCGTGCTCAACGCCTTCGGCGACGCGGCCTGTGCTCTCACCCCGCTCCGGATCGGCGGCGAGCCGGCCCGCCTGGCCGGCATGCTGCGGAGCCGGGTTCCGGCCACGGCGGCATTCGTCGCCATCAGCCTGGAGGTGCTGGCCGCCTGGCCGGTGATCATTGTCGCCGCCGGCTGGCTGGCGTGGCGCTATGCCCCGGAATGGTGGTTGGAGGCGGGCCCGCGACTGGGTGCGGCGGCCGAGCGGGCCTGGCCCTGGGTGTTGGTCGTGGCCCTCGCCAGCCTGCTCGCCTGGCGGGTCGCGCGGAAGGCGGTGGGCTCCCCGGCGGCGCGGCAGCTCCGGCGGCCGGTCAAGCGGGCCCGGGTCTACTGGCGGCGGATGCCGCGCTGGCCGCTGGTGGCGAGCGTGCCGCTCAGCTTCATCAACCTGACGACCCGGGTGGCGATCCTCCCCGTGCTGGCGCTGACGCTGCCCGATCCGCCGCCGATGGGACCGCTGGCCCTGGGCTCGTTTGCCCTGCTGTATAGTCAGCTGGTGCTGCCCACGCCCTCCGGCGCCGGCGCCGTCGAGCTGGGCTTTTTGGGCGGGGCGGCCGGCGATCTCGGGAGCGGAGAGGCCTGGCTGCTGGTGGCATGGCGGTTCTACACCAACGGCGTCGGCGTGGTCCTCGGGATCGTGCTGGCGGCCAGGGTGTACGGCTGGCCCGCGCTCCGCCGGCTAGCGGGGCGGTGGAGCGATCCCCACTAGCACCACCGTCCGCTCCAGCGCGTTGGCCACCCCGTGGGGCACGTCGGCCGGCGCCAGGATCACCGTGCCCGGCCCGGCCTCGCGGGTCTCGTCGCCCACCGTGAAGGTGGCCCGCCCGCTGATCACCACGTAGACCTTGTCCGCGCCGGCATGGACGTGGGTCCGCTGCGATTGACCGGGCTCGAAGCAGTTGAGCCCGACGAAGAGGTGCTCGCCCCGCCACAGGTCGGCCTTGACCGGCCGGGCCGGATCGAACCGGGCGATCTCCGCGATGGACCGGAACCTGTCGCTCACCAGCGTCTTCCTTCCTGGTTGTCGCCCCCGGCGGCCGCCGATATCATTCGCCGGTCTCGCCTGTCCGCCGTTCCGTCTCCACCCGCCCAGGACTGCTTCCGACCATGTCCAGCTCCCGCATCGAACGCGATCCGCTCGGCGAGAAAGCCGTTCCCTCCGATGCGCTCTACGGCATCCAGACCCTTCGCGCGGCGGAGAACTTTCCCATCTCCGGGCTCCGACCGCTGCCGGCGTTCGTGGACGCGGTGGTCTGGATCAAGCGGTCGGCGGCCCTCACTCACAAGGAGACCGGCCGGCTCGAGGCGCCCCTGGCGGACGCCATCGTCCGGGCCGCCGACGAGGTGCTGGGCGGGCAGCATCGCGATCAGTTCATCGTGGACGTGTACCAGGCGGGCGCCGGCACCAGCCACAACATGAACGTAAACGAGGTGCTGGCCAACCGGGCCAACGAGCTGCTGGGCAAGGCCCGAGGGGTGTATGCCCCGGTCCATCCCAATGACCACGTGAACATGGCCCAGAGCACCAACGACGTGATCCCGACGGCCATGCGGCTGGCCACGCTGGCCACGCTGCCGTCGCTGCTGGGCGCGCTCGACCGGCTGGCCGCGGCACTACTGGGCCGGGGCGCCGCCTTCGATCACGTGATGAAGTCGGGAAGGACCCATCTCCAGGACGCCACCCCGATCCGGCTGGGCCAGGAGTTCACCGCCTACGGCCACACCGTCCAGCGGCACCGGGACAAGCTGGCGCAGGCGGCCGACTGGTTGCGCGAGATGAACATCGGCGGCACGGCGGTCGGGACGGGCATCAACGCGGAGCCGCGGTATCCGGGGCTGATGGTGAAGTATCTCGGCCAGGTGAGCGGGCTCGAGCTGCGGGAAGGGCGGGACCGGGTCCAGCTGATGCAGAGCATGGGCGACGTGGCCACCATGAGCGGGGCCGTCCGGGCCTATGTGCTGGACCTCAACAAGATCGCCAATGACATCCGGCTGCTCGCCTCGGGGCCGCGGACCGGGCTGGCCGAGATCGTGCTGCCGGCGGTGCAGCCCGGCTCCAGCATCATGCCCGGCAAGGTCAACCCGTCGATTGCCGAGATGGTCAACCAGGTTTGCTTCCAGGCGCTGGGGCTGGACACCACGGTGGCGCTCGCGTCCGAGGCGGGGCAGCTCGAGCTCAACGTGATGATGCCGGTGATCACCCACAACATCGTCTTCGGAATGCAGATCGTGGCCAACGCCAGCCGGGTCCTGGCCGAGCGCTGCGTCGAGGGGATCGAGGCGGACGAGCGGCAGTGCGCCTACTGGCTCGAGCGCAGTCCCGCCCTGGTAACGGCCCTGGCCCCCAAGCTCGGCTACGCCGAGGCGGCCAAGCTGGCCAAGGAGGCGCTGGCCACCGGGCTCACCGTCAAGGAGCTGGTAGTGCAGAAGCGGCTGCTGGCGGGGGCGGAGCTGGAGGAGGTGCTGGATCTCCGGGCCATGACCGAGCTGGGGGTGCCCGGAGGGAAAGGGCTGCCGGGCGGCGGCTGAGCCGGCTCAGTCGTCCGGGGCACCGTCCGCCGGCAGCTCGAGTATCCGGTAGGGCTTCCCCTCGGGATGGATCCGCTGGAGCAGGTTGATCGACACGTTGTAGACCGGCGTGCCGGTCTTGGTCCGGCCCTCGGCGGCGCCGTGATGGGCGTGGCCGTGGAACACGGCGTCCACCGGGTACCGAGTCAGCGGCTCCTCCAGCCGGCTGGAGCCGAGGTAGGGATAGATCTCCTTCGGTTCACCCTCCACCGTCGCCTCGACCGGCGAGTAGTGCATCAGGACCACCCGGCGGTCCGACCGGAGCCGGGCCAGCGCGGTCTCCAGCTTGAGCGCCTCGTTGAGCGCCTCCTGCACGAACAGCTTGATGATCTCCTCGCCCCACGGTCCCAGCGCGCGGCGGCCGAACCCCCCGGCGAATCCCTTGACCCCCGCGAACCCGACGCCGTGCACCTCGAAGGTGCCGCCGTCGAGCACGTGCACGCCCGCGTCGCACAGGATCTTGCTGAGCTCGGTCGTCTGTCCCGATTCGTAGTCGTGGTTGCCGAACACCGCCACCGTCGGGATGGTGGTGCCCGACAGCACCCGGGCCAGCCCGCGGGCTTCTTCCGGGTCGCCGCGGTCGGTCAGGTCGCCGCAGAGGGCCAGCACGTCGGCCCGCTCACCCAGGTCGTCGAACAACGGGCGGAGCGGGGGGCCGTAGCCGTCGCGACCGAAATGCAGATCGGCCACGGCGGCTATCCGGAGCTTGCCTGGAGTTTTCACCATGGGGCCCAATCAACCCGCCGCCGGGGACCGGAGCGGTGATCCGGGCCACAACCCCCGCCGCCGGGGTCGGCTATGATCACCTATCCCGGGAGGCAGCGCCATGGCTCTGGCACCAACCCAGTCGCTGGTCGAGACCCCATCGCGCGCCTTCTACCGCCAGGCCATGGAGGTCCTCCGCCGAGGGGATGTGCCGTTCCTGGTCGGCGGTGCCTTCGCCTTTGTCCACCAGGCCGGAATCGACCGCTCGACCAAGGATCTCGACCTGTTCGTGCGGCCCGGCGACGTGCACCGGTTGCTCGAGGTCTGCTCGGCGGCCGGGTACCATGCCGAGCTGGTGTTCTCCCATTGGCTGGCCAAGGTCCGGTCGGCCGATTCCTTCGTGGACGTGATCTTCAGCTCGGGCAACGGCGTGGCCGTGGTGGACGACCAGTGGTTCGAGCATGCCACCGAACAGTCCGTGCTGGGCCTCAACGTGCTGGTGGCGCCGGCCGAGGAGACCGTCTGGTCCAAAGCGTTCGTGATGGAGCGCGAGCGGTTCGACGGGGCCGACGTGGCCCATATCCTCCTCGCCTACGGTGACCGGCTCGACTGGCGCCGCCTGCTCGACCGGTTCGGTCCCCACTGGCGGGTGCTGCTGGGCCACCTGACCATGTTCGGCTTCATCTATCCCAGCGCCCGGTCCCGGGTGCCGGGCTGGGTCATGCGCGAGCTGATGGACCGGTTGGCGGCGGAGATCGACGCCCCCGATGCCGAGGACCCGGTCTGCTACGGCACCCTGCTGTCCTGGTCGCAATACCTGGGCGACGTGTTCGCCGGCAACTTCCGGGACGCCCGGATCCGCCCCTACGGCTCGCTCACCCCCGAAGAAGTGGCCCGCTGGACGTCGGCCGACAAGAAGTAAGCCGGGCGGCGGCCGGGCATTGTATCCGGTCGCTCCGGCGGGCATATTGCAGCCATGCGGGTTACCACGTGGACCGAGTACAGTCTGATCATCTCGCTGCACCTCGCCCGCCGGAACGGCGCCGGGCCGATGGCGGCGCGCGAGCTGGCGGACGCTGAACGGCTGCCGGCCGACTACGTCGAGCAGATCCTGCTCCGACTCCGGCGGGCCGGCCTGGTGGAGAGCGTCCGGGGCGCCAAGGGAGGCTATTTCCTGGCCAAGGCCCCGGCCGAGATCTCGGTCCGCGACGTGATGACCGCCTCCGAGCACCAGACCTTCGAAGTCAATTGCGACACCCATCCGGTGGACGCGGCGCGATGTAGCCCCGACTCCACCTGCAGCATCCGGCCGGTATGGCATGCGCTCCAGCAGCGGGTGGACGAGCTGCTGGCGAGCATTTCACTCGCCGACCTGATGAAGCAGGAGGCGCAGGTCCAGGAGTTGGTCGGCATCTCGAGCGCCAGCTAGCGCCCTTCACGGACGCGGCCCCCGAAACCCGACCCTCCGGTCGGGTTTCTTCGTTTTGGTCCCCTTGACGAGATCGGCATGACGGCAGTGGAAGTACCAGCGATGATCCGGGAGCCGGCGCTTTGGCAAGCGGTGGGCCACACGCCGCTGCTGCCGGTGACGCTGCCCGAGGGCGGCGGCCGCTTCTGGCTCAAGGCGGAGTGGCTCAACCCCGGCGGCAGCGTGAAGGATCGGGCCGCCCGGGCCATTCTCCGGGACGGTCTCCGCCGCGGATTCCTGCCCGGGCGTCGGCTGCTCGACGCCTCCAGCGGGAACACCGGCATCGCCTACGCCATGCTGGGCGCGGCGGCGGGGGTTGGGGTGACCATCTGCCTGCCGGCCAACGCCAGTCCCGAGCGCCAGGCCCTGCTCGAGATCTACGGCGCGGAGGTGGTCCTGACCGACCGGATGGAGGGGACGGAGGGCGCCGCCCGCCGGGCGCGCGACCTGGCCCAGGCCGAGCCCGACCGATACTGGTACGCCGATCAGTACGGCAACCCGGCCAACCCGCAGGCCCACCGGGAGACCACCGGCCCCGAGCTCTGGAGCCAGACGGCCGGGCGGATCACCCACCTGGTGGCGGCCATGGGCACCACCGGCACGATGATGGGGACGGGCGGGTACCTCAAGGAACACAACCCTGAGGTGAAGCTGATCGGGGTGCAGCCCGACTCCCCCTACCACGGGCTGGAGGGACTCAAGCACCTGGCCACCACCAGCATGGTGCCGGCCCTGTACGATCCCTCGCGGCTCGACGTGGTGGCCGAGATCGCGACGGAGACCGCCGACCATCACGCCCGCTGGCTGGCCCGGACGACGGGGCTGCTGGTGGGCTGGTCGGCCGGCGCGGCCGTGGCGGCTGCGGTCGCGGTGGTCCGGCAGACGCCCGACGCCGTCGTGGTCGCGGTCGGGTGCGACACGGGTGCCCGCTACCTGAGCGACCCACACCGGTGGGCCGGCGAGTGACGCTCCGGCTGCCTGGCCTGCTGGCCGACGAGATCCGCCGTCACGGCGAGGCCGCTTACCCCGCGGAGTGCTGCGGTGCGCTGGTGGGGCGGGCCGAGGGGGAGGCCAAGGCGGTGGTCCGGCTGGCGCCGGCCGTCAATCGGCGGACCGACGACCCCCACCGCTACCTCATCGCGCCGGACGACCTTCGCCGGCTGGAGGCCCGGGTGCGGGCCGACGGGCTGGAGATCGTGGGCTATTACCACTCCCATCCCGACCACCCGGCGGCGCCGTCGGCCTTCGACGCGGACCACGCCTGGCCGTGGTACAGTTATGTCATCGTCCGGGTGGACCGCGGGCGCGGCGCCGACCTGGCCAGCTGGCGGCTGGACGACGACCGCCCGACCATGCATCCCGAACCGCTCGACGTTCTCAGCGAGGTGTGAGATGTCCGTGACCGTTGCCATTCCCACGCCGCTCCGGAGCTTCACCGGCGGCCGCGACGCCGTGGCTGTGACCGGGACGACCGTGGCTGAAGTGCTCGACCGCCTGCTGTCGGCGCACGGTGGGCTCACCCGCCATCTGGTCCAGGACGATGGCCGGCTTCGGACCTTCGTCAATCTCTATCTCAACGACACCGACATCCGGCAGCTCGAGTCCACCGCTACGCCCGTTCACGAGGGCGACGTCTTGACCATCGTGCCCAGCATCGCCGGCGGCCGTCCCGCCATCGAGGCGGCGGAGGCCGCCCTCCCCAAGCTGAGCCACGCCGAGGTGCTGCGGTACTCCCGCCACCTGCTGCTGCCCGAGGTCGGGGTCGAGGGCCAGCGGAGGCTCAAGGCGGCCCGGGTGCTGACCATCGGGGCCGGTGGTCTGGGGTCCCCGCTGTCCCTCTACCTGGCGGCCGCCGGGGTGGGGACGATCGGCATCGTGGATTTCGACGTGGTCGACCTGACCAACCTCCAGCGGCAGATCGTCCACGGCACCGCCACGCTGGGACGGCCCAAGCTGGAGTCGGCCAAGGCGCGGCTGACCGACCTCAACCCCAACGTCAACGTCATCGGCCACGAGGCTCGGCTCACCTCGGAGAACGCGCTCGAGATCATTCGGGACTACGACATCGTGGTCGACGGCACCGACAACTTCCCGACCCGGTATCTGGTCAACGACGCCTGCGTGCTGCTGGGCAAGCCCAACGTGTACGGCAGCATCTTCCGGTTCGAGGGCCAGGCCTCCCTGTTCTACGCCAAGGAGGGGCCCTGCTACCGCTGCCTCTACTCGGAGCCGCCCCCCCCGGGACTGGTGCCCAGCTGCGCCGAAGGCGGCGTGCTTGGCGTCCTGCCGGGCATCATCGGGAGCATCCAGGCGCTCGAGACCATCAAGTGGATCATCGGGGCGGGGGACTCGCTGATCGGCCGGCTGGTGCTGTTCGACGCGCTCAAGCTCAGGTTCCGCGAGCTCAAGCTCCGGAAGGATCCCAACTGCCCGATCTGCGGCGACCGGCCCACGATCCATGACCTGATCGACTATCAGGCGTTCTGCGGCATCGGCGCGGAGCCGAGCTACGATGGGGTGGAGGTGAGCGTCGAGGAGTTCGAGCGGGAGCGCGCGGCCAAGGGGGACGAGCTGGTGCTGGTGGACGTCCGCGAGCCCCACGAGTACGAGATCGTCCACATCGACGGCGCCCGGCTGATCCCGCTGAGCCAGCTTCCCGACCGGCTGGGCGAGCTCGATGGCCACGCCGAAATCGTGACCCAGTGCCACCACGGGGCCCGCTCGCTCAAGGCGCTCGAAATCCTCAAGGGTGCCGGGTTCGGCCGGGTCCGGAGCCTGGCCGGCGGGATCGACGCGTGGGCCGAGCGGATCGAGCCCGGAATGGCGCGATACTAGCCGGCTGGACCGGCTCGCGCCGGCGGCTCGCGCGGCCGGGCCCGCCGCGCGCGTCCGTGCTGCCTCGGCTGAATCAAAACGACACAGCCCCGCCAGGATGGAACCGGCGGGGCTGTGTCGTTGGGGGACGGGTTCCCAGCTTTCGCGGGCTCCCAGCTTTCAGTGCCGAAGGCGGGACTCGAACCCGCACGGGCTTGCGCCCACTGCGCCCTGAACGCAGCGCGTCTACCAGTTCCACCACTTCGGCGAGGCTACAGTGGAGCGCGCAAAGCTAGTGGGCGGGAAGGAGAGAATCAACCCGCGCCGAAAGCGGGCGCGCTAGGGCGCCGGCCCATCGGGTTGACCCTCTGGAAGTGGTGGCCTATCCTTTGCTTAGGAATGGTGACGTGACCCCCGATTCTGCCCCGCCCGCCGAGCGCAAACAGAGCGTCGCCCGCAATCCCAAGGCGACCCACGATTACCACATTCTCGAAACCTGGGAGTGCGGTATCGTGCTGACCGGCACCGAGGTCAAATCCCTCCGGAACGGCCACGCCTCGATCAAGGAGGCCTACGCCCGCCTCCGCCACGGCGAAGTCTTCCTCGATGGGATGAACATCACCCCCTACGAGCAGGGCAACCGCTACAACCACGATCCCGTGCGGACCCGGAAGCTGCTGCTGCATCGGAGGGAGATCGAGAAGCTGATCGGGGCGGTGGAGCAGAAAGGGCTGACCCTCGTCCCCCTGGAGCTCTACTTCCGGAACGGCCGGGCCAAGGTGGCCCTGGCGCTGGGCCGGGGCAAGAAGGTGTACGACAAGCGGGAGGACCTCAAACGCCGGGCGGTCGAGCGGGAGACCGCCCGGGCCGTCTCGGTTCGGGGCCGCCGGTGATTGCGACCGCCCTCCTGATGCTGGCCCTGGCGGCGCCGACGCAGGTGCCGCGCGAAGTGATCATCGCGTCGTCCCGCGGCGAGACCCGCATTCCCGTCCGGCTGGACGGCGGCGGCTCGCCGGTGGTGCCGGCCGTCCCGCTGCTCACCGCGCTCGGCGGCGAGCTGCATGTGGATTCGGGTTGGGCCGACGTGGTCGTGGCCCGCCAGCCGTTCCGCTTCCTGCTGGGCGCCTCGCTCTATCGCTTCGGGGGCAAGCTGCTGCCCCTGGCGGGTCCCGCCTCGCTGGTCGGCGACTCCCTCTGGCTCCCGCTTCAGTTCGTCGCCGAGATCCTGCCCTACTATCTGAGTGATCAGTACCGGTGGGACGCGCGGCGCACCCGGCTGGAGGAGCAGCGCGGGCGGGTCACCACGCTGGCGGGGCGGGCCGGCGCCAGTCCGGCCCGGCTGCCCAACGGGCTCCGCCCGGGCCACGTCGTCACCGTAGACCCCGGCCACGGCGGGATCGATCCGGGCAACCCGGGCACCTTCTTCCCCCGTGGAATCAGGGAAAAGGATGTCACCCTCCAGGTGGGGCTGTTGTTACGGGACGAGCTCAAGCGCCGCGGGATCGGGGTGCGGATGACCCGGACCACCGATACCCTGATCGCCCTCGGCGACCGCGGCGGATACTGCACCGAGGCCTGCGATCTGTTCGTCAGCCTCCATATCAACTCGGTGGCACGCCGCCGCGGTTACACCGACGTGCGCGGCTTCGAGACCTACTTCCTGGCGGAAGCCAAGACCGAAGACGCGGCTCGGGTCGCCCAGATGGAAAACGACGCCGTCCGATTCGAGACTCAGCAGGATGCCGCCGGGACGGTGGGAGGCCTCGACTTCATTCTCAAGGACCTCCAGCTCAACGAGCACCTCCGCGAATCGGCCCGCCTGGCCGAGCTGGTGCAGCGCGACCTGGCGTCGGTTCACACCGGACTGAGCCGCGGGGTCAAGCAGGCCGGTTTCATGGTGCTCACCACGGCCCGGCGTCCGGCGATTCTGGTCGAGCTGGGGTACAGCACCAACCCGCAGGACGGCCGCTTCCTCACCACCCGGGCCAGTCAGAAGGCCATGGCGGCGTCGGTCGCCGACGCCGTCGTCGAGTATCTCCTGGAGTACGAGCGGAAGACCGGCACCACGCCGAACGAGGCCGCCGAGCGGTGACTCGAGGACGGCACTGCGCCATGCTGGCGGCCGCCGCCGCGGCCCTGCTGTCGGGCTGCGTCTACTACAACGGCATGTACAACACCAACCGCCTGGTGAAGTCCGCTCGCAAGGCCGAGCGCGACGGCCGACGGTTCGAGGCCCAGAACCTGTGGGGCCAGGTGGTGACCCGGGCCGACACCCTGGTGGCCCGTCACCCGCACAGCAAGTACGCCGATCAGGCCCAGGTCCTCCGAGGCCTCGCCCTGGCACGGCTGGGTCAGTGTCCCGATGCCGTCGGGCCGCTCAGCCGGCTCGAGCTGGTCAGCCTGTCTCCGCCGGTCGAGGAGGAAGCCGCGCTGGCGCTCGGTCGCTGTCGCCTGGAGCTGGGGGACGCCGCGCTGGCGGACCTCGCCTTCAGTCGGGTGATCAACAGCGCCGATCCCGCCCGGCGGCACGAGGCCCGGTTGCGCCACGCTCGGGCGTTGCGGCTCTCGGGCCGGTACGAAGAGGCCCTCGCCCTGCTCCAGGCGAGCCCCGACCCGCGGGCCCGCGAAGACCTGCTGCTCTCCCTGGCCGCGACCGGGCATGAGGTCGAAGCGCTCGCCGTGGCCGACTCGGCGCTGGCGCTCAAGGACACCACGGTCAAATGGGACAGCGTCGTCGCCGTGCTGGGCCGGCAGAACCCCAAGGCTGCGTCGGCCGTGGTGAGCCGGCTGGAGCACGACCCCAAGGCCACGCCCGCGACTCGCGCCCGGCTGTGGTACGACGACGCCGTCCGGCTCGGGGCGAGCGACTCGGCCGCCTCGACCGCGCGGCTCAAGGCGGCGGCCCGCGCGGCTCCAGGTTCCGAAGCGGGTGGGCAGGCCCGATTGATGCTGCTCCAGATGGCCCTGCGCCAGGTGACCTCGGTCGACCAGCTCGGCGGGGTAGGCGACTCGCTGGAAGCCCTGTCGCATGAGCCCGTGCCGGCCGCGACCGAGGCGACGGCCCTGGCGGGGGAGCTGGTCCGGCTCCGCCGCCTGGTGGACTCCGCCTCGGCGGGCAGCCCGCAAGGTGATCTCCGGCTGTTCCTCGCGGCCGAAGCCGCTCGCGACACCCTCCACGCACCAGTGCTGGCGTCCTCGCTGTTCCGCCGGCTGGCGGACGACTGGCCCGTCTCGCCCTACGCTCCGAAGGCGATCCTGGCGGCGGAATCGCTCCAGCCGGGCGATCCGGCCGCGGCCCGAGCCCGGCTCGACAGCCTGTATCACGACAGCCCTTACGTGGCGCTGGCGCGGGGGGAGGAGGCGCCGGACTATCGCGCGCTGGAGGACTCCCTTCAGGCCTTCGCTGCGGCCCAGCCGGCGGCCCGGGTCTCCAGCCCGCCGCGTCGGCCGGGCCAACCGGTGCGGCGGCCAGGCGCCGGCCGCCGGCCGACCGTCGACGAGGATGACGATGTGCCGGTCGGGCGTCGCCGGCCGGGGATCGGTGGTCAGCCCCCGGCGGCCGACACGCTCGATGCTCCCGCGGGGCGGCGGCCGGCCAACGGTCGCCGCCCGGTCGGCGGCGACAGTACCGGCGCCCCCGCCGGCGGCCGCCGGCCCCCGCAGTGACCGGCGCAGCCTCCCTCTCCCGCACCGTCTTCGGTCGCCCGTTCCAAAATCCGCTGCTCCTCGCCGCCGGGACCGCCGGGTTCGGGCGCGAGCTCGCGGGTGTGCTGGACCTGGACCGCCTTGGCGGGCTGGTCACCAAGGCGGTGTCGCTGGCGCCCCGGCCGGGCAACGCCCCGCCGCGGGTGGCCGAGTTCCGGGGCGGCATGCTCAATTCGGTCGGCCTGGCCAACCCCGGGCTGACCCAGGTGCGCGAGGAGCTGCTGCCCTGGCTCGCCGGTCACCTGACCCGGGCCCAAGTGCTGGTCAATGTGGTCGGCTTCACGGTCGAGGAGTACGGCGAGGTGGTCGCGGGGCTTGACGGGGCGCCGGGGGTCGCCGGGTTCGAGCTCAACCTGTCCTGCCCCAACACCAGCGCCGGCGGGATCGAGTTCGGGGCCGACCCCGCCTGCGTGCAGCGGATCGTGGGATCGGTTCGGAGGCGCACCACCCTGCCGATCTCGGCCAAGCTCTCGCCGGTGCTGCCCGACCTTGCCGGGATGGCGGTGGTGGCCCGGGATGCCGGGGCGGACGCGATCTCTGTCGTGAATACCCTTCCCGGCCTCCTCTTTGCGGAGGACGCCCGGACGGCCGCGACCCGGCTGGGACACGGCCAGGGCGGGGTCAGCGGGCCGGTCCTGCTCCCGATCGGTGTCCTGGCGGTGGCTCGGGTGGTCGAGCGGACCGGGGGCATGCCGGTCATCGGGGTCGGCGGGGTCCGCTCCGCGGCCGACGTCCGCCAGTACCTGCGGGCCGGCGCCGCCCTGGTCGGCATCGGCACGGCAGCCCTGGCCGACCCGCGACTGCCGGAGCGGATCGTCCGAGACCTGGAGCGTGGGAATGGCTGAGCTGATCGTCGCGCTCGACCTGCCCGGCGGCGAGGAAGCCCTCCGGCTGCTCGACCGCCTGCCGGAGGCCCGCTGGGTCAAGGTCGGCTCGATCCTGATGACCCGCGAAGGGCCCGATCTCGTCAGCCGCCTGATAGACCGCGGCCTCAGCGTCTTCCTCGACCTCAAGTGGCACGACATCCCCAACACGGTGGCCGAAGCGGTCTCGTCCGCCGACGCCCTGGGCGTGGCCATGGCCACCGTACACACCCTGGGGGGCTCGGCGATGATGGCGGCCGCGGCGGCCGCGGCGGGCGGGGTGAGCTTGGTCGGAGTCACCGTACTGACCTCGCACGAGGCCGAGTCGTACGCCCGGGCCGTCGGTCGGGCCAAGGTGGATCTGGCCCGGGAGGTCGAGCGACTGGGGCGGGCCGCCATGGCCGCCGGCCTGGCCGGCGTCGTCTGCTCGCCCCATGAGGTCGGGGCGCTCCGGCCGGTGGTCGGCAACCAGGCGCTGCTGGTGGTGCCCGGGATTCGGAGTCGGTCCGAAGACCCCGGCGACCAGAGCCGGGTCGCCTCTGCGGCCGATGCCGCGGCCGCGGGCGCCACCCACCTGGTCGTAGGGAGGCCGATCCTCCGGGCCTCAGACCCGGCAGCCGCCTTCCGCCGGCTGCTGGAGGAGGCGCAGTGCGTCGGCTCCTGATCCTGGCGGCCCTGCTGCTTCCGCTCTCCGCCCGGGCCCAGCAGCCCGGCGGGGGACTACCGGCCGCGGCGGAGCAGGCCCGGGCGGCGTGGTTTGCCCATGACGCCGCGGCGCTGGTGGCGGGCAGCCCCCGCTTGCTGCTGCAGCTGCCTGGCGCCGACCCCTCCGCCGCGCTCGAGCCACGCCAGGCGGCGGCGCTGCTGCAGGACTTCCTGGCGCCGGCGCAGGAGGTGGCGACGGTGGTCGGGGCAGCCCGGGAGACCGAGCCGGGGCGCGGCTATGTCGAGCTGCAGCGGCGATATCGGATCGCGGGGACCCAGGAGGTCCGGATCGACAGCGTGCTGCTGGGCTACCGCCGGAGCCGCTCGGGCTGGAGCCTGGTGGAGTTGCGGGTCATCCGCTGAGGCGGCATGCCTCGTGGGGGGCGCGCGGTACCTGGGTCTCGCCGGTTCCACCTGGTAGTGGGTCAGTTGGGACCCATCACCTCCAACTTGGGAGTGGGTCTACCCACTACCTCCAACCTGGTAGTGGGTGACCCGCTACCTCCAACCTGGCCTTGCATCAGTTTGAGATACAGTACCTCCAACCTGCCCTCCTTGCATGACTTCCCGGCCTCCGGTATATTGGGAAGCTAGCCCATAACCGCCCGGAGAGACTGTGAAGGTTCGTTCGAGCGTGAAGCCGATTTGCGAGCACTGCAAGGTTGTCAAGCGACAGGGCGTGGTTCGCATCATCTGCAAGCGCAATCCCAAGCACAAGCAGCGGCAAGGCTGATCATGGCGCGCATCGCAGGCGTGGATCTTCCACGCGAGAAGCGCGTCGAGATCGCGCTCACCTACATCTTCGGCATCGGTCGTCCCACCAGCAGCCGCATCCTGGGCGAGACCGGCGTGAGCCCCGATACCCGGGTGCGCGACCTGTCCGACGCGGAAGTGGCGCGGCTCCGGCAGATCATCGAGCGCTCGGTCAAGGTCGAGGGCGCCCTCCGCACCGAAGTCGCCATGAACATCAAGCGTCTGATGGACATCGGCAGCTACCGCGGGATCCGCCACCGCCGGGGTCTCCCCGTGCGCGGGCAGCGGACGCACACCAACGCGCGGACCAAGAAGGGCCCGCGCCGGGCCATCGCCGGCAAGAAGAAAGTGACCAAGAAGTAAATGACCGCACCGACACCGACCCCGACGCCGTCCCCCGCCAAGACGCCGAGCGCCAAGCGCGGCAAGAAGGTGGTGGAGTCCGAGGGCGTGGCCCACATCTCGGCCACCTTCAACAACCTGCTCATCACGATCACCGACATGAAGGGCAATGCCCTGGCGTGGGGATCGGCGGGCAAGGCCGGCTTCAAGGGCTCCAAGAAGTCCACCCCGTTCGCCGCCACCGTGGCGGCCGAGAACTGCGGCCGCGAGGCGATGAATCTCGGGCTCCGGCGGGTGCACGTGCGGGTGCAAGGACCGGGCAGCGGCCGCGAGTCCGCCATCCAGGCCCTGGCCTCGGTCGGGCTCCGGGTCGTCTCCATCCGGGACGTCACGCCGATCCCGCACAACGGCTGCCGGCCGCCCAAGAAGCGGCGGGTCTGAGCATGTCACGCTACGTGGGCCCCAGCTGCCGCCTCTGCCGGCGCGAGACGACCAAGCTGTTTCTCAAGGGCACCAAGTGCCTGACCGAGAAGTGCCCGGTCGAGCGGCGCGAGTACCCTCCCGGCCAGCACGGCCAGACCGGTGGCCGGCCGCGCAAGACGTCCGAGTACGCCAAGCAGATGCGGGAGAAGCAGAAGGTCAAGCGGATCTATGGCCTGACCGAACGCCAGTTCCGCAACACCTTCGACGCCGTCACCGGCGAACCCGGCGTCAAGGGCACCAACCTGCTGGTGGCCCTCGAGAGCCGGCTCGACAACATCGTGCACCGGATGGGCTTCGCGTCCAGCCGCAAGGCGGCCCGCCAGCTCATCGCCCACGGGCACGTCCAGGTGAACGGCCGCCGGGTGGACATCCCGGCCTATCGCGTGGCGCTGGGCGAGGAAGTCCGCCTGGCCCCCGCCAGCCGCGAGCTGGTGGCCGTCAAGCTGGCGCAGGAAGCCGCCTCGCGCGGTCAGCCGGTGGCCTGGCTCTCGGTCGACAGCGACAAGGCCGCGGGCCGCATGACCGAGCGGCCCACCCGTGAGGCCATCCCGATCAATGCCCAGGAACAGCTCATCGTCGAGCTCTACTCGAAGTGACCATGACCATTGACCTGACCGGACTGGTGCGTCCCCACCTCGTCGAGATGACGAAGCGGGACGACAATCCCAACGCCGCCGAATTCCGCCTCCAGCCGCTGGAGCGGGGCTTCGGCTACACCCTCGGCAACTCGCTTCGCCGGCTCCTGCTCTCCTCGCTCCGCGGCAGCGCGGTGTGGGGTTTCCGCCTGGACGGCGTGGTGCACGAGCACCAGACCGTGCAGGGCGTGCTGGAGGACGTGCACCAGATCGTGCAGCGGCTCAAGGCGCTCACCCTGGTCCTGAGCGACGACGTCGAGGACGCGGTGCTCCACATCCGCCGCGACGGCGCGGGCCCCGTCTACGCCCGCGACATCCAGGAGCACGGCTCCGTCACCATCAAGAATCCCGATCACCTGCTGTTCACCCTCCAGGACGACCGGGACGTCGCCATGGAGCTCTACGTGAACAAGGGCCGGGGCTACGTCGAGTCGGAGATGCACCCGGCCGACCGGTCGCTGCCGGTGGACTTGGTCCGCATCGACGCTATCTACAATCCGGTCCGCCGGGCCAACTTCGCGGTCGCCGAGACCCGGGTGGGCCAGCGCACCGACTACGACCGGCTCACGGTCCAGGTCGAGACCAACGGCACCATCACGCCGGAGGACGCCATCGCCTACGCGGCGGCCCTGGCCCAGGTCCACTTCCAGTACTTCGTGGACTTCGGCAAGGTGCCCACCATGCGGGACGCGGGGGCCGCGGCCGGGGCCGGCAACGGCGTCAACCTGCGCCAGCGGCTGGCCCGCCCGATCGACGACTTCGGGCTCTCGGTCCGCTCGCTCAACTCGCTCAAGAATTCGAACATCCGGACCCTCAAGGACCTGGTCGAGTTCAGCGAGGACGACCTGCTCAAGGTCAAGAACGTGGGCGAAAAGGCGCTCAGCGAGATCGCCGAGCTGCTCCAGCGGGAAGGGCTCAATTTCGGCATGTCGTTCGAGGAGACCGACGGCGAGCTGCGGGTGCTCCGCACCGGCACGCCGCCGATGGCCCATCCCGCGGCCGGGGCTGGGGAGATCCAGTAATGCGGCACCGCGCCAAAGGCCGCCAGCTGAGCCGCACCTCGAGCCATCGGCGGGCGCTGCTCAACAACATGGCCACCAGCCTGTTCGAGCACGGCCGGGTGATCACCACCGAGGCCAAGGCCAAGGAGCTGCGGCCGTTCGCCGAGAAGCTGATCACGCTGGCCCGCCGGGGTGATCTCCACGCCCGCCGCCTGGTGGAGCGGAAGATCAAGGACCGGGAGACGCTGTCGCGCCTGTTCAGCGAGATCGGCCCGCGGTTCGCCGCGCGGCCGGGCGGCTACACCCGGATCCTCAAGCTGGGGCATCGCGAGGGCGACGGGGCCGATATCGCCCGGATCGAGCTGCTCGCCGAGTGACCGGCGGCGGACCTTCCGGACACGCAAAAGGGGACCAGGTGGTCCCCTTTTTCATGATCGGTGCCGGCTGGTCAGACGCCGGCGGCCACCGTCTTGGGCGCCTTCGCGATCCGGTTACTCTTCAGGCACTGCGTGCACACCCTGATGCGCTTCGGGGCGCCCTCGACCAGCACCCGCACGGTCTGCAGATTCGGGTACCAGCGGCGCTTGGTTCGATTGTTGGCGTGGCTGACGTTGTTGCCGGTGACCGGCCCCTTGCCGCACACGGTACACACCCGTGCCATATGTTCCGCCCTTCGCTGAGACAGTACCGTGAACCGCGGCCTCGACGCCCGATGCGGGCGACAACCGCCGCGATTGGCCGAAAGCCTCTAAACCTAACGGGCCAATGCTGATGACACAACTCCCCGGGGCTCTCCCCCATGCCTAAGGCCCTGATCACCGGAATCACCGGCCAGGACGGCTCGTATCTGGCCGAGCTGCTGCTGGCCAAGGGTTACCAGGTCGTCGGCATGGTCCGCCGGACCAGCCACCACAGCTACGAGCGGATCGAGCACCTGCTCGACCGGGTCGAGATCGTGGCCGCCGACCTGCTGGACCAGCATTCCCTCACCGTGGTGCTGCAGGAGAGCCGGCCCGACGAGGTGTACAACCTCGCCGCCCAGTCCTACGTGCCCACGTCCTGGACCCAGCCGGTGCTGACCGGTGAGTTCACCGCCCTCGGCGTCACCCGGATCCTCGAGGCGATCCGGCTGGTCCATCCGCAGGCCCGGTTCTACCAGGCCAGCTCGTCGGAGATGTTCGGCAAGGTGACCGAGACGCCCCAGCGCGAAGGCACCGCCTTCTATCCCCGCTCGCCCTACGGGGTGGCCAAGGTGTACGGCCACTGGATCACGGTGAACTACCGGGAGTCGTACGGCCTGTATGCCGTGAGCGGGATCCTGTTCAACCACGAGTCGCCCCGGCGGGGCATCGAGTTCGTCACCCGCAAGGTGACCGACGCCGTCGCCCGGATCAAGCTGGGCCTGGCCACGGAGCTGCGGCTGGGCAACCTCGACGCCCGGCGCGACTGGGGCTTCGCCGGGGACTACGTTGACGCGATGTGGCGGATGCTCCAGCGGGAGCAGCCGGAGGACTACGTCATCGGCAGCGGGGAGACCCACAGCGTCCGCCAGCTGGTCGAGCTGGCGTTCGGCCATGTCGGGCTCGACTACCGGGAGCACGTGGTGAGCGACCCGCGCTTCTACCGGCCCGCCGAGGTCGATCTGCTGCTGGCCGATCCGTCGAAGGCGCGGCGCGAGCTGGACTGGGCTCCCCGGGTCGGCTTCGCCGAGCTGGTGGGCATGATGGTGGACGCGGATCTGCAGCGGCTCACCGCCACGGCGGCGCTGACGGGCCGCGCGTGAAGGTGCTGGTGACCGGCGCCGACGGCTTCGTCGGCCGGCACGTGGTGCGGGTGCTGCGGCAGGCGGGTGATACGGTGGCGGCCGGGTGCAGGCCCGGCGGCCCGGCGGTAGACTGGACCTCGGACCACTCCGCCGGGCCGCCGGTCGAGGTGATCCCGCTGGAGATCGCCGAGGATGCCTCGGTCGCCGCCGCGCTGGCCTGGGGGCCGGACGCGGTGGTGCACCTGGCGGCGGTCGCCTCGGTGCGCCAGGGGCGGGCCAGGCCGGGCGCCACCTGGGAGGTCAACGCCGCCGGCACGGCCCGGCTGGCCGCGGCGGCGGGTGGGCTGCGCGAGGCGGGCCGGCTCGACCCGGTCGTGCTGGTGGTCTCCTCCGGCGAGGTGTACGGCCCCGGGCGAGAAGCTCCCCGGCAGGAGTCCGACCCGACGGCGCCGGTCTCGGCCTATGCCGCCAGCAAGCTGGGCGCCGAGGTGGCGGCGCTCGAGGCGTGGCGCCGGACCGGGCTCCGGGTGATCATTGCCCGGCCCTTCCCGCACACCGGGCCGGGCCAGACCAGCGACTACGTGGTGCCGGCGTTCGTGGGCCGGCTGCGCGAGGCCGGGCGCCAGGGGGCCCGCACCGTCGCGGTGGGGAACCTCGACCCGGTGCGTGACCTGCTCGACGTGCGCGACGTCGCGGTGGCCTACCGCCGGCTGCTCGAGAGCGGGCAGCCGGGCCAGGCTTACAACGTGGCTCGGGGCACCGGCGTCTCGCTGGCCGAGGTGTTCCGCCGCCTGGCCGCCCTCATCGGCGTCGCCGCCGAGCCGGTGCCGGACCCCTCGCTGGTCCGGACGGCCGACATCCCCCACCTGGTGGGCGACCCGGCGAAGCTGACCCGCGCCACCGGCTGGACGCCGGCGATCTCATTCGAGCAGACACTCCAAGGATTGGTCGATGCCCAAGCGGACTGACCTCGAAACCATCCTCCTCATCGGCTCCGGCCCCATCGTGATCGGGCAGGGGGCCGAGTTCGACTACTCGGGCACGCAGGCCGTGCGCGCGCTCAAGGAGGAGGGCTATCGGGTCGTGCTGGTCAACTCCAATCCGGCGACCATCATGACCGATCCGGAGCTGGCCGACCGGACCTACATCGAGCCGGTCACGCCCGAGTGGGTCGCCAAGGTGATCGAGCGCGAGCGGCCCGACGCCCTGCTCCCGACCATGGGCGGCCAGACCGCGCTCAACGTGGCCATGGCCCTCCAGCGGGACGGCACGCTCGAGCGGTTCGGCGTCGAGCTGATCGGCGCCAACGAGCGGGCCATCCGGCTGGCCGAGGAC
>DATAOR010000339.1:0-11010 GCA_036265635.1 Gemmatimonadales bacterium
CTCACCGGCGCGCTCGAGACCCTGATCCTGCTCTACTTCCTGCTCGCCGTCGGTGACCTGTTCCTCCAGAAGCTGATCAAGGTCCTGCCGCTGCTGAAGGACAAGAAGAAGGCGGTGGCGATCGCCCGGGAGACCGAGGCGTCGATCTCGACCTACCTGTTCACGGTCGCCATCGTCAATCTGGTGCTCGGTCTGGCGGTGGCGGGGGTGATGCTGCTGATCGGGATGCCCAACGCGCTGCTGTGGGGGGCGCTGGCGGCGCTGGCCGAGTTCGTGCCCTACATCGGCGCCACCGTCCTGCTGGCCGTGCTGGCGATGGCGGGGCTGGTGACCTTTCCCACCGTCGGCCAGGCCCTGCTGGTGCCGGGGGCGTACCTCGGCGTCAACCTGCTGCAGTCGCAGTTCATCTCGCCCTACGTCCTGGGCCGGCGGCTCACCCTCAACCCGGTCGCGATCCTGGTCGGCCTGGTATTCTGGTGGTGGCTCTGGGGGGTTGGCGGCGCCTTCATCGCCGTGCCTCTGCTGGCGACGCTCAAGATCTTCTGCGACCACATCGAGTCGCTGGCGCCGATCGGAGAGTTTCTCGGCAAATGAGGCGGCTGACACCCGACGAGCGCACCCGGCTGGGCAGCCTTCCCGTTGACGTGGACTGCGCCCGGGTGGTGCTGCACCGGCAGCGGAGCGGCGCGGCCGGTGCGCTTCGGGCCGTGGTGCTGTGGCTCAGCCGCGGGCGGGCCATCGCCCTGGGCAACCATGTCTTCCTGCCCGACCGCTGCGCGACCGACCTGGCCACCCTGGCCCACGAGCTGACCCATTGCGGCCAGTACCAGCGCTGGGGCGCCTGGCGCTACTTCGGCCGCGGGGCGGTGGCGCAGGCCCGGCATCTGGCCCATCGCTGGCTGGGGAGGGGATCGAGCCCTTACGACTATCGGATCGAGGCGGGCAAGCCGTTCGAAGCGTACGGCATGGAGCAGCAGGGCCAGATCGTGGAGGACTGCTTCCGAGGCGACCGAGCGGCGCTGGCGGTCTCGCCCTACCGGCCCAGCGATCTGGCGTGAAGCGGGCTCAGGCGGTCCGCGGCTGGGGCTCCCCCGTCAGGCCGCCCCGTCAGCCTGGCCCAACGCCGCCTGGTGGGGCGGGTGCTCGGCCGTCTCCGGAAGCTGGTCCTCCCACAGCGCCAACACGTTGCCATCAGGGTCAGCCACCATCGCCATGATGCCCCAGGTCTGCTGCGTCGGCTCGGCCACGAAGCGGACCTTGCGGTCGTGCAGCTCGCCGCAGTAATGCAGCAGGTCGGGCACGTAGAGGGTGACGCCGGTGTGGCGGCCGACCAGGGCGCGCGCGTCCGGATGCACCGCGGGGTGCACGCCGATGCGAGTGCCCTCGGCAAAGAACTCGGCGCCGAATGACCCCTGTTTGGCCAGGGGCAAACCGAGACCGTCGCGGTAGAACTCGATGGCGCGGCCGATGTCGTGCACGAAGATGGCGATGCTGTAGACCGAGGGCGATGGCCGGCCGCCGGGGGCGGAAGCAGCCGGGGGGGTCACCGGAACAGCCCGGCCAGGGCGTGGACCAGCACCACGGCCAGCGCCACGGCGCCGGCCGTCAACGCCAGGAGCCCGGCGACAAGGGCAACGACCAGCCGCCCACTGGCCCGACGGACATCGACCGGGCGGGCCAGGAAGGCGTCGAGCAGCGCGAGATTTCTGATGTTGGCTTTGAATCCGATGTCGAACAGGTCACCCAGGATGGGGACCTCACCCACCAGCGTGTCCACGGCGACGTTCCAGCCCATCCGGAGCAGCACCCCTCGGGGCACGCCCATCCGCGCCGCCTCCACGATGATGTAGAGGGAGAGAAACCCGCCGGCCAGGTCGCCGATGCCGGGCACCAGACCGATCAGCTGGTCGATCCCCAGGGTGTAGCGCGTGCCCGGGATCGGGATCGAGCTGTCGAGCAGCCACCCGACCCGGCGGAGTCGCTGAACCCGGCGCGGGTCGAGGGTGGCCACCTCGGGGGCGATCGCGGCGGACGGCAGGGAACCTGTCATACCTGTAAAGTAGGCAGGTGCGGGCCGGACGGGGCCACGACGGGGCAGGCAAATGGCGTGCTCTCGGCGTTGACTGCTCCCGGGCGCTGCTCGGGAGGTGTATGCCGAGCTCGAGGCTGCGTGGTCGGGCGGTGGGCCGGTCTGAGGGACGCGGCAGAGGCGAGCCTCCGGTACGCTGCGGGCCGCGCATCGCATCGGAGACTCCCGGACGCCGAACCGCGCGTCGGCAGCGGGCTCCCACTCCCGCCAACCCCTTCCACACTACTACTGCACGCCACGCCACCCGGGGATCGGATGACGCGTCCGTGCGGAGAGGAGACGGCACCGGCGGGCGGAAACGCACTTGGCGGTGCAGGGCGAAACGGGGGCGGCATGGCAACGGGTATCTCAGTCGAGCCGACTGCGCGCTGCCGTCGAGGCGGGGAGGCCCACGAGGCCGGGCCCATCGCCGGTGGTGAATCACTGGTGGGGCTACTGCAGAAACCGCCGCACCAGATAAGCCACGAGGCTGAGGCTGACCGAGACGAGCAGCATGGACGTGAGCGGCAGGTACAGATGGACCGACTCGCGCTCGATCCGGATGTCCCCCGGGAGCCGGCCGAACCAGCCGAGGGCGCCGGACCAGACCACCAGTCCGATCAGCATCAGTCCGGCGCCGAGCCACACCAGCAGCGGACCGGGCCCGCCGGGTCCGCTCACTCGATCAGCCTCGACCGGACCGCGTGGATGTAGTCGGTGTAGGCCGGGGTGGCGCCGGCCTGCCGGATCGCCGCAGCGATCTGGCCACGGTGATAGGCCGCGTGCAGCACCACGTGCGTCAGGATGTCCGCCACGCTGCTGGTCCAGAACTCCCCCTGGCTGTTCCGGTAGCCGACGCCGTCTTCCAGCGCCTCCTCGTCGAGGCCGTCGAGGCAGCGGAGCCATTCGGCCTGGAGCGCGGTCAGCTCCTGCTCGCATCGGTCGAGGTCCCAGTCGGGCCACACCGGCGCCGTGGGCGGCTCCTCGCGAATCCTAGAAATCCACAGCAGCTCCGCCCCGATGATGTGGGCCAGCCACGCCCGGGTCCGCTCCGAGGGGGGCGCCGACCGAAGCGACCCGAGGGCCTCGAAATTGGCCCAGCCGTCGTGCTCCAGCATCCGGCGATAGCGCAGGAGCTCCGTCGTCATGGCCGGCCCTCCTCCGGCGCCGCCGAGGCCAGCGCCGCCCGGACGTTGCGTCGCATGCCTGGCAGTCCCGGCCGCGCGAACGGGGTAGGGCCGAACCGCTCGGCGAACTCGGCCTCGTCCATCAGCTCGAAGGTTTGCCGATCCACCCCCGCCAGCGGCCCGCGAGCGGCGAATGCCGGCAGGGTGGTCGGCTCGGCGAATCGCTGATTCCAGGGACAGACATCGTTGCACACGTCGCAGCCGAAGGCATAGCCGGCCAGGCGGCCGGCCAGCTCGTCCGGAATCGGACCGCGCTGCTCGATCGTGAGGTAGGAAATGCAGCGGGTCGCGTCGAGCAGCCGGGGCTCGAGCAGGGCCCCGGTGGGGCAGGCCTCGAGGCAGCGAGTGCAGCTGCCGCAGTGATCGGTCTCGAATGGCGGGTCGAGCGGCAAGGCCAGGTCGGTGAACAGGGCGCCGATGAAGCAGAACGAGCCCGCTCCCGGCCGGATCAGCATGGTGTTCTTGCCGATCCACCCGAGCCCGGCCCGCTGGGCCAGTTCGCGCTCGGGCACCGGTCCGGCATCGACGTACGGGCGTGCCACCGTGGCGCCCTGGGCCCGCAGCCAGAGGCCCAGGAGGTCGAGCCGCTCCATCGTGACCCGGTGATAGTCCTCGCCCCGGGCATACTTGGCCACCCGAGGTGCGACCAGATCGGCCGCCGAGTCGGGCGTGTAGTAGTTGTCCAGCACCATGACCACCGAGATCGAGTCGGGCACGGTGATTCGGGGGTTCTTTCGCCGCCGGGCCTGGCGGTGGAGGTAGCGCATGGTGCCGGCGTAGCCCTTGGCCAGCCAGGCATCCAGCTGCTCCGCGTGCGGAGGCGGGCTCGGATCGGTGATGCCGCAGGCGAGAAACCCCAGCTCGCGGGCCCGGGCCTTGAGCTGCTCGGCCAGGCTCATGGGGACGGCGACGGCGACGGCAGGCCGGCCGGAAGGCCGGCTGCCCCGACCCCGGTGCCGGGTGGAAGCGCTTCCCCGGTGATCAGCCGCGCCCCCCGGCTGTAGGTGGCGTACGACCATCCCCACTGGAGCAGCACCAGCACCCGGTTGCGGAACCCGATCAGGAAGAAAATGTGGACGAAGATCCAGACCAGCCACGCGATCAACCCGCCGAAGTGGAGCTTCCAGATGTCGGCCACCGCCTGGCCCCGGCCGATGACGGCGAGCTGCCCCTTGTCCCAGTAGCGGAACGGGCGGCGCGGCCGCCCGGCCAGGTCGTCCCGGATCGCCTTGGCGGCGTAGCCACCCATCTGAATCGCGACCGGGCAGATGCCCGGCAGGGTGCCACCTTCCTGGTGGTTGAACGCGGCGGCGTCGCCCAGGACGAAGACCTCGGGATGGCCGGGAATGCTGCAGTCGGGCTCGACCAGCGCCCGGCCGGCCCGGTCGAGCGGCGTCCCCAACGACTTGAGCAGCGGGCTGGCGGTATTGCCGGCGGCCCAGATCACCGTCTGGGTCGGGATGACCCAGCCTGCCGCCGCCACGGCCCCCGGCCGGATGTCGGTCACCAGCGACTCGGTCCGGACCTCGACACCCAGGCGGCGGAGCTCGTGCTTGGCCTCGTCGCTCAGGCTCGGCGGATACGACGGCAGCAGCCGGGGGCCGCCCTCGAGCAGCAGCACCGTGGCTTCGGCGGGATCGATGTGGCGGAAGTCGCGCCGGAGGGCGTAGCGCCGAATCTCGGCTACGGCGCCGGCCATCTCCACCCCGGTCGGACCGCCGCCCACCACCACGAAGGTGAGATAGCCGTGGCGGCGGACCGGGTCGGGCTCGCGCTCGGCCCGCTCGAAGGCGAGCAGCACGCGGCGGCGGATCTCGAGCGCGTCCTCCAGGCTCTTGAGGCCGGGGGCCAGCGGCTCCCACTCGTCGTGCCCGAAGTAGGAATGCCGGGCCCCGGTGCCGACGATCAGGTAGTCGTAGGCCACCGAGGTGCCGTCGGTGAAGTGCACCCGATGCCCGGCGACGTCCACCGCGGAGGCCTCGGCCAGCAGCACTTCGGTGTTCTTCGAGCCGCGGAGAATCGACCGGATCGGGGAGGCGATATCGCTCGGGTTGAGCCCGGCGGTCGCCACCTGGTACAGCATCGGCTGGAACAGATGGTGGTTCCGGCGGTCCACCACGGTGACCTGGACCGGGGCGTGCCGCAGCGCCTTGGCCGCGTACAGCCCGGCAAAGCCGCCGCCTAGGATCAGGACGTGCGGCCGATCGGGCCTGGCCGTAGCGGTCACAGGCCCATGGTCTCCCGCCGCCAGCGGGCAAACCGGATCACGTCCTCCGCCGGGGGCACGGCGGCCTCGTCGGCGTAGGCGGTGTACATCCGCCAGCGCAGGTACTCGCGGTCGGGCAGGGGCAGGAACGGCGGGCGGGCCCACCAGCGGCGCCGGCGGAAGGCCCACGCCGCGCGGACGAGATCGAGCGCCAGGCGCGGATGGAGCAGTCCGCGCCCGACGAGGGTCGCGGTCAGCGAAGTCCAGGTCCCCGGCATGGCCGAAGTATAGACGCCTCCTTCGGCTCGCACGACCGCCGTCATCCCGCCGGCAAGCCTATATTGTGCCTCATGCCAACTGCCGCCCCGGCGCCGCCCCGGGATTACCGGGCGGAGTTTCCCATCTTCCGCCGCGCCATCTATCTCAACAGCTGCTCGCTGGGCGCGCTGTCGACCCGCTCACGCGCCCGGGTGGAGCAGTGCCTCGACCTCTGGGAAACCCGCGGTGCCTCCGCCTGGTACGAGATCTGGTGGGCGGCCCTGGCGGACCTCCGGGCCCGGTACGCCCGCTGGATCGGGGCCGCCGAGGGGTCGGTGGCCCTCCACCCCAACATCTCGGTGGCGCTCACCGCGGTGGCCGAGTCGCTCGACTACCGCCGCCGCCCCAAGGTGGTGGTCACGGGGCTCGACTTTCCTACGGTGGCCTACCAGTGGCTGGCCCGGGCGGCCGATGGTGTCACGGTCGAGATTGTCGAGAGCCCTGACGGCATCGGGGTGCCGCTCGAGGCGCTGGCCCGCGCCATCGACGACCGCACCGCCCTGGTGGCGACCAGCCACGTGTTCTACGCCTCTGGCGCCATCCAGGACATCCGCGGCCTGGCCGACCTGTGCCACGCCCGCGGCGCCCGGCTCCTGGTGGACGGGTACCAGGCGGCCGGCCAGCTCCCGGTGGACGTGGCCGCGCTCGAGGTGGACTTCTACTGCAGCGGCGGACTCAAGTGGCTGCTGGGCGGCACCGGGGTGGCCTTCATGTACGCCCGGCCCGAGCTGTGGCCCGCCCTCGCGCCGCGGGCCACCGGCTGGTTCGCCCACCGCGACCAGTTCCGCTTCGATCCGCACAGCCTCGAGCTGCACGGCGACGCCCGCCGGCTCGAAGGCGGCACCCCGGCCATGATGCCGGTCTATGCCCAGCTCGGCGGGCTCGAGCTGCTGGAGGAGCTCGGCGCCGAAGAGATCCGCCGGCGGACGATGGTGCTGGCGGAGGACCTGATCGACCTGGCCCGGGCGGCTGGACTCGGTCCCAAGGTCGCCGCCCGAGCGGAGGAGCGGACCGCCATCGTGATGATCCCCAGCGCCGATCCTGGCGCTCAGGTCCGGCGGCTGGCCGACGCCGGCATCGTGGCCGACAGCCGTCCGGGTCACGTCCGGCTCTCCCCCTACTTCTACAACGTCCCGGACGACCACCGGGCCGCCATCGAGCGACTGACCCGTGACTAACAGCCCGTACCGCCACCTCAACGACCACAAGCTGCCCACCGAAGACGAGCAGTTGTTCGAGAGCCCGCCGCCGCAGCGGCCCGAGCAGCTGTTCCTCAAGTCCGATTCGTGGCGGGTGCTTCGGATCATGGGCGAGTTCGTCTGGGGCTTCGACAACCTGGCCGACGTGAGCGACGGCGTCACCATCTTCGGCTCGGCCCGGACCAAGCCGGGCGACCCGCACTACGTGAAGGCGGTCCAGACCGCCAGGCTGCTGGCGCAGGCCGGCATCCCGGTCATCACCGGCGGCGGGCCGGGCATCATGGAGGCCGCCAACCGGGGGGCCAGGGAAGTGGAGGGGCTCTCGATCGGGTGCAACATCGAGTTGCCCTTCGAGCAGGGCTCCAATGCGTACCTCAGCCGGAGCCTCAACTTCAAGTTCTTCTTCGTCCGCAAGACGATGTTCGTGAAGTACGCCACCGCCTTCATCGTCTTCCCGGGCGGCTACGGCACGCTCGACGAGCTGTTCGAGGCCCTGACCCTGATCCAGACCGGCAAGGTCAAGCACTTCCCGGTCATTCTGTTCGGGCAGGCCTACTGGGCCGGGCTGGTGGACTGGCTCACCCGCACGGTGGCGGAAGAGCGCAAGATCAATCCGACCGATCTGCTCCTGTTCAAGGTCACCGATGACCCGGCCGAAGCCGCCCGCATCGTGATCGAGGCCCGGGCCACCAAGCCCGACGACGCCGCCGCCCGGATGACGGTCGAGTCCGAGCTGCTCCACCCGCCGCGCCCGCGCGCTCCCGAGGAATCCCGATGACGAGACCTTCGGCCCAGTACCTGCGCGGCCCGCGCATCGAGCCCGCCGCCATCACCGGCCGCGAGACCGTGGCCGGGCTGATCGACAATGCGTTCCTGGCCTACAACGCCGGCCGACTGCGGGAAGGCTGCCAGCTGTACACCCAGCGGATGCTCGAGCCCGACACCACGGTCGGGATGACCCTCACCGGCGCCATGACGCCGGCCGGGCTGGGCATGAGCTGCCTGATCCCGCTGATGGAGGCCGGCTTCGTGGACTGGGTCATCTCGACCGGGGCCAATCTCTACCACGACGCCCACTTCGCCCTGGGGCTGCCGATGCACCGGGGCACTCCGACGGCCGACGACGTCGAGCTGCGGGACAAGGGCGTGGTCCGGATCTACGACATCTTCTTCGACTACGGCGTCCTGCTGTCGACCGACAAGTTCATCCGCGAGGTCTCGGCCCGGCCGGAGTTCCAGCGGACCATGAGCACGGCCGAGTATCACTACCTGCTGGGCGGCTATGTCCGCGAGCGGGAGAAGGCGCTGGGCCTGAGCCGCCGCTCGGTCCTGGCGGCGGCCCACGAGCTCGAGGTCCCTCTCTACACCAGCTCACCCGGCGACAGCTCCATCGGGATGAACGTGGCCGAGCAGGCCCTGGCGGGCAGCCGGCTCCGATTCGACGTCAGCGCCGACGTGAACGAGACCGCCAGCATCGTGCTCGAGGCCAAGCGGACCGGCGGCAAGAGCGGCGTACTCATCGTGGGCGGCGGCAGCCCCAAGAACTTCATGCTGCAGACCGAGCCCCAGATCCAGGAGGTGCTGGGGATCGACGAGCGGGGCCACGACTACTTTCTCCAGATGACCGACGCCCGCCCCGACACCGGCGGACTGTCGGGCGCCACGCCGGCCGAGGCGGTGAGCTGGGGCAAGATCGACCCCGACCAGCTCCCCGGCACCGTGGTGGTCTACACCGACAACTCGATCGCCCTGCCGCTGCTCACCGCCTATGCCCGGGAGAAGCGCGAGGCCCGGCCGCTCAAGCGGCTGTACGGCCGCCGCCAGGCCATGATGGACCGCCTGGTCGAGGAGTACCGCGCGGCCCTCGCCTTCCGCGACGAGCGGGCCGAGGAGTCGCTGTCGCACATGCATCCCGGCGCCGGCGGCACGGAGACGGCGGCGCGACGGTGACCGTTCCGCCGTCCGGTTCCGGGGCGCCCCAGGAAACGCCCCGGAGCTACGCCTGGTACGCCCTCGGTCTCCTGGCCCTGATCAACCTGCTCAACTACGTCGACCGCAACGTCATCTATGCCCTGTTCGAGCCGATCAAGCGCGACCTGGCGCTGAGCGACTCGCAGCTTGGCTGGCTCGGCTCGGCCTACATCTTCGTGTTCTCGGTGGCGGCGCTCCCGTTCGGCGTGCTCAGCGATCTCCGCTCCCGCCGCGCCGTCATTGCCGGCGGCGTGACCGTGTGGAGCGCGTTCACCTTCCTCAGCGGACTGGTCAACAGCTTCGGCGGGCTGTTCACCTGCCGGGCCCTGGTCGGCGTGGGCGAGGCCGCCTACGGGCCGGCCGCGGCCTCGCTGGTCGCGGATTTCTTTCCCGGCCGGGCCCGCGCCGTGGCGATGGGGATCCTCTCCTCCGGGATCGCGCTGGGCGGAGTGCTCGGCCTGCTGCTGGCGGGATACCTCGAAGGGCTGTATGGCTGGCGGGTCGCCTTCATGACGGTGGGCGTGCCCGGCTTCGCGCTGGCGCTGCTGGTGGCACGGCTGGTGGACCCGACCCGGGCGCCGGGTCACCTGACGGTCCGCTCCTTCCTGCGCGACTTCGGCATCGGGGTGATGCCGCTGCTCCGACACCTCTGGCCGCTGATCGCCGGCGTCGTGATCGGCGGAGTGACCGCCATGCAGCTCGACCGGGCCTATGGCGCCGACTCCCGCGCCGACATCGCGGTCTTCAGCGGCGCGGTCGGCCTGGGCCTCGCGGCGACCATCCTGAGCTGGGTCCGGCGCACGCCCGAGGACGCGGCCGCGGAGAGCGCCTTCGGCAGCGGCATCGGGAGCGCCTTCGACGACATCGTCAGGGCCGGCCGTACCGTGCTGCACACGCCCACCCTGGTCTACGTCTTCACCGCCGGCGCGATGATCTCCTTCGGCCTGAACGGCATCGTGGGGTGGGGACCGACCTTCGTCTCGCGCGAGCTGTCCCTCAGCTCGGCCGAAGCCGCGGCATTGCTGGGCAAGTGGGGGCTGATCTCGGGCACCGCGGGGACCCTGTTCGGCGGCATCCTGGCCGACTGGCTTCGCCGGCGATATCTGAATGCCCGCGTGCGGGTCGTCGCGCTCGGGCTGCTGCTGGGCGGGCCGCTGGCGCTCTGGCTCCTCACCATCCGGGATCCGGACCTGTTCCAGGGCGTCTTCGCGGTCGCCTTCTTCTGCCTGTCGTGGTACAACGGCCCGATGACGGCGGTCATCTTCGACGTCGTCCCGGCCCGGATCAGCGCCACCGTGGCCGGCGCCTATCTCCTGTTCATTCACCTGGCGGGCGACGCCATCGCGCTCCCGCTGGTCGGCGGCCTGAGCGATCGGTTCGGCCTCGACCGGGCTATCCTCCTGCTGCCGCTGGTGGTGATCGTCGGCGGGCTGGTGGTGCTCGGCGCGGTGCGGACCGTGGGGAGGGACATGCGCCGGGTCGCGACGATCTGATTCGGTGGGGCGTGGAATGACCGCTCGCCCGGCCTATTTCGACCGAAACACCAGATCCAGCAGCTCCTCGTACATCGCCTCGGCCTTCGCCGGATCCTCCGACCGGATCGCCTCGGACGCGCAGTGCTTGAGGTGGTTGTGCAGCAGCGAGCGGCTCACCCCGCGCAGCGCTTCCTGCACCGACGACACCTGGGCCAGCACGTCGGCGCAGTACCGCTCGTCGTCCATCATCTTCTGCAGGCCGCGCACCTGGCCCTCGATCCGCCGCAGGCGATTGAGCACAACCCGCTTGATCTCGGGGTCCACCGCCACCGCGTGGGTGCCGTCGCCCGGGCGGGCGCAGGCGCAGGGAACGATCGGCTCGGTCATGACCGGCCTCCCGGATTGAAACGGCGAAGCCGCAGGCTGTTGGAGACTACACTCACCGAGCTCACGGCCATCGCCGCAGCCCCCATGGCCGGGGTGAGCTGGAGCCCGAACGCGGGATAGAGCACGCCGGCCGCGATCGGGATCCCGATGACGTTGTAGACGAAGGCCCAGAACAGGTTCTGCCGGATGACCCGCATGG
>DATAOR010000340.1:0-2769 GCA_036265635.1 Gemmatimonadales bacterium
GGCGCGGCCTGAGCGCTGATGCCGGCGGGTGCCCGTGCCCTCCCTCGCGCGAACATGATTGGGGCGGCCCGCCGCACCGGCCCTATCGTGCCGGATGCCCGCCTCTTGCCAGCCACCCGCCGCCGAGACCAACATATGGGCATGGCCGCGCCGCTTTACCATACCGCCGAGATGGTCCGGGCCATGCCCGACGACGGCAACCGCTGCGAAGTGGTCTACGGCGAGCTGTTGGTGACGCCGGCGCCGCGGCTGTGGCACCAGGCCCTGGTGATCCGCCTGGCCGCGGCCATCGAGCGCTGGTTGTGGGACGAGCCGGTCGGGGTCGTGCTCACCTCGCCCGCCGATATCTCCTGGGGCCGTGATGTGCTGGTCCAGCCCGACGTCTTCGTCGCCGCGGCCGACGAGGCGCGCACCCTGGCCTGGCGCGAGGTTCGGACGCTCCTGCTCGTCGCGGAAGTGCTGAGCCCGTCCACCGCCCGGGCCGACCGCGTGCTGAAGCGGGTCCGCTATGCCGCGCATACGTGAACGAACCGGTGGCTCCCGGCCACCGGTTCGCCCATCGCAAAGTCCGGCGCGAGCCTTACTGCGAGGCGGTAGTCCGAGTCTCCGGCACCACGGCCACGCTGCTGATCTTCCATCCCTCTAGTCCGCGCCGCAGGACCACGAGATAGCGATTGGTGCTCGCCCCGCCGTCCGAGCCTTCACTGCTCATCGAGCCCACGTCCCAGGCCGTGTTGCCGAACACCCGGGTGGTGTCGGAGGACAGGGTGACCTGACGCCAGCTCGCCGCCTGCTCTCCCAGCGCCCGGCCGATGGCCGCCTGCCCGATCACCGTGCTGCCGTCGCCGCGGATCAGGACCGCATCGGGCAGGTACATCGCGGTGAGGGCGGCGGCGTCCTTCTTGTTGTACAGGTCGGCGTACTCCGAGCGGACGGTGGCGATCTCCTTGATGGCCGTCCGGAGCGACACGTGCGGGTACTCGACGCCCTGCGCGGCGCCGGGTGAAGTCGCCAGGCACGCGAGCGCGGCGACGAGGGGCAGGCTGGACCTGAGACGTCGGCTGGCTGTCATGGCGACCTCCGGACGAGTGAACACACGAGGGGCCCGCGGGTAGCGGAGCCGGCGCACGGTCAGCCCGGCCTCGTACCGGTGACGGCACCCGACCATCGGCGCCGCCCCCGCCACTCATCACCAATCTCGTCCTGGACCGTTAAACCAGCGTGAAAATCGGCTGCATGGACCGGTGGCGACCCGGATCACTCGCTCCTGCGGCCGCCGCTTGGCGACACGGCTGCCGGCGTCTCCTACTTGGCCGGCATCGCGCTGTTCCAGGTGTCACGGTAGAGCTTCCAGCCGCCGCCTTCCTTCTTATAGAGCGTCATGTACGGGCCGTGGTCGAGATGCTTGCCATCGGCGCTGGTGGCTACCCATTTGCCCGTCTCGAGGGCGTAGTCGCCGAAGCCCACGACCTCGTTCGTCGTCAGCGCATTCTTGACGCCGCCCTTCATGTCGTTGGCGAGCAGTGCCTGGATCGCCTTGGTGCCGGAGGCCGTCTCGAGGCCCGGCGCCATCAGCTGCGCGTCCTTGGTGTAGAGGGCCGCGACGCCGGCCGCGTCGCCCGCGTTGTAGGCCTTCTCCCACGCCTTGCTCACCTTCTCGATCTGGCCACGGACATCTCCGGTCTGGGCAAACGCCGGGAGCGGCGACGCCAGGGCCAGGGCGACGAGGCCCACTGCGACTCGGTAGCTCATACGGTCTCCAGGTTCGGCGGGTGGTGGTACGGAGGGGTTCTGCCGGACAGCTCCAAGCTACCGTCCGGACCGGGAAGCGCTACCGCGGCCCGGCGCCAGGGTTGCTGCCCCGGGGACCGCTACTATCCTGCAAGGTGACGGTGCGCTCCGACGGCACCGGACGCGCGCCTGGAGGCGCGCGCCGACGCAGTACCAGCGACAGAACCTGCAATCGAACGGAGTCCAGTATGGCGAAGGTCCTGATGGTTCTCACGTCCCACGACCGGTTGGGCAAGACCGGCCGGCCCACCGGCTTCTGGCTCGAGGAGCTCGCGGCGCCGTACTACGTCCTCAAGGACGCTGGCGTCGAGCTCACCCTCGCCTCGCCCAAGGGCGGCCAGCCGCCGGTTGATCCCAAGAGCGACGATCCCAAGGCCGAGACGCCGGCCATGAAGCGATTCAAGGCAGACCCGGACGCCCAGCGCGCCCTGGCCAACACCGTCAAGCTCGCCGCCGTCTCGGCCGGCGACTACGACGCGGTCTTCTATCCCGGCGGCCACGGGCCGCTGTGGGACCTGGCGGAGGACCGGCATTCGATCGCGCTGATCGAGGAGCTGTACGCCGCGGGGAAGCCGGTGGCCGCGGTCTGCCACGGTCCGGCGGCGCTGCGCCACACCAAGGCTGCCGACGGACAGCCGCTGGTCAAAGGCAAGGCCGTCACCGGGTTCGCCAACAGCGAGGAAGCTGCGGTCGGGCTCACCGACGTGGTGCCGTTCCTGGTCGAGGACGCCCTCAAGGCCGACGGCGGGCAGTACTCCAAGGGGGCGGACTGGGCCGACCACTCGGTGACGGATGGCAACCTGATCACCGGGCAGAATCCCGCGTCGTCGGAGTCCACCGCCAGGGCGTTGCTCAAGGAGCTGGAGGCGCGGCTGGGGACGGCGGCAGGGGGCGGGGCGCAGCGGCACTAACCGGGGGCCTTGATCCTCCCGAGCACCAGCCGCGCCCAGGCCCGGAGCTGCCACCACTTCGGCGACG
>DATAOR010000341.1:0-13099 GCA_036265635.1 Gemmatimonadales bacterium
CCGGATGATCCCAGACCGCCCCGACGTCAAGCGACACCACGGCCTCGTCCGCGCCGCCCACTGGCTCAACGCCATCGTGCTCCTCGGCATGATCGCCAGCGGGCTCCAGATCTATCTCGCCTTCGCCCACTTCGGTCCGCGGGGCGCGGCCTACTACCCCAATCCGTTCGACGGTGGCGGTATCCCCGGCTGGGCCCGGCTCGGGGGCTGGCTCGCCGGCGGGCTCAACTGGCACTTCGCCCTGGCCTGGCCCTTCGTCATCACCGGGCTGGTGTATCTCGGCTTCCTGGCCGGCACGGGAGAGTGGCGGTCGCTGCTGTTCCGCCCCCGCGATATCGGGCCGGCCATTCAGATGCAGCTCTACTACCTGCGGCTGCGGCAGAGCCACCCGGCCCAGGGCAAGCACAACGCGCTGCAGAAGGGTGCCTATACCTTCATCGTCGTCCTCGGCGCCCTGTCGGCCCTGACCGGCTTCGCCATCTACAAACCGGTCCAGCTGAGCTGGCTCACGGCCCTGTTCGGGGGGTACGAGCTGGCCCGCTACTGGCACTTCTGGGCCGTCTGGATCTTCGTCGCCTTCACCCTGCTGCACATCGTGCTGGTCTTCCTGGTCGATCCGGCCTCGCTCCGCGCCATGATCACCGGCCGGTACCGGGGGAGGTTTCCCAGCCATGACTGAGCGAGCGGGTCTCAACCGCCGCGACTTCCTCCGCCTCGGCGTAGTGGCCCCGGCGGCGCTGGTGGCGGCCTGCGGCTGGGACGGGGGGCCGCTGATCGAGCCCCGGCTCCGGACGATCAGCCGGCTCAACGACTGGGTGGGAGAGAAGATCCTGTTCTCGCGCGATCGGCTGGCGCCGACCTACCCGGTCTCGGCCCGCACCCCGGCCAGGGCCTTTCCGGCCTACTCGATCACCCGCAACCACACCGGCAGCTTCCCCGAGGTGCCCCCGGGCTGGGCGCTCGAGATCGGCGGGCTGGTCCGCCAGCCGGTCCGGCTCACGCGCGAGATGCTGATGACGCTGCCGCGGGTGAGCTATACCGTGAAGCATCACTGCGTGGAAGGCTGGACGGCGGTGGCGACCTGGACCGGCGTGCCGGTGGCGGCCGTGACCCAGATGGTCGAGCCCACGGCCGAGGCCCGGTATCTCAGGTTCGATTCGTTCGACCAGCGGTACAGCAACGGCTGGGACCTGACGAGCGCCATGCACCCCCAGACCATCCTGGCCTACGCCTGGAACGACCGGCCGATCACCCCTGAGCGGGGCGCGCCGCTCCGGCTCTACTCGCCGGTCAAGCTGGGGTACAAGCTGACCAAGTATCTCAGCGGGATGACCTTCACCCGTGAGCGCCCGGGCGGGTACTGGGAGGACCAGGGCTACCCCTGGCTCGGCGGCGTCTGACGGCGGCCTGACGGCCGGCCGGGTTCGGGCAGCTCGGCCCGGGCAGCTCGGCCCGACCGGCTCGGCCCGCGTCAGTCCTGCTGTTCCGCCTGTACCATCACCTCGGCGCCCCCATCGGCCAGCCAGCTCACCTCGACCCGCCACGGCTGGCAGCATACCTGGCAGTCCTCGACGTACTGCTGCCGGCCACCACCGCCCGGATCCAGCCCGATCACGTTCAGCTCGCCGCAGTAGGGGCACAGCACCGTGGCCTCGGTCTCCAGCGTCTCCGGCCCCTCGTCCTCGACCTGCTCGCTCATGCCGCCTGATCTCCTCTATATTCTCGGACTATTCCGACCCATCCGCCGCCGTTCCCGCTCCGCCGGGGCCTCGAGCTGGGCCTGCCGCTGGCCCTGACCGCCGGACTCCTGGCCGCCCGGGCCGCCGCGGTGCCCGCCCTGAGCAATCCGCTGGGCGACCCGCTGCCGCCAGGCCTGCGCCTGAGCTATCCCCCGGTGTACCTGCTGCTGGCACCGTTGTTCAGCCTCTGGGACGGCGTCTCCATGCTGAGCATGTCCCGACTGACCGGGTTCCTGATCGGGCTGACTCTGCTGTTCGTCGTCTGGCGGCTCGGTCGCGCCTTCTGGTGGCGGGTGGCCTGGAGCGACCGGCCCCCGCCCCGGTCTCCCCGGCGGCGCGAGCTGGGCCTGGCGGCGGCCGCCGTGGCCATCCTGGCCGTGTTCGTCGCGGGCGGGCTCCTCTGGCATCGGCCCATGGCGGCGCTGGCCGGACTCCCGGCCGGGACCGTGGCCTTCGACGCCCACAGCCACACCAACGTGTCGCATGACGTACGCGGGACGCTCATGGGCGGATTCGACACCGAAGCCAACCTGCGGTGGCACCGGCGGGCGGGATTCGACGCCGTCTTCGTGACCGATCACAACACCGTGGCGGGACTGGGCCCCCACGCCGGGCGTCCGGCCCTCTGCCCCGGCATCGAGGTCAGCGCCTGGCACGCCCACGTCGTCCTCCTGGGCGACACCGCCGCGGTCGATCCGGACCGCTACAACAGCTCGCTCCCCGCCCTGGAGCTGCTGCTGGCCGAAAGCGACTCGGCCTATGGCGCTCTCAGCGTACTCTCCCTGCCCGAGTACGAGCGGAACCACCGCGACCGGCTGGAGCTGCTGGCCCACGCGGGCGCCGACGGCTTCGAGCTGGTCAACGCCTCGCCCAAGGCCAACGAGCTCACCCGGACCGAGCGCGATCGGGTCGCCGCCATCGCCCGGCGGACCAACCGGTTCGTGGTGGGTGCCAGCGACAGCCACGGCTGGGGCGCCACCAGCATGGTCTGGAACGTCATGGCGCTGCCGGGCCGGCCCGAGGGACCGGCGCTGTGCGACGGTCTCCTGGCCGGCCTTCGCCGCGGCTTCGGCTCGTCCCAGATCGTCGAGCGCCACCGGCTCCGTCCCGACAGCGGCTGGCCTCGCTGGCTCACGCCGGTGGGGGTGTTGTGGGAAAGCTGGCGGGCGATGGACTGGCCCCTGACCGGCGCGTGGCTGCTGTGGGTCTGGCTGCCATGGGCGGTCACCCGGCGCCGGTATAGCTTCTGAGCCGGCCGACTCCTCCCATTCCTGGATGCCCCATGCCTTCTGCCTGCTTCCTCGGCACCGGGTTCGCGGTGCCCGACCGCGTGGTCACCAACGACGACCTGTCCCGGCTGATGGACACGAGCGACGAGTGGATCCGGACCCGCACCGGGATCGAGGAGCGCCACTGGGCCCGGGAGGGCGAGACCGGCGCCGGCCTGGCCCACGCCGCCAGTCTTCGGGCGCTCGAGGCGGCCGGCCTGGCCCCCCGGGAGCTCGACGCCATCGTGTACGCCACCTCGACGCCGGACCACTTCGCCCCCGGCAACGGCGTCTACCTCCAGCGGCTGCTCGACGTTCCCGGCATCCCCTCGATTGACCTCCGGAACCAATGCAGCGGGTTCGTCTACGCCCTCGCCGTGGCCGACGCCTTCATCCGGGCCGGGACCTTCCGCCGCGTGCTCGTCGTCGGCGCCGAGATCCAGTCCACCGGGATGGACGTCACCACCCGGGGCCGGAACACCGCCGTCATCTTCGCCGACGGCGCCGGCGCCGTCATCCTCGGTCCCGGCGACGATGGCCGCGGACTGCTCGGCTTCGACCTCCACGGCGACGGGACCTATGCCGAAAAGCTGTGGGTGGACGCCCCCGGCTCGATGTACCATCCCCGGGTGTCGCCGGAGCAGCTGGAGGCCGGCCGGCATTTTCTCGATATGGATGGCAAGGAGGTCTTCCGCCACGCGGTCGCCCGGATGCCGGAATCGGTCCGCGCGGTGCTGTCCGCCCGGGGATACACCACCGGCGACCTCGCCCTCCTGGTAGCGCACCAGGCCAACCTCCGGATCTCCGAGATGATCCAGAAGTCCCTGGGGCTTCGGGACGACCAGGTCTACAACAACATCATGCGCTACGGCAATACCACGGCGGCGACCATCCCGATCGCGCTGGACGAGTGCGCCCGGAGCGGTCGGCTCCAGCCGGGCGACCTGGTGGCGCTGACGGCGTTCGGGTCGGGGTTCCTGTGGGGAAGTGCTTTGGTGCGGTGGTAGCGGCCGGGCGGGGCAGCTTCTTCTCAGGCCTGCGCCCCATCCGCGGACACCGCCCCGGCCGGCGCTTCCAGCACCAGCTTGCGCCGGCAGTTGATGCAGTGCAGGTCCTTCGGCAGCCGGAACCGGCCGGCCAGGGCGAAGCGCTGCTCGGTGCCGCAGAACGGGCAGCGGCCCTCGACCCCGTGGAAGACCGATCCTTCCCGGAGCCGCAGCGCCCCCAGCACCACCGCCAGCAGCAGTCCGCCCGGCACCAGCACGAAGTGCACGATCGGAATGGGCAGGGCGACGATCGCCACGGCGATGAACGCGCCGAAGACTACCGCCGCCCGTTTGACCCGGTCCCGTCCCTCCAGCTCCGCCACCTCGGCCTTCGCCCCGCTCGGCGGGGCGCCGAAACCGTGCAACTGAAGGTTCAGCGATCGAATGGTCATTCCGAGTCGAGGGGGTACTTCCGCAGGTAGTAGTCCTGCGTGCGCACCGCCCGGGCCCGGTACAGCTGCTCTTCATCGTCGTCGGCGTCGCTCACGAACAGGTGCAGCGAGCCGGGCCACATGGTGGCCTGCAGCGACCAGTTGGTGGACGGCGCGTGCAGCACCCACTGGAGCGCGCCGCCGCCCGCATCGGTGAGATGGATCTCACTCGCCCGCTCCAGCGGCACCGTCGAGGGAATTCCCGCGATGGCCGCCTCGATCGGGTCCAGGTTCAGCTCCGCGTCGGTCCACGACCGGAAGGTCACCTTGCCGTGCACCGGCGATTCCGTCTCCGGCAGCTCGAACTCGGTCGCCCACTCACCCAGCAGATCCCACGCGTGGTCCATCGGTCCGATATTGGGCACCTGCACCGTCGGATGTCGCATTGGTGGCCTCCTTCCCGGATAGAGTCTGGGGCAAGGACACGTGCTCACACTGTAGCGATTCTGATGCCTGAGGCATCCCGTCGGTGAATCCTTTTCACGCACGTTTCGTAGTGTAACGAGTTTCCACGTCCCCAACTGAGGTTATCACTATGCTCCAGTTGATCTTGACCCTGACGGCGGGGCTCGCCGGCTACCTCATGGCCAGGAACTTCGTCCGGCACCGCCTCCGCTTCGTCGACGCCATTCACCGGGGCTGGGCCCCCATCGTGGCCGGGCTGGCGGCCTTCCTGTTCGCTTGGCCCCTCGCCCTGTTGCCGCTGGTCACCCTGGGACCGGCCATCACCTTCGGACTGGGCACCGCCTTCGGCACCGCGTCGGGCGCCCGGATGGTTCGGCGAACCGACCGGGCGCACCATCAACTGACGCCCTGACTGCATTCTAATCGGTCGCGCGCCGCTCGCCCGTAGACTGGATCACACTTCCGGGCAGGTCTATCTTGCCCTCATGACGACCGTGCACTGTGCCCGCTGCGGGCTGGACCGTGACCGGATGGGTTTCCAGCCCTTTCAGAACGACCTGGGCAAACGGGCCTATGACGAGATTTGCAGTGTGTGTTGGGGCGAGTGGCTCAAGATGCAGCAGCAGCTCATCAATCACTACGGGCTCAACCTTCGCGATCCCCAGGCGAAGGAATTCCTGTTCCGCAACATGGAACAGTTCCTCTTCAAGACCGGATCGGTAGAAACCTGAGCCTCAGTGGCTCACCCCCAGCCGGAAGATGATGTCCACGCCGGGCCCGCTCGGCTCAGGATCCTCGGTCATCCCCACCCGCCATTCCCGCCCGCTCCGGGTCGCCAGCAGCCAGCCGAAGTCCAGCGCCAGATCCTGATGATCGAGCGACGGCACCCCCGTGTCGTGGTAATACGGGCTGTGCCAGAACAGGTTGCCGTACAACGACTGCCGGCCCCAGAAGCGCCAGCGGAGACCCGAGCTGGCGGAGACGAAGGTGGTCCGCTGGTAGTCGCGCAGGTCGCCGTGGGCCGGGGTATACCCCAGGCCGACGGTGCCCTCGAGCAGGAGCGGCCGGGCTAGCGGCGCGCGGACGGTGGTGACGATGCCGGTGCCGATCACCCCCCGGCCGTAGCCCTCGGTCCCCGTCGCCGTCGGAAGGGTCAAAGTGGCCAGCGTCTGGACCTGCCGGCCCAGCCGGACGCCGGCGCTCAGCCGGGTGTCACCCAGGAACAGATCGGAGGCGCGGCGGCTGTGGAGCGAGCCGTCCGGCAGCCGCAGCTGGTAGAGAAAGGCATCCTTGGGCCGGAGTTCGCGCGCTTCGATGGTGATGCCGAGCAGGCCGTGGTACCAGTCGAGAAAACCGTCGAGGAAGCCGGCGTAGCTCCCCTGCACGGCCGCGTCGGCCAGGACGAACACGGTCGGGCTCAGGTCGCGGGCCACCCGCAGCCGGAAGCGCAGCAGCTCGGCGTCGAGCACCTGGCTGGAGCGGGCGCCCTGGAAGAGCTCCACCGCGCTGGCGTAGTCCAACGCCGCGCCCCAGGCCCAACGGCCCGGCTCCGGCAACCGGTAAGGCTCGGCCCGGAGCGCCGTCCGCGAGTCGGCCACGGGGTTGAGGGGGGCAAAGTCGGGCAGCCCCGCCAGCCCTTGCGCCGCCCCGGCCGTGGGGAGGAGGAGGGACCGAAGCAGCCACAGGATCGGCACGGCGCGGGCGGGGCTCACGGGTCGGCAAGATAGCTTGCTTGACAAATCGCCGGACCGGTTCATACGTTGTGACCATGATCCGGACCCAGAGCGGATGGTTCTTCGCCTACTTTACCAGCCCCGGCGCGGCTCGATGCCCGTCCGGTGGCGGTAGCGTAGTGTAGCGCTCGCCGCCCGGACCAATCATCGCTGCCCCGCCGGAACGAACCCGGCGGGGCTTTTCGTTTCTCCAGCAGGCTTTTTCGGAGCAGACTCATGCGCGTGGCGATTCAGGGCACCCATGGCTCGTTCAGCGAGGCCGCCGGCCGGCGCCGCTGGCCCGGGATGACGACCCTGCCCTGCCGGGAGGCCAAGGACGTGGTGGCGGCCGTCCGGGCCGGCCAAGCGGAGGCCGGGTGCCTGCCGATCGAGAATTCGCTGATCGGCTCGGTCACCACCACCTACGACCTGCTGGAGGAGGCCTTCGGCGACGGCACGCTGCGGCTGACCCATGAGATCCTCTACCCGGTCCACCACACCATCATGGCCATCCCGGGGGCCCGGCTGGACGGGATCAAGCGGGTGCTGTCGCATCCGGTGGCCCTGGGCCAGTGCCGCCTCTGGCTGGCCGAGCACCTCCCCGAGGTCGAGCTGGTGAGCGCCTGGGACACCGCCGGCAGCGCCGAGCTGGTGGCCCAAGAGGGGAACCCTGCGCTCGCGGCGATCGCCGCGCGGCACGCGGCCGACGCCCACGGCCTAGTAGCGCTGGCCGAGCGGATCGAGGACGACCCCACCAATCAGACCCGGTTCCTCACCTTCACCCGGGCGGACGCGCCGGCGCTGCCGGCCGGGAGCGCCGGCACCAGCCGGTTCAAGACCTCGCTCATCGTCCTGATCGATCACAAGCCGGGCATGCTGGCGCTCACGCTGCAGGCGTTCGGCGTCCGGGGCGTCAACCTGATGGCGCTCCAGTCCCGCCCGGAGCGGTCGGCCCCGTGGACCTACCGGTTCTACGTGGACATCGACGGAGCGACGACCGACCCCCGCGTGGCCGAAGCGCTGGAAGAAGTCGAGGCGCTGGCCGCGCGGCTGGTCGTGCTGGGGAGCTACGAGGCGTGGATCGAGGGCTCCCGGCTGTCGGCGCCGCCGCCGACGCCGGCCCACCACACCAAGAAGCCGGACATCCCGCTGGTGGACCGCCGGCGGGTGCCGGAAGGCACCAGGGTGGCGGTGGGACCGGTGGTGTTCGGGGGCGGCGAGCGGGTGCTGATCGCCGGACCGTGCTCGGTCGAGAGCGAGGCGATGATCCTGGCGACGGCCGACGCGGTGGCCCAAGCCGGCGGCGACATGCTGCGCGGCGGCGCCTACAAGCCGCGGACCTCACCCTACGACTTCCAGGGGCTGGGGGTGAAGGGGCTGCGCCACCTGGCCGATGCCCGGCAGCGCACCGGGCTCCCGGTGGTGACCGAGGTGCTGAGCTGGGAGGAGGTCGCGGTGGTGGGGCACTTCGCCGACATGCTCCAGATCGGCGCCCGAAACATGCAGAACTTCACCCTGCTGCGGGCAGCCAGCCGGAGCGGTAAGCCGATCCTGCTCAAGCGCGGCGCCGGCGCCACCATCGAGGAGTGGCTGATGGCCGCCGAGTACGTCCTGGCCGAGGGCAACCCCAATGTGGTGCTGTGCGAGCGCGGCATCCGCACCTTCGAGCGGGCCACCCGGCACACCCTCGACCTCAACGCGGTCGCGATGGTGCTGGAGCGGACCCATCTCCCCGTCATCGTGGATCCGAGCCACGCGGCCGGCATCCGCTCGCTGGTGACCCCCCTCAGCCTCGGCTCGCTCGCGGCCGGCGCCTGCGGCCTCATCGTCGAGGTCCATCCCGACCCCGACAAGGCGATGAGCGACGGGGCCCAGAGCCTCGACATCGCCGGCTTCGCCGAGCTGGCCCGGCAGGTCCATCCGGAGCGCCCGGTGGTCACCCGGGTGGCGCTGGCTTAGGGGTCGGACTCCGCGAGGGTAAGCACGGAGGGCACGGAGGGCACGGAGGGCAGGAGCACCGCGGTTCACCACGGAAACGCGGCAGGTACCGGAGCACCGGGTGGCTAGTGTTGGGAGGGAGTTGTCTTCCAGCTAGGGATCCAGCCTGGTATCTACATCTACCTTGCTTGTCCTGGCGCTTGTTGCTGAAACGCCGTCCTCCGTGCCCTCCGTGGTTACCCTCGCGGAGCCTGAAGGCCTACAGACGGCCGCCCCCACGACAAAGGCGGAGCACCGAGTGTCCGGTGCTCCGCCTTTGTCCGTCCGGGGCCCGACGGGGCCTTACGGAACGGTCGTGCCGCGGCGGCCCACGAAGAAGCGGTACAGCAGAAGCAGCAGCATCGCGCCGATGATGGAGGCGATGATCCCCGGGCCTTCACCCGGATTGTTGTACCAGCCCAGGGCCCGGCCCAGGAAGCCAGCCAGCAGGGCACCAACCACACCGATCAGCATGGTCACGATCACGCCACCCGGATCCTTCCCAGGCATCAACAGCTTGGCAATCGCCCCAACGACCAAACCGATGATCAACGTCCACAGGAAACCCATAGTGCCCTCCGAAGGTGGGGTGAAGATATAACCCACGCCAGCGAGGACATCTGTGAGGCGGCGCACACGGCGGCGCCGCCCCGGCCGTCAGCCTTCGCGACCGCCCAACCGGCCCGACACCGTCTGCTGCTTCCGGTTACGCAGGATGTCCAGCTTGAACGTCTCGCCCCGGTCGTAACTCCGCAAGATCCGAAGGAGGTGCGCTGGGCTGGCCGGCTTCCGGCCGTCCACCGCCTGGACCACGTCGCCGCCCTTGAGGCCGAGGCTGCCGTCCTTCGGCGCCCGGATCACCAGGACCCCTTCGGTGGTGCCGAAGTAGGCCCCCAGGTCGGGGTTGAGCGGGGCCAGCTCGAGCTCCCCAAGGGGGCCGCCGCCCCAGAACTCGAGGTGGTCGCCCGGGCCGAAGTCGTTCATGAAGTCGCCGACCTGCATCCGGTCGTCGCCACCCGGGCCGAACCGGCGGAGCATGACCCGGGGGCCGCCGGGACCGCCTCGGCCGGCGAACATCTCCGGCTCGTCCTCGGTGACCAGTGACACCGTCTTCCGGTCCTTGCCCCGAAGGAACTCGACCTTGACCGTGTCGTTCGGCTCCAGCCGCGCGGCCAGCTCGATCAGCCTGAGCCCGGGCGGCGACTGCCGTGCATCGGCTTGCAGCTCGGCCTGCCCCCCGGCCAGGACGGACTTGCCGTCGAGCTTAGTGATCACGTCGCCCGAGCGGATCCCGGCCCGGGCGGCCGGTCCGTTGGGGCTGACCGACTGGACGTAGGCGCCGAGCGAGTCGGTCTCCCGCGCCTGGAGGTTGACCTTGATGCCCAGCCGGGCCCGGCGGTTCATCACGATCCGCATCAGGCCGTCGGGACCGTCCGGCCGCCGCTCCAGCCGGCCGGCACGGCCACTGTCCCCGCTCTGGTCCTGGGCCGACAGCGAAGCGGGAAGCGGAACGAGCAGGGTGGAGGCGAGAGCGGCGACGGTCAGGACGAAGGGAAGACGCATTGAGAACTCCTCGGTTACAGCCCCACGTTGCTGGCGCGGGTGACGTGGACGTCCACCAGGGCGTCGAGCAGCCCGACCCGCTCGCGCCACAGCTTGAGTACCTGCTGGTCGCGGCGCTGCTGCTCCAGGAGATCGGCCATCTCGAGCTCCCGGTCCACCCGGGCGATCCGGTCCTCCAGCTCCTGGGCAATCCCGGCGGTCCGCCCGTCGAGCATCCGCTCGTCGGGGTGGAGGTCGGTCAGCGCGCTCTCCAGCGCCTGGGACCGGGACATCACGGCCTGGATCTCGGTCTGGCCGGCGGCCAGGGTCCCCGTGCGGGGACCCAGCAGGACCGCCGCCGCGATCGACGCCGCGGCGGCCAGTCCGACCAGTCCCGCCAGCCGCTCCCGCCGGGCCCGCCGCTCGGCCCGGAACCGGGCGGCGGCCTGGGGCCAGCGGTCGCGCGAGGGGCGCAGCGCCGGCAGGGCCTTGAGCCGGGCCACCCGCTGGTGCAGCCGGTCGAGCTCCGCCCGGCAGGCGGGACACCCCTCCAGGTGCTGCCGGGCCGAGGCGTCGCCGGGCTCGAGGCCGGCCTCGCGCAGGCTCAGCAGCGCGGCCATGCTCAGATGTGTCATCCCTGAACCTCCTCCCCCAGCCACCGGCGCAGGCGCTGATGCGCCCGGGCCAGCTGCGACTTCGAGAAGCTGGGAGTCTTGCCCATCATGCCGGCGATCTCGTCGTGGGTGTAGCCTTCGACGTCGTGCAGCCAGACCACCGCCCGGGAAGTCTCGCTCAGCCGCTCGAGGGCGGCCTCGAGGTCCATCCGGAGGGCGGTGTCCTCCCGCCGCTGCCCCACCACTGCCTCTTCCTGCAGCTCGTCGGTATCGCGGTACTTGTTCCGGCGGAGCCGCATCAGCGCCTTGCTGGCGGCAATGGTCCGGATCCAGCCCCAGAGGCTGCCCTCCTCGCGGTACCGGCCGATGCTCCGGCAGACCTCGAAGAAGGTCTCCTGGAGCACGTCCTCGGCGTCCTCGGTGGTGCGGCAGATGCGGCGGGCCAGGTTGTAGACCGGGGCCTCGAACGCCCGGTACAGCTGCTCGAGGGCGGCCTCGTCACCGGCCCGGGCCCGGGCAACCACCGATTCGGCGTTGGCGAGGAGGAGCGAATCCATTACACGGGTCCCGGTCATGGCGTTCTGAAAGATGCGGCATCGGGGGATATCGTTGCAGGGCGGGCCCCTAGCGCAGCGGCCGGGAGGGCAGGGGGTCCGCCGGCGCCGAGCCTCCACGCCCGTCGGGGCTGTGGCCCGTCGGCGGTGCACCCCTGCCCTCCCGGCTCCCAGCATCGGGGCCTTCCTGGTGAGCCTCGGGCCCGTGTGGGTGGTCGATAGCCCTGCGGTGCCCGTCTCCCCTTATACTGTAGCTATGCCGACCACCACCCCCAATGCCGCTCCCGACATCTGGTTACACCATCTGGAGGACGAGGCCGACGCGGCCTTCCTCTATCGCGAGCTGGCCGAGGCCGAACGGGACACCCACAAGGCCGAGCTCTACCGCAAGCTGGCCCAGGTCGAGGACCGCCACGTCGAGATGTGGCGCAAGCTGCTGGCCGACAACGGCCACCCGGTCGAGCCCCCGCCCCCGTCCCGGGGCGCCCGGTTCCGGGCCTGGGTCGCCCGGCGGGTCGGCGCCGGCATCCTGCTGCCCATGCTGCTCGAGGAGGAGGGCCGGGAGGTCAAGGGCTATCTCAGCCTCTACCGGGAGGAGCCGGACGGGGTGGTCGGCCCGACCGCGCTCACCCTCGCCAAGGAGTCCAAGGAGCACGCCGAGACGCTGGCTTCGATCAGCGGGGCCGACGGCGAGCCGTGGCACAAGACTGGGGCCGGCGGCTTCCTCCGCAACGTGGTCTACGGCTTCAACGACGGCCTGACCGCCAACTTCGGGCTGGTGGCCGGGATGATCGGCGCCCAGAGCGCCAGCCTCGCCATGGCCGAGCACGCCGTGGTGGTGGCCGGACTGGCCGGGATGGCGGCCGACGCGCTCTCGATGGGCTCGTCCGGCTATCTCGCCGCCAAGAGTGAGCGCGAGGTGTTCGAGCACGAGATCGCGATGGAGAAGGAAGAGATCCGGCTGATGCCCGAGCTGGAGCAGGAAGAGCTCAGCTTGATCTACCAGACCAAGGGTGTCCCGGTGGCGCAGGCCGAGGCGCTGGCCGCCCAGATCATGCAGGACCCCGCCCGGGCCCTGGCGGAGCAGGTGCGCGAGGAGCTCAACATCGGCGAGGCCACCAGCACGCCGATGCGGGAGGCCTGGATCACCGGCGTCGCCACCGCCTTCGGCGCCTTCATCCCGGTGGCGCCGCTGCTGGTGAGCAACACCCGGGCGGCCATCTGGACCTCGTTCGCGCTGGCCATGCTGAGCCACTTCGGGGTGGGCGCGGCCCGAAGCTTCTTCACCGGCCGGGGCGTCATCCGGAGCGGGATGGACATGTTCCTGGTCGGCCTCGGCGTGGCGGTGCTGGGCTACCTGCTGGGGGACTGGATCGTCCAGCTCCTGTGATCCGGTGGGGGCTGTGCTGCCAGTTCCTCGACGCGCCGATCCGCTTCCGGACGGCGACCCATCGCTACGTCGCCACCCTGACCGCCAAGCTCCGCCGCGAGTACCTGCAGGGCATCGCCCGCGACAACGCCGCCGCGCTGGCCGCCGCCGTCCGCCACTGCCGAAGGCTGGGCATCGGCGCCTTCCGGATCAACAGCCAGGTCCTCCCGCTCGGCACCCACCCCGTGAGCGGTTACAGCCTCGACCGGCTGGACCGCGACGGCGAGATTCGCCGGCAGTTCCTCGAGGCTGGCGCGCTGGCCCGGGAGCTCGACGTCCGGCTCAGCTTTCACCCCGATCAGTTCGTGGTGCTCAACTCGGAGCGCGAGGCCGTGGTGGCCGGGTCGGTCCAGGAGATGGAGTTCCAGGCGGAGATCGCCGA
>DATAOR010000342.1:0-3949 GCA_036265635.1 Gemmatimonadales bacterium
GGTCGAACCGGCACTTGAGCGGCTGCAGGTCCGGGTACCCCGGTTCTCCGCCATGCCGCGCAGCCGGTCCATGACGGCGGCCATGCCCGGAGCGGACAGGTAGCGGTCATCGTAATGCCAGCTGATGAAGGCGCAGGGATAGCTGCTGCTCAGCAGCGCGGTCCCGAAGGTCTCGACTTCACTCGCGGTCATCGACTCCAGGTTGGGCGTGCCGCCGTCCAGCAGGTTGAGGCCGACCACCAGCGACAGCCCGCGCTCCTGGGCGTCGCTGACGCTGCGCTTGATGTAGTCGTTGACGTTGCCCCGCCGCGCCAGATACTGGGCCCAGGCGGCATCGAGGTACTTCATCCCGGTCGGGAAGTAGCCCGGCTCCACCCGGGCGATCGTCGCCATGGTCGGCCAGATCGACTTGCTGTACTGGGCCATGGCGTCCACCGTAGAGCCGGGGACCGGCTGGCCGTTCCAGTTGGTGGGATCGTTGGGCTCGTCGATCATGTAGTGCCCGATGATCGTCCCGTCCGCGATGTAGGACGAGAAGTCCACCGCCCTGAACCGGTCGATCCGGGCCTTCCACTTGCCGAAGTCGAAGTGGCCGGCGGCGTCCTTGTAGTACCGGTTGTTGCCGGCCATCACGATCGCCACCCGGCCGCCCCGCGCCTTGACGCCGGCCAGGGCCGCCAGCAGCTGGTCCACGCTGTTGTTCTGCTGGGCGCCGTTGAACCGGGCCCCGAACGCGGTCACCGGCTGGGAGAAGGTGCCGAAGGGAATGCCGCCCGCGAACGTCGAGCTGGCGAGCGGGGACCCCACCGGCGAGGCCTGATCGGTCGCGGTGGGCGAGCTGGTACTGGGATCGAGGGAGTCCGTGCCGTTACAGGCGCCGAGCGTGAGGATGGCGGCGATTCCGGCGGTTCGGAAACGCGCAAGTCTCCGGGCGAGCTTGAAGGTGTACGTCATGGCGGACTCTCGAGCGAGGGTTCGTGTCGGTACTGCGAGCGAGTTCTTCGGGGGGAACCACCCGAAACCGGGTGGTCACCCTCTCGCGCAGGCAAGACACGGGCCTGAATGCCCGGGAGCCCAACATGGCCTGATTACACGCTATAGCGGGAAGTTTTGGCCGGGAAACCCGGCGGAAGTGCACCTTCTTGCAGCCCGAAGGCCGCGGTCCCGGGACCTCGGGTTGCCGACCCCTGCCAGACTTCTTGCAATTTTCGCGGGACCGATGACCTCATTTGGCGACGACGAAGGCCTCGCTGAACAGCGGCGGCTCGGGCCCCAGGGGACCGAGCTGAGGCAGGTCCTCGGTCACCGCCCGCAGCCGGTAGCTGCCTTCCTTCCTGATGGCGAGGTCGGGGAAGGTGGCAACGCCGTCCTGGGTGGTCACCGCCCGGTTGCCGTCCAGGTCCTTGTTGTTCGGCTCATCGTGGCCCTGCTTGAACAGGCCCAGGGCAATGGTGATGCCCGACAGCGGCACCACGGTCCCGCCGGCGTCCACCATGGCGACCTCCACGGTGAACCGTTCCCCCTTCTTCACGTTGCCAGGGGGAATCCGGAACACGAAGTGATCCACTCCCGGCCCGCCCGCGGTGCCATCGGCGGTGAACACCACGGGACTGCCCGACGCTCCCGGCGCCCGAGCTTCCAGCGTGTTGGGGCCCGGCGTGTCCCCCAGCGTCCACCCCCCCACTCGGGCGACGCCGTTGTCGTCGGTCGTCTGACTGGCGCCGCCCACCCGGCCGCCGCCGCCGGTCACCACGAAGCTCACCGCCACCCCGCTCACCGGCTGGCCGCCGCCGTCGGTCACCCGCACGGCCGGACGAACCGACACCGCGCCACCCGCCGGCGCCGACTGGTCGTCGCCCTCGAGCGCCGCAATCGTGATCCCCGGCCCCGCGCTGGTGACCGCGATCTCCGCCGTGGCGTCGAGCCGCACGCTGCCGTTCACCGTGGCCGAGACCACCTTGGTCTCCGGCACATCGCTGGCAACGGTGCCGGTGGCCACCCCATCGGCACCGGTCGCCCCGGCCGGCTGGGTGACGCTGTTGCCGGCGCCGGTGACATCGAGGGTTACGGTCGCCCCGGCAACGGGATCGCCGGCCGCGTTGCGCACCGTCACGGTCACCGTCGACACGCCCGCGCCCGCCAGGATCGAGCTCGGCTGAGCCGAGATCGTCGATCGGCTCGCGCTGGGCGCGTCCCCGCCCGCCGCGCTGGCAGTCGCGCTGAACGCGACCGCACCGACGCCCTCCACCACCGCGGCCAGGGTGTTGGTGCCCGGCTCCGGCCCCAGCTGCCAGCGGGCCCGGGCCAGCCCCGATTCGTCCGAGGCGCTTCGCGTCGGCGACGTGGTCCCACCGCCGCCGGCCACGACCCAGCTCACCACCCGTCCCGCTATTCCGTTCCCGGCCCCGTCGACCAGCCGCACCACCAGCGGGTCGCCCAGGGTGGCCCCGGCTACCCCGGTCTGCCCGTCACCCGACACCAGCACCAGGCTGGCGGCGTCGGGGTTGGGCACGGTGAGGTCTCCGCCACCGCAGGCGGCGACCAGCAGGAGAACGGGGTACGAGAGGCGAGACACGAGACGCATGAGGGGCGATCCGATCGGGGACGGGACCACGATGAGGCCTACAATACTGCTTGCCGGTACCCGACGTAAGGCCGGTCCACGAGTGCAATTCTCTTCATCTCCGCCCGGGCAGCGCTCCTCGCTCGGTAAGCTGCCGATCCTGCAGCCGCGACAGGAGCAGCAGTGACAACACCGCGCCGATCAGCGCGAGCTGCATGTCCCATTGAGTGTCCCAGGGATCGCCCTGGGTGCCCAGGAAGTCGGTGGCCGCGCCACCGGCCGCGACAGCGGTCCAGAACTCGATCAGCTCGTACAGGGCGCTGAAGGCCAGGCAGAAACAGACCACGAAGAACGGCAGCCACCGGCTGCCGCCGAGCGGACTGCGCCGGATGAAGATCTCGCGGGCCAGCATCGCCGGGATGAAGCCCTGCGCCAGGTGCCCGATCCGGTCGTAGTTGTTCCGGCTGAACCCGAGCCAGTCCTCCATCCAGAATCCCAGCGGCACCTGGGCGTAGGTATAGTGCCCGCCCAGCATCAGGATCAGGCAGTGGAGCCAGATCAGGGTATAGGTCAGCGGAGTGAGGCGAAGGGTGGGATAGAGCCAGATCAGGACCGGAACGCCGATGAAGATCGGCGCCGTCTCCAGCCACCAGGTGAAGTAGTCGTGGGGCCGGATGGCGGACCAGAGGAGGAGCAGGACCATGCTCGCGAGCAGGGCCAGCTCGTACCGCGACGGCGTCGGGCGCATCGGGTCTCCGAAGGTGTGGTCTGGGTACCGCGATCACTCCACGAACGGCACGTCCACCACCATGCCGTCCCGGGCGATGGTGGTCTCGGGAAACACGGCCCGCGCTTCGGCCAGCAGCTCCGGCGCATCGCGCGAGTAGCGGGGGCTGATATGGGTCAGGACCAGCCGCCGCACGCCGGCGTCGAGCGCGATCCGGGCCGCCTCGGCTGCCGTGCTGTGTCCGGTCTCCACCGCCCGGGCGGCCTCGTCGCCGCCGAAGGTGGCCTCGTGGATCAGCAGGTCGGCGCCCCGGGCGGCCTCGAGCAGCGCCAGGTGCGGCCGGGTGTCGCCCGAGTAGACCAGAGTCCGGCCGTGGCGCGGCGTGCCCACCAGTTCGGCCGGGCTCACCGTGCGCCCGTCCTCCAGCGAGATCGTTTCACCCTTGTGGAGCCGGCCCCAGAGCGGGCCCTCCGGCACGCCCAGCTCCCGGGCCCGCTCCGGATGGAACCGGCCGAGCCGGATGTGCTCCGCCAGGGCATAGCCCACCGTGTCGGCCCGGTGGTCGGTCTCGAAGACGACCAGGTCGTAGCCGTCGCGGACCAGCCGATCGCCCGGGCGGAGCTCCACGATCTCGACCGGAAACTTGTTCCGCTCCACCC
>DATAOR010000343.1:0-2293 GCA_036265635.1 Gemmatimonadales bacterium
CTCTGGCTGGGCCTGGGGAACATGCTGCTGGGCTGGCTCATCGTCCACGTCGCCCGGAGCGGCCACGATCCTTACGTCATCGTGGACGAGGAGCCGCCCCCGCGCCACGAATCGTGAAGCACTTTCCGCCAGCTGACTGAGCGCGGGCCGAGCGGGGGCGCAAGGTGTCCAAACTTGCCACCCCCGCCGAGCCCGCTCTACGTTTGCGCCATGACCGGTCGGCCCTTCTTCAGCTACCTGCTGCCCGGCGGCTGGCAGGTGCTGGCTGGCCGTACCGACGCGGCCAACGAGCGCCTCAGCCTCAAGCTCGCCCGCCCGGGCGACCTCTGGTTCCACATTCGAGGCATGCCCGGGAGCCACGTGGTGCTGCGGGTCCCCGCTGGTGCCGTGCCCGATCGGGCCACTCGGCAGCTCGCGGCCGGTTTGGCGGCGTACCACAGCAAGGCGCGCGGGGCCGGCACCGTCGCCGTCGCGTGCACCGAGGCGCGGCACGTCTCCAAGCCCGGCGGCGCCCCAACCGGCACGGTGGCGATCCGGCGGGAGACCGTCCTGAAGGTACGGCCACTCGATGAGGCGACGGTGGCCGGCCTGAGCGCCTCTCTCCCCGAAGACTGAGCTGAGTTGACCAGACGATCACCCCGCTACGTCGAGACACCAGACCACGGCTGGTTCAGGAGGAATACATGGCGTCACTGCCGCCCGCCCGGAGCCGCCCATGATCGCCCGCCAGTGGCACGGCCGGGTTCGCGCCGAGGATGCCGAGGCCTACTACCGGTACCTGGTGGACACCGGACTGGGCGACTACCGAGGCACGTCAGGCAATCGCGGCGTCTACGTGCTGCGCCGTCGCGAAGGCGACGTGGTGCACTACGATCTGATCACCCTGTGGGACTCGTGGGCCAGCATCCGGGCGTTCGCCGGGGAGGACGTGACGGTGGCCCGGTACTATCCCGAGGACGAGCGATTCCTGCTCGAGCTCGAGCCGACCGTCACGCATTACGAGGTGGTGGAGGGTCCCTGAGTCAGCGCGTCCCGGCCGCGGCCAGCTCGCCCGCGCCCTTGGCCGCGACGGGCTCGCGGAAGAAGTGCAGCAGGTCCTCGTTCACCCGGTCCTTGTGAGTTGAGCACAGCCCGTGGGGCGCGCCTGGATAGACCACGAGCCGGGCCTCCGGCACCAGCGTGACCGAGCGCCGGGCCGAGGCGTCGATCGGCACTATCTGATCGTCGTCACCGTGGATGATGAGGGTGGGCACGTCGATCCGCTTCAGGTCCTCGGTGAAATCGGTTTCCGAGAACGCCTTGATGCAGTCGTAGACCGCCTTGTGCCCGGCCAGCATGGCCTGCATCCAGTACGAGTCCCGGAGCCCCTGGGAGACTTTGCTGCCTTGGCGGTTCGCCCCATAGAACGGGACCGCCAGGTCGTGAAAGAACTGGGACCGGTCGGCCTGAACGCCCTGGCGAATCTGGTCGAACGCTTCTCGCGGCAGCCCGCCCGGGTTGGCTTCGGTCTTGAGCATGATGGGTGGGACGGCCGCGATCAGCACCACCTTGCTGACCCGCGAGGTGCCGTGCCGGCCGATGTACCGGGCCACTTCGCCACCGCCGGTGGAGTGGCCCACATGAATGACATCCTTGAGATGGAGCGTGCGCACCAGCGCCGCCAGGTCGTCGGCGTAGGTGTTCATCTCGTTGCCCTCCCACGGCTGGCTCGAGCGCCCGTGGCCCCGCCGGTCGTGCGCGATGCAACGGTAGCCTTTTTCGGCCAGGAAGAGCATCTGGTCTTCCCAGGCATCCGCGCTGAGCGGCCAGCCGTGGCTGAAGACGACCGCTGGGCCCATTCCCCAGTCCTTGTAGTAGAGCTCGGTGCCATCCACCGTCATGAACGTTGGCATGCCTCTCCCCTCATGATGAGATGATGTATCTGTCCCATCATGGTTCTCTCGAGCAGGCCGCGTCAAGGCCGCGACAGCCGCCGCAGTCGTGTCTTGACCTGATTCGGCGACAATGCGGCGCGGCGGCCGTCCCGCAGGGGCCGGCCGCCGGTGCACGCACCAATGGAGTCAAGGTCGGCTAGGCCGGCCGGCCTTCATCCAGGCCCATGTCGGCGCTCCCGCCGGCGGTGCCCTGATCCTGGTAGATGCCGGTGTCCTGTCGGGCGGCGATCCGCTCCTTGACGCCCTCGACCAACCCCGTGGTCGTCTCCTTGAGCTGGGTCGTGGTCTCCTTGAGCCGCTCCAGGCCGTCCTGGGCGGCCGTCTGCAGCACCGCCTTGATCCGCCGGGCGCTTCTGGCG
>DATAOR010000344.1:0-6403 GCA_036265635.1 Gemmatimonadales bacterium
CAACGCCGGCGCGGTCCTGGCCCAGGCGACCGGCAGCGAGGCCCACCTCCGCGAGCTGGCGGCCCACGCGGCGACGATCGATTTCGCCCTGACCGGCGCTGCCCTGTGGCGGGGCAGCGCCTTCGTGGCGACCCCGGATGAGCCCGCCTTCTACCTGGCGCTCGGCCTCGACCCCATTCCACCCGAGCTGCGGGAGGGGACCGGTGAGGTAGCGGCCGCCGCGGCGCACAGCCTGCCGCAGCTGCTCGAGCCGGGCGATCTCCGCGGCTTCCTCCACTGTCACACCCGCTACTCCGACGGCTCCAACACGGTCGAGGAGCTGGCGCTGGCCTGCCGGGCCGCCGGGTACCAGTACGTCGGGATCACGGACCACAGCCAGGCCGCCGCGTATGCCGGCGGGCTCCGGCCGGACGACCTGGCCCGGCAGTCGGACGAGATCGACGAGGTGAACTCGCGGCTCGACGGCATCCGGGTGCTCAAGGGCGTCGAGGCCGACATCCTGCAGGACGGCCGGATCGACTTCGACGACCGGGTGCTGGCCCGGCTCGACTTCGTGATCGCCTCGGTTCATACCCGGTTCAACATGGGCGAGCGGGAAATGACCGCCCGGCTGCTGGCGGCGATGGACAACCCGCTGCTGACCATCATCGGTCATCCGACCGGGCGGCTGCTTCTGTCGCGCGACCCCTACGGCCTCGACCTGGATGCGGTGATCGACAAGGCCGCCGCCACCGGGGTGGCGCTGGAGATCAACGCCGACCCCCATCGGCTCGATCTCGGCTGGCGCCAGGCGCTCCGGGCGAAGCAGCGAGGGGTGACGATGTCGCTCGGGGCCGACGCCCACAACGTGGCCGGGATCGCCAACGTCGAGTACGGGGTGTCGATGGCGCGGAAGGCGTGGCTGGGCGCCGCCGATGTCCTCAACAGCCGCCCGGTGGAGCAGTTCCTCGCCCACGCCGCCTGCCGGCGCGGCGGATGAAGGCGAAGGCCCGCCAGCGGGTCCGCCGTACTCGCGACGCGCCGGTCCGCGCCCCCGAGATCCTGGCTCGGCTGCGGGCCGTCTACCCCGATGCCCGGTGCGCCCTCGAGCATCGCAACGCCTTCGAGCTTCTCTGCGCCACCATTCTGTCGGCCCAGTGTACCGACGCGCGGGTCAATCTGGTGACGCCGGCGCTCTTCGCCGCCTACCCCACACCGGCCGCGCTGGCCCAGGCTCGGCCGGCCGAGGTCGAGGAGATCGTCAGGTCGACCGGGTTCTTCCGGAACAAGACCCGGAGCCTGATCGGCATGGCGCAGGCGCTGGTAGCCGACCACGGCGGCGAGGTTCCCCGGACCATGGAGCAGCTGCAGGTCCTCCCGGGGGTCGGGCGCAAGACGGCCAACGTGATCCTGGGGAACGCCTACCGGATCAACGAAGGGATCACGGTCGATACCCACGTGGCCCGGCTCAGCCGCCTGCTGGGCCTGACCCGCCAGTCCGAGCCGGTCAAGATCGAACATGATCTCATGCCGCTGTTTCCCCGGGAGCAGTGGCCCCTGCTGTCCCATCTGCTGATCTTCCACGGGCGCCAGGTCTGCATCGCCCGCCGGCCCCGGTGCGGCGACTGCGTCCTGTCCGACCTCTGTCCTTCGTCGCTGGTCTAGGTCGAGTCGGGCAAGGAACTTGCCCTCCGGGGCCCCAGATCACTTCAGTGGCCGCCGTAGCCGCCTATTTTCCCTCGGTTCGCAGCCTGGTGGGGCGGGCCGGGGCGGCCCTGATACTGAATGCAAACGATTGCAGATCACACACTTGAGTATTGCCGGAGCCATTCGTGATCCATCGCGCTCACATCGCGGCTGCCGTCCCTGCCCTGGCCCCGGCTGCCCGGGTCCAGCCCGGGGCCGATGCAGGATGCAGGAGCGCGATCGAGCGGGGTGAGTCGGCAGGACGGCGCATGCTGGTGGTCGCGCCGCAGCCGTTCTACCAGGACCGGGGGACGCCGATCGCGCTCCGGCAGGTGCTGCAGGCGCTGAGCGAGCTCGGGCGTCAGGTCGATCTGGTGACTTATCCGGTCGGCCTCGATGTGCCCCTCCCGGGCCTGCGGGTGTTCCGGTCGTCCAATCCGCTGCGATACAGCTCGGTCCCGATCGGATTTTCCCTCCGCAAGCTGGTGCTCGATCTCCCGCTCGTCTGGACCCTGCGGGCCCGGCTGGCCGCCGAGCGCTACTCCTGTATCCATGCGATCGAGGAGGCGGCCTTTCCCGCGGTCCTGCTGGCGAGAGGCCGCGGGGTCCCCTGCCTGTACGACATGCAATCGAGCATGGCCGAGCAGCTCGGGCGGCTGGGCCCGCTGCGGTCGGCCTCCGGCCGGCGGCTGCTCGACGGCGCCGAGCGCTGGCTGCTCCGGCGGTCCAGCATGGTCGTGACCAGCGCCGGCCTGGCGTCCCGGGTCCGCCAGATGGTACCTCGCACGCCCGTGCGCGAGTGGCACTTCCCCAGCACTCCGGGCGAGGTCGACGGGGTCGCGGTGGCTCGGCTGCGGGCACGTCTGGGACTGGCAGGCCCGGGCCCCGTGGTGCTCTACAGCGGCACGTTCGAGGAGTACCAGGGCCTGCCCGATCTGATCGACGCGATCCCCCTGGTGCTGGCCCAGGCGCCTTCGGCCCGCTTCGTCTTCGTGGGCGCCCAGGCGGCGGATGACCTGCCGGACCGGGCGGCGGGGCTGATCGGCGCCGGGGTGCTGCGGGTGGTCGATCGCCAGCCGCGCGACGAGATGGGATCCTTCCTGGCGATGGCGGACGTGCTGGTTTCCCCCCGGGCCTACGGGGGCAACCTGCCGCTCAAGATCTTCGACTATCTGGCGGCCGGCCGGCCGATTGTGGCGACCGACATCCCGACCCATCGCTCCGTCCTGGACGAGGACCGGGCCGTGCTGGTCGCGCCGGAGGCAGCCGAGCTGGCCCGCGGCATCCTGACCCTGCTGGCCGATCCCGCCAAGGCGGGGCGGCTGGCCGCGGCGGGCCGCAGCTACGCCCGGACCCATCTCGGGTGGGACGGATTCGTCCGATCGGTGGCGACGCTGTACCACGAAGTCGAGCAGCATGCCCGCGCGCGACGCTGACCCGGGGTCGAGCGGGCGGACGGTCTCGGTCATCATCCCGGTCCGGAACGAGGCGGGCACCATCGGCCGGCTGGTGGCGGCCGTGCTGGAGCAGTCGGCGGCGGGCTGGCTGACCGAGGTCGTGGTGGTAGACGACGGCTCCCAGGACCAAACGGCCGAGGCGGCGGGGGCGGCGGGGGCGCGGGTGATCGAGCTGGGCACCCGGCCGAGCGGGGGGAACCCGGCGGCGGCGCGTAACCGGGGCGCGCTCGCCGCGTCGGGCGACCCGCTGGTCTTCCTCGACGCCGACTGTCTGCCCGCGCCCGGCTGGCTCGCCCGCCTGCTGGCGGGCCACCAGGCTGGGGCCGCGGTCGTGGGCGGGGCGCTGGACCTGCCGGACGGACTCTCCCTCATGGCCCGGTGCGACTACTACTGCGGCTGGTACCACGTCCATTCACGCCGCCCGGCGGGCGAGGTTCCCAATCACCCGCCGGGCAACCTGAGTGTTCGGCGGGCCGAGTTCGCCGCGACCGCCGGGTTCACGGAGCAGCAGCCCATCGCCTACGCCCACGAGGAGCTCGCCTGGCAGGCCGAGATCGCCCGGCGCGGCGGGCGAATCGTGTTCGATCCCGGCGCGGTGGTCTACCACTACAATCGGCCCGGCTTCCGCAACCTGCTCCGCCGCAACTATCGGTGGGGGTACAGCGCGATCGAGAGCAAGGCGCCGACCGGCGCGGCTCGCTTCGCCTGGGTGTACCGGTACCCGGCGGTGCTCACGGCCGCGGCCTTGCCGCTGGCGCTCGGCACCACCGGCTACATCGTGGGCTGCTGGCTGCGGGCCGGTGTGCTCGAGCCGGTCGCCCTGCTGCCGTGGGTGCTGGCCGCCCGGCTGGCCTACTCGGCCGGGCTGGTGGCGGGCGGTGTCCGCTGGATCCGGCTCGGCCCCAGCGCGGTCGAGGCCCGGCCCCGGTGGGAATGAACGGGCAGCCGTCGGCCGGTTCACTCACCGTGGCAGTGTGTACCCGGGCGCGGACGGCCTCGCTCGGGCGCACGCTCGACTCGGTGCTGGCCCAGCGGCCGCCGGTCGAAGAGATCGTGGTGGTGGACAACGCGCCGCCCGACGAGTCCACCCGGAAGCTGCTGGCTGCCCGGTATCCCGGGGTCCGGTACCTGCGGGAGCCGGTCCAGGGACTGGACTTCGCCCGCAACCGGGCGCTGGCCGGCGCGACCGGCGAGGTGGTCGCGTTCCTCGACGATGACGCCGTGGCGGAGCCGGGCTGGGCCGCCGCGCTGCGCTCGGTGTTCGCCGGCGACCCGGCCGTGGCGGTGGTCACCGGCCGGGTGGAGGCGCTGGGCGCGGGCACCGAGGGCGAGCAGATCTTCGAAGCCAACGGCGGCTTCTCCCGGGGCGAAGCCAGGATCAGGCTGCCCGACGATGCCGGGCGACCGCTGCACGGCCGGCCGGCACCGCTGATCGCCTGGGCGGTGAGCGTCGGCAGCGGCTGCAGCTACGCCGTCCGCCGGGAGACAGCGCTGCGCCTCGGCGGATTCGACGAGGCGCTCGACCTGGGGTCGGCCCTGCCGGGCGGGGGCGATCACGACCTGCTCTGGCGCGCGCTCGAGGCCGGGCATGGTGTCGTGTACGAGCCCGCGGCCCTGGCCAGACACGAGCACCGGGCCGCCGCGGCCGGCGCCCACGGCCAGATCGTGGGCCATCAGCGGGCGCTCCTGGCGTTCCTCACCAAGCATCTGGTGCAGGGCGGCCCGGCGCGCGGCCCGATCGCGGGCTACCTCGCCTGGCGGCTGGTCAAGCCCGGGGTGCGGCTGGTCCGCCGGGGGCTCGGGCGCGATCCCCTGCCGGCCACGGTGCTGGCCCGGATGTGGTGGAACTGCTGGGCCGGGCTGGTGGCCTATCCCCGCGCGCGCCGGCTGGCACGCACCCGGCGGGAGGCCGAGGCCTGGTGACCGTCGCGCCCGCTCGGGTCTATCACGTCTGGCGCTACCGGGAGCTGCTCCGCGGCCTAGTGGTGCGCAATCTCAAGGTGAAATACCAGCGCTCGCTGCTGGGTTTCGTGTGGACCCTGGTCAATCCGCTGCTGACCGTGACCATCCTGGTCGTGGTGTTCAGCCACGTGGTCCGGCTCCAGATCCCCAATTACTGGGCCTTCCTGCTGAGCGGCTACTTCGCCTGGAACTTCATGCTCCAGACGCTCACCACCGGCACCTGGGTGTTCGCCGAGCACTCCCGGTTGACCCGAAGCGTGGCCTTTCCCAGCGAGATCCTGGTGTTCAGTGCCGCCGGGTCGCGGCTGATCGAGTTCGCGGCGGAGCTGCTGCTGACCCTGGCGGCGATGGTCCTGCTGCACCATCACGGCGTGCCGGGCAGCTACGTCCTGGTGCCGCTGCTGGTGGTGCTCCAGGTCGTCATGGCCATCGGCCTCGCCCTCCCGATCGCGACCCTGTCGGTGTTCTACCACGACATCTACCACGCGCTGCCGATCGCGCTGGCCTCGTTGTTCTATCTGTCGCCGGTGTTCTATCCGGCGAGTATGGTGCCGGAGGCGTACCGGACACTCTACTTCCTCAATCCCATCGCCGGCCTGCTCACCCTGTACCACGACGTGGTCTACGCCGGCGCGTGGCCCTCCGCGCAGCTGCTCGGGGTCACCGCCGTGCAAACTTCCCTGGTCTATGCCATCGGCTATGCCGTCTTCCATCGCTACGCCACGGTCTTCGCCGAAGTCGTGTGAGCCGGCGACGGTCCCGGCCGTAGAGCTTCGGGGCGTCTCGAAGCGGTTCTACTTCTACGAGCACCGGACCAGCTCGCTTCGGGAGTGGTTCATCCGGACAGTCTTCCGGCGGCCGATCCACGTGCGGCACGCGGCCTTCTCAATCCGCCATCTCGACCTCCGGGTCGAGCCGGGGGAGTCGGTCGCCCTGATGGGACACAACGGATCGGGCAAGAGTACCGTGCTCCGGCTGGTGGCGGGCATCTACCAGCCCACCACCGGCACGATCGCGACCAACGGCCGGATCACCGCCGTGATCGAGCTGGGTGCGGGCTTTCATCCCGAGCTGACCGGGGCGGAGAATATCCACCTGTACGGCGCCGTCCTGGGCCTGACCCGGCGGGAGATCCTGGCCCGCTGGGACGAGATCGTGGAATTCGCCGACATGACCGAGTTCCTCGATACGCCGCTCAAGTATTACTCGAGCGGGATGGAGGCCCGGCTGGCCTTCTCGGTCGCGGTCTGCCTCCAGCCCGCCATCCTGCTGCTCGACGAGGTGCTCGCGGTGGGCGACGCCGCTTTCCGGCAGCGCTG
>DATAOR010000345.1:0-4363 GCA_036265635.1 Gemmatimonadales bacterium
GGCGTCGGGACTGTAGCCCCTACCGCAGATTCCAGCGTCGGAGGTGTAGCCACCTCATATTCCCAGCGTCGGAGCCGCAGCCGGCCAGGCGCACAGGCGGCTCCTCCAGTGCCCCCGCGGGAAAGCCGACCAGCAAGTCGATCACCTCACCCCCGCCCGACCACTCCCCTTGGTGGGTGGTGAAGTTGCCCTGGGCACGAGCGCGGCCTCATAGAGGCGCCGCACTCGCCCATCCCCACGCCGACCGCCAGATTCCTTCCCGTGCTGATCGTCCCCCGCTCCCACCGGCGGCCTCGCCTGCTCCGCCGACTTCCCGCGGCCCTGCTGCTGGGGGGGCTGGTCTGGCTCGGCGTGCGAGGAGCCGGCCCGGTTCCACCGCTAGGCGCGCTGGTGGACCCCTGGCACGGAGCCTGGGGCCTGGCCGCCACGGCTGAGCTGTCCCCCGACGCCCAGGCCTCCGTGCCGGGACTGGGGTCCGACGTCAGGGTACGGTACGACGACCGGGCCGTGCCCCACATTTTTGCCAATAGTGAGACCGACGTAGTCCGGGCCCTGGGATACGTGGTGGCACGGGATCGACTCTTCCAGCTCGACCTCATGGCTCGGGCCGGCGACGGTACCCTCACCGAACTGCTGGGCCCCCGCGCACTCCCATTCGACCGCGAGGTGCGCCAGCTGGGGATGAGTCGGGCCATCGACGCGCTTGCGAAATCGCTGCCGGACACGGGAGCGGCGGTCGACCGGGTCCGGTCGTATGCTGCGGGCGTCAACGGATACCTGAACGCCTTGCCAGAGCGGGAACTGCCCCTGGAGTACCGTTTGCTGGGCCGTCGCCCCGCGCGTTGGAGCGAGCGCCGAACCATCGCGGTCGTGCTTCGGATGGGCTACGTGCTGACCCGCAACTTCACAGAGGCTGGGCGGCTGGCCGCCGCCGGGGCAGTCGGTGACCGGGCGGCGGCCGCATTGTTTCCGCTTCACTCCCCGATTCAGCTGCCGGTCCAGCCTGCCGCCGGCGAACCTCGCCGGTTTCCCCTGATAGTTCCGCCGCCGGGACCGCCCGACACCGCGGCCAGGGTGGCGGCCCTGGGTCAGGCCAGGGCGCCCCGCGAGCTAGGCAGCAACAACTGGGCGATCGCACCGGCGCGGACGCGCAGCGGCAAGGCCCTGCTGGCGGGCGATCCGCACCTGGAACTCAGTCTGCCGTCGATCTGGTACGAGGCCCACCTCGTCGTCCCCGGGTCACTCGACGTGTACGGCGTGACCATTCCCGGACTGCCGGCCATCCTGATCGGCTTCAACCGGAACGTCGCCTGGAGCTTCACCAACGTCGAAGCCGATCTCATGGATCGCTGGTCGGAGGTGGTGGACGACTCCGTGGCTCCTCGCCACTACCGGCTGGACGGGGGGTGGCAACCGGTGCAGGTGCGGCGGGAGATCTATCGTGGCCCGACGGGTGACACCCTCGCGGTGGACACCGTCCGCTATACCCACCGCGGGCCGCTGGCGCTCCTCGGTCGGCGGTGGGTCTCGCTCCGGTGGACCGCGCTCGAGAGCGGAGCGGAAGCCGACCTGTTCCAGCGCGCGGCCCATGCCCGCACGGCTGCAGAATGGCTGGCCGCGACCGCGCGACATCAGGTGCCGCCGCAGAACATGCTGGTGGCGGACCGGGCCGGCACCATCGCCATCCGGTCCACCGGCCGGTTTCCCCTCCGCGCCGGCGATATCCCCGGCGACCGGCTGCTCGACGGCTCGACCCGGGCCACCGACTGGATCGGCAACTGGGCGCCGGCGGACTATCCCCGGGCCGCGTCGCCATCTCAGGGTTTCCTCGTCTCCGCGAACCAGGAACCACAGGACCCCCGCGACCAGCCGCACTACCTCGGGAGCAGCTGGCCGCTGCCATGGCGCGCCTTGCGCATCACCCAGCTGCTCCGCCAGGACAGCGCTGCGACCCCCATGACCGTGGCCCGATGGCAGACCGACCCTGGCAGCCCACGAGCCGATCTGTACCTGCCTTACCTGGTCCGAGCCGCGAGCAACTCGCCGGACACGGCGCTCCAGCGGGCCGGCCGTCTGCTCGCTGCCTGGGACCGGCGCTATACCGTGGAGAACGAGGGCGCCGTGCTGTTCGAGAACGCGCTCCAGGCAGTCACCTCCCGGCTGTGGGATGAATTGCCCGCCGAGGCCCAGCCCGGCGCTGGGGTGTTGGTGGCGCTGCTCGACGATCCCGCCAACCTCTGGTGGGACGACCGGCGCACCACCGACCGAGTCGAGTCGCGGGACGACATCCTGGCGGCCGGGCTGCTCGAGGGCTACCAAGTCACCGTCCGCGATCACGGTGCGCCGGAGCTGGGCGGGTGGCGGTGGTCGCAGGTCCACCGGATCGACATCTGGCACCCGCTCCACCTGCCGGCGCTCTCTCGGCTCGGACTCTCGGTCCCCGGCGGACCTTCGACGATCAGCCCCTCCAGCGTCACCGGTGGCGGCGAGGGCGCCAGCTGGCGGATGGTGGTCGAACTCGGCACACCGATCCGCGCCTGGGCGACCTACCCTGGGGGCCAGAGCGGCAACCCGTTCAGCGCGCGGTACGACGACCGACTCACCGAGTGGCAACAGGGGCGGTTGGCGGCGTTGCACCTTCCCACCTCATGGGCCGACCTGCCCTCCGGGCCGTCGCTCGAGCTTCACCCGGCGCCATGAGAGCGGCCGTTCGCCTCATCGTCTTCGCGGCGCTGGTCGCTGTCGGCACCGTGCTCGGGGGGTGGTGGACGGTGCCCCTGCTGGCCGCGCTCTGGGTACGGCTGCTCCCCACTGGACGCGGCATCCGTCGCACCACGGCCCTCGGTGGGGCCCTGGGATGGGGCGCGATCCTGGGGTGGAGCGCGCGCCATGGCCCGGTCCTGGCCGTGGCGACCCGGATGTCCGCCGCCCTCGATCTGCCGCCGTGGGGATTTGCCGCGGCGAGCCTGATCTTTCCCGCGCTTCTGGCGGCGGCCGCCGCGGACCTGTTCATGACCCACCGCCGGTGACCCACGCCACCTCGGGAGCCCCAACCGGGCCGTATCATGACCCCAGCGCACAGAAGGTCGTTCCGCTGGAGGGAGTGGCATGGTCGCACGGGCACAGAGTGGCGTCACCGCATCTCACCGGAGCCGACCGGTCACCGGCTCGGCGGCCGATTTCATCCCGCCGCGGCCCACGCTGACGCGCCTGCGTGAGGCGGCAGCCGGGTGCCGGGGCTGTCCCCTCTGGCTCGACGCTACCCAGACAGTCTTCGGCGAGGGTCCGCGGAACGCCGAAGTGATGCTGGTGGGCGAGCAGCCGGGTGACCAGGAGGATCGGGAAGGTCATCCTTTCGTGGGACCATCCGGCAAGCTGCTGGACGAGGGCCTGAACCAGGCCGGCATCGACCGCGATCGCGTCTACGTCACCAATGCGGTCAAGCATTTCAAGTTCGTCCGCATCGAGCTGACCCGCCGCCGACTTCACAAGAAGCCGACGGCCGCCGAGGTGCGAGCCTGCCGGCCCTGGCTGGAAGAGGAGCTGCGGCAGGTCCGCCCACGCGTCATCGTGGCTCTTGGCGCCACCGCGGCGCAGGCCCTGCTGGGACCGAAGTTCCGGGTGACGGCGGCTCGGGGCAAGGCACAGGAGTCCGGCTGGAGCGAGGCGATCATCGCGACGGTACACCCATCGTCCGTGCTCCGCGCACCGGCGGGTGAGCGCGAGACCGCCAGGCGCGATTTCTTTGCCGATCTGCGCCAGGTCCGGCGCTGGTTGGCTGCGGGGGCGGCATGAAGCACCAGCTTGCCCGTCCCCTGATCCTGCTGGCGGCATTGGCCGCGGCGGCCGGCTGCTCGGGTCGGGATGAGACGGCAGTAGCCGCGCGCGACCGGGGGCCCGACACCGCCTCGCTGGCTCCGGTGGGGGACTCGGGAAACGGGGGCGAGGTCGAACGGAAGACGCAGTCGGGCGCCCGGACCGGCTCGCTGCCGCCCGGCAGGCCGAACCCCGGTCATCCGCGGCCTGCTGAGGACCGGTCGGCCGCCCGTGACGCGGCCCGGGGCGAGCGGCCCGGTGCGACGGCGCCGCGTAACCGCTCGGTGAGGCGCAGCGCAGCGAGGACGCACCCGGCAACTGCGCATTCGGGGGGCATGGAGCCAGCGCTGGCGGACACGGCCAGGGGGCTGCCGCCGGCAAAGGACTCGGTGAGCGTGCACTCAGCGGCCGAAATCGACTCGGCCAGCGCGCGCGCCGCTCCACCGGGCACGGACTCCGCCGACGCCCCTGCCACCCCGCCGAGCGAGGCCGACACAAGCTCGCGCGGGTATCGGGCATCCGACGACATCAGCCGCTCCGCCGCCCA
>DATAOR010000346.1:0-3652 GCA_036265635.1 Gemmatimonadales bacterium
TGTCACGGGTCTCCTGGCGCTCTCGCCCCCGGATCGCCGGGCGAGGCGGCACCGGCCGGCGGGCCGGCTCGGCCTGGCTGCCCTCGAACCAGCCTTCCCGCTCGAGCACCGTCAGCAACTGCTCGTGGTTGACGTTGCCCGCGGCAGCGACCACGAAATTGCCCCGGTAGTAGCCGGTCTGGTGCAGGCATCGGAGGTCGTCGGCCGACATCGTGGCCAGGGTGTCCGCTGTGCCGAGGATGGAGTAGCCGTAGGGATGGTCGGGCCACAACTCGGCTGCATGGAGCTCGAACACCAGGTCGTCGGGCGTATCCTCGACGCCGTGGATCTCCTCGAGAATGACGTTGCGCTCGGGCTCCAAGTCGGTCTCCCGCAGCAGCGGCCGGCGGGACAGGTCGGTCAGGATCTCGACCGCCAGCGGGAGGTCGGCGTCGAGGGTGTGGGCCTGATAGCTGGTGTAGTCCCGGCCGGTATAGGCGTCGAGGCTGCCGCCCCGGACCTCGAGCTCGAGGGCCAGCTGCTTGGCCGACCGGCGCTGGGTGCCCTTGAACACCATGTGCTCGAGCAGATGGGAAATCCCCATCTGCTCGCGGCGCTCGTGGGCGCTGGCGGTGCGGACGTAGAACCCGGTAGCGGCCGAACGGACGCCCGGCAGCTGTTCGGTGAGGACGACGAGCCCGTTGGGCAGCGTGGTGCGGTGGAGCCCGTCGTCCAGCCTGACCGTTTCCAAAGCGGAGCTACTCCTTGGGCAGCAGCGCCTTCCGGGAGAGCTTCATGCGGCCGCGGTCGTCCACCTCGAGCAGCTTGACCTGGACGATGTCGCCCTTCTTGACCACGTCTTCGGTCTTCTCGGTGCGGCCGTGCTGCAGCTCGCTGATGTGGAGGAGTCCCTCGACGCCGGGGAGGATCTCGACGAAGGCGCCGAAGGCGGTGGTGCTCTTCACCGGGCCCTCGTAGGTCCGGCCCACCTCGGGCTCGGTGGTGATGGCGGCGACCATCGCCCGCGCCTTCTCGCCCGCCTCGCCGCCCACCGCCGAGATGGTGACCAGCCCGCTGTCCTCGATGCTGATCTTGGCCCCGGTGGCGTCCTGGATGCCCCGGATGGTCTTGCCCTTGGGCCCGATGACGTCGCCGATCTTGTCCGGCTTGATCTGCATGGTGAAGATCCGCGGGGCGTACTTCGAGAGCTCGGTCCGCGGCGACGGCAGGACCTTGGCCATCTCCTTCAGGATGTGGAGCCGGCCCTTCCGGGCCTTCTCCAGCGCCTGCTCCATGATCTTGAGGTCGAGGCCCTCGATCTTGATGTCCATCTGAATCGAGGTGATCCCCTTCTCGGTGCCGGCGACCTTGAAGTCCATGTCGCCGAGGTGGTCCTCCGAGCCCAGGATGTCGGTCAGGACCGCGATCTTGTCGCCTTCCTTGATCAGACCCATGGCGACCCCGGCGCAGGGCGCCTGCATCGGCACACCGGCGTCCATCAGGGCCAGTGAGCCGCCGCAGACGGTGGCCATGGAGCTGGAGCCGTTCGACTCGAGGATCTCGCTCACCACCCGCAGGGTGTAGGGGAAGTCCTCGTAGTGGGGCAGCAGCGGCTGGAGCGCCCGCTCGGCCAGGGCGCCGTGGCCGATCTCGCGGCGGCTGGTGCCGCGGATCATCTTGACCTCGCCGGTCGAGTAGGGCGGGAAGTTGTAGTGCAGCATGAACGACTTGGTGGTCTCCCCGGCCACGTCGATGCTGTCGATCCGCTGCTCGTCGTCGGCGGTGCCCAGGGTGACGCTCACCATCGCCTGGGTCTCGCCCCGCTGGAACAGCGACGAGCCGTGCACCCGGGGCAGCACCCCGGTCTCGATCACGATCGGGCGGATGGTGTCCAGGTCGCGACCGTCGACCCGCTCACCCTTGTCGAGGACCTGCTGGCGCATGACCCGGTACTCGACGTCCTCGAGCGCGTTGCCGATCTCCCGGCCCCGGTCGGGGAAGCTCTCGAGCAGCTTGCTGATGGCCTGGTCGCGCACCGCCCGCACGCCGCCGGCCCGACTGGCCTTGTCCTTGGCGTTGATGGCGGTGGCCATCTGCGACTCGGTCAGCGCGCGGAGCTGCTCCACGATGCCCGCGTCGTGCTCGGACTTGGTCCAGGCGATCTTGGGCTTCCGGTCGGCCTTGTCGCTGACCTGCTTCTGGAGACCGATGACCTCCTTGATCCCCTTCTGGGCCACCTTGAGCGCCTCGAGCACCTCGGCCTCCGAGATCTCGAGCGCGCCGCCCTCCACCATGACGATGGAATCGGCCGAACCGCTCACGACCAGGTCGAGGGTCGAGAACTCGAGCTGCTGGAAGGTGGGGTTGAGGATCCAGTTGCCTTCGACCCGGCCGACCCGCACGGCGCCGAGCGGCCCCTTCCACGGCACCGTGGACAGGGTGAGCGCGGCCGAGGCGGCGACGACACCGAGGATGTCGGCGTCATTCTCCTGATCGGCCGACAGCACGGTCACGAACACCTGCACCTCGTTCTTGAACCCTTCCGGAAACAGCGGCCGGATCGACCGGTCGATCAGGCGCGCGGCCAGGATCTCGTCGTCGGACGGCCGCCCTTCGCGCTTGAGAAACCCGCCGGGAATCTTGCCGGCGGCGTAGGTCTTTTCGCGATACTCGACGGTCAGGGGAAAGAACGGGAGGGTGGAGATGTTGGGGGAGACGGTCACGGCCGCCAGGACCATGGTGTCGCCGAAGCGGAGCAGCGCGGAGCCGGCCGCCTGCTTGGCCAACCGGCCCGTCTCCAGGGTGAATGGACGTCCGGCGAACTGGGTCTCGATCCGTTGCACGGTCACACTACCTTCTCTCTGATGGTCTCGGGTTTCTTTGCCGCATCGAACGCAGGAATGCCGAGAGGGCGTCCCGATCGTGATCAGGACGCCCCCGGCGGCGCAACGGAATTAGTGGCGGAGCCCGAGCTGCTCGATCAGTGCCCGGTAGGTCTCGAGGTCGCTGCGCTTGAGGTACGTGAGCAGCCGCCGGCGGGTTCCGACCATCTTCAGCAGTCCGCGCCGCCCGTGGTGATCCTTCGGGTGGGTGCGGAAGTGGTCGGTGAGCGAGTTGATCCGCTCGGTCAGGAGGGCCACCTGCACCTTGGTCGATCCGGTGTCGCCGGAACGCGCCTGGTGCTTGGCCATGACCGCCTGCTTGTCGAAGCTCATGCTGCCGTCTTCCTCTTGGGCTTTGGCGTCGTAATCCGTTGTAGCACGGTAGAATAAGCACGGTCGAGGCGGAGGGCAAGGGTGGGCGGCCCGGGGCCGGCGACCCTCCGGCGGTCCCGAGCGCCAGCAGTCCTGAAGCCTCAACAGCCCGGGATCTCGCGCGCCCATCGCCTCAGGTCCTGGGACCTCAAGGCCCTACCGCCTCCGCGCTCAGGCCCCCGAGTGTCTCAGGCGCCGAAGCTCCCCAGGTCCGGACGCCTGTGGCCCGACGCCTGTGGCCCGACCCCTGTGGCCGGCCGCCTCAGGCCCCGAACAGTCGCCGCAGGTCGTTCGAGAACGCCAGCCCCATGAGGAGCACGATCAGCACCAGCCCCACCATGGTCAGCCGTTCCCGCAGCTTGAGCGGGAGCGGCCGCCGCACCACCGCCTCGGCCAGCAGGAACATGAACTGGCCGCCG
>DATAOR010000347.1:0-29193 GCA_036265635.1 Gemmatimonadales bacterium
CGACCCCGACCAGCCGGACCTCGGCATCGTCGAGAAACCCGGCGAAGATGCCCATCGCGTTGGAGCCGCCACCCACGCAGGCCACCACCGTGTGCGGGACCCGGCCGTAGCGGGCCAGAACCTGCGCTCGCGCTTCCCGGCCGATGATCGACTGGAAGTCGCGGACCATCCGAGGGTAGGGATCGGGACCCACTACCGAGCCGATGATGTAGTGGGTGGACGGGACGTTGGTGACCCAGTCCCGGAGCGCCTCGTTGGTGGCGTCCTTCAGGGTGCGGGTCCCCGACTCGACCGGGACGACCGTCGCGCCCAGCAGCTGCATCCGGTAGACGTTGAGCCGCTGCCGGGCGACGTCCTCCGCCCCCATGTAGACCACGCACTCCAGCCCGAACCGGGCGCACACCGTGGCGGTGGCCACGCCGTGCTGGCCGGCCCCGGTCTCGGCGATGATCCGGCGCTTGCCCATCCGCCGGGCCAGCAGCACTTGCCCGACGGTGTTGTTGATCTTGTGGGCGCCGGTGTGGTTGAGGTCTTCCCGCTTGAGGATGACCCGGGTGCCCACCTCGGCGCCCAGCCGGGGTGCCTCGGTCAGGGGCGAGGGCCGGCCCACAAATTCCGCCAGCAGGGTCTCGTACTCGAGCCAGAAGGCGGGCTCGGCCCGGGCGGCGTCGTACAAGGCCGTCAGGTCGTCCAGCGCCCCGACCAGGGTCTCGGGCACGTAGCGTCCGCCGTACGGACCGAACCGGCCGCCGACTGCCCGCTCAGCTGATAGCGCTATGGCCAAGCACCGCCTCCACGAATCGCGCGATCTTGTCTGGGTCCTTGACGCCCGGCAGGACTTCCACGCCGGAACTTACATCCACCACGTCCGGCCGAACGAGGGCCACCGCGTCGGCCACGGTCGCCGGCGTCAGGCCTCCGGCGAGGACCATGGCCTGCCCGGCCAGGCGGCGGCGGGCCTCGAGGGCGACGGTGAGATCGAGCGCCACCCCTGCCCCGCCCTGGCGCCCCGGCACCCGCGGCTCGACCAGCACGGCGTCCGCCGCTTCGGTCACCCGGCTCACCCGATCGAGGTCGGCGGCCGAGCCGACCCGAACCACCCGCCAGACGAGGAGCCCCTCGGCTCGAAGCCGGGCCGCAGCGGCGGCGTCATAGTCGCCGTGAAGCTGTGCCCCCCTGAGCCCGACCGTCCGAACCAGCCGGAGAATCTCCTCGACGGTCTGGGTCCCGAAGACCCCCATGACCGGCACATCCGCCGCCGCCTCGCGAACGGCCGCGGCCTGGCTTGCGGTCACCCGCCTCGGACCGCCGGCGAACACGACGCCGAGATAGCACGCCCCGGCGGCCGCTCCGCGAGCGGCGTCCTCCGCCCGCATCATTCCGCACAGCTTGACCCCGGGACGGCTAGCGGACACGCCGAGTGATTCCGCTGAGCCCCCGCAGCACCGCGTCGGGATCGGCCGCGGCGGACAGCGCGGTCCCGATCAGCACGGCGGCGGCGCCCGCCGCGCCCGCGGCGACGACGTCCGCGACCGTCGCCATCCCGCTTTCGGCCACGGCCACGACGCCGGGGGGAACCGCCGCGATCAGCCGCCAGGCCGCGGCCGTGTCGACCCGGAAGGTGTCCAGATCCCGGCTGTTCACGCCGATCACGGTGGCGCCCGCCTCGGCGGCACGGTCCAGCTCGGCCGCGGTGTGGACCTCGACCAGGGCGGTCATGCCGGCCGCCGTGGCGGCGCCGAGCAGAGTGCGGAGCCGTCGATCGGCCAGGGCCCGGACGATGAGCAGCACGGCCGAGGCGCCGGCGGCCCGGGCCTCGGCGATCTGGAGCTCGTCGAGGATGAAGTCCTTCCGCAGCACCGGCACCTGCACCCGGGCGACGGCGGCCCGGAGATCGTCCATCGAGCCGCCGAAGAACGGCCCGTCGGTGAGCACCGAGATCGCGGCCGCGCCATGCGCGGCATAGCGCTCCGCCCGGTCGGCGGGGTCGAGATCCGCCCGGATCATCCCGGCCGACGGAGAGCGGCGCTTCACCTCGGCGATGACTCCCACGCGGTCGCCTCGGAGCGCTGCGGCCAGCGACGGCACCGGGCGGGCCCGGGCGGCCGCCGCCTCGACCGCCTGGCGGCGGGCGTGCAGGGCCGGCAGGGCCTCGCGGGTGGTGCTCAGGATCTGATCCAGGGTGACGGGCATCTTGTCCTTCGGCCGGTCTTCGGGTATAGTAGTTCGGGCTCTATTCGGTCGCCCCTGACCGTCTCCGGGCCCCGCGCTTCCCGATCGAGGAGACCAGCCGTGCCCCTGACCAAGCGCCAGAGCGAGATCCTAGCCTACCTCCAGCAGCACATCCAGGATCAGGGCTACGCCCCCAGCTTCGAGGAGATCGCGGAGCGGTTCGGCTTCCAGTCGCTCGCCACGGTGCACGAGCACCTGACCAACCTCGAGCGGAAGGGCTACATCCGGCGGTCGTACAACGAAAGCCGCTCGATCGAGGTCCTGCCGCCGCGCGGCACTTCGGCGGCCAGCGAGATTCCCCTGCTCGGCAAGGTGGCCGCCGGCACGCCGATCGAATCGCTGATGCACCAGGAAACCATCGCGGTGCCGGACCAGATGCTGCCGCGCCGGGGGCCCAACTATGCCCTCCGGGTCCAGGGTACCTCCATGATCGACGAGCACATCATGGACGGGGACGTGGTAGTCGTCCACGGCAAGCAGACCGCCGAAAACGGCGAGATGGTCATCGCGCTGGTGCACGGCAGCGAGGCCACGGTCAAGAAGTTCTACCGCGAGGCCGGCGGCTGGATCCGGCTCCAGCCGGCCAACACCACCATGCAGCCGCTCCGGTTTCAGGAGCGGGACGTGCTCATCCAGGGCGTGGTGGTCGGCGTCATCCGCAAGTACTGATCGCCGGCGTCCGCGTCGCTCACGCTGGGCGGGCCGTGGCCAGCGCGCCGTCGGCGGCCGCGGCTGGCTGACGCGGGGCCGCCCGCCGGAGTGCGGCCAGCGCCCGCGCTCCGGCCCCCTCGTCGAGCGCGGTCCGGGCCCGCTCGATCGCCTCGGCCAGGCTCCAGCCTCGGCCGGCCACGTAGAGCGCCGCGCCGGCGTTCAGCACGACGGCGCAGCGCTCCACCGCCGCGCCCTCGCCTTCGAGCAAGCGCTCCACCCGGCTGGCGTTCTCCTCGGGCTCGCCGCCCTGCAAACCCGCCAGATCGTCACACTCGAGCCCGTGCGCGCCGGGCGAGAGGTCCCAGCGTGCCACCGCACCATCGCGGACCTCCCAGGCCCAGGTCGCACCCGAAGGGCTGACTTCGTCCATGCCGATCGCCGCGTGGACGACCAGGGCGTGCGTCGCGCCCAGCCGGGCCAGCGCCTCCGCCACCAGCGGAGCCCGGTCCTCGCTGGCGACGCCGATGACCTGGCGCCGGACCCCGGCCGGATTGGCCAGCGGACCCAGCAGGTTCATGATGGTGGCGACGCCCAGCTCGCGCCGGACCGGCCCTATGTGGCGCATGGCGGGGTGATAGGTCGGCGCGAACAGGAAGGCGATGCCCGCCTCCTGCAGCACCGCAGCCGCGCGGGCCGGCGGCAGGGCGATGTCGATCCCCAGCGCCTCGAGCACGTCGGCCGATCCGGAGCGCGAGGTGTAGCTCCGGTTGCCGTGTTTGGCCACCGGCACGCCGGCCCCGGCGACCACGAATGCCGCGGTGGTCGAGATGTTGAGCGTCCCGACCTGCCCCCCGCCGGTGCCGCAGGTGTCGACCAACCCGTCGAGATCTCCCGCGTCGAGCCGGACCATCGCCGCCCGCATGGCCTCGGCCGCGCCGGCCACCTCTTCGGCCGTCTCCCCTTTGGCCCGAAGCCCCATCAGCAGGCCGGCGGCCTGAACCGGCGACGCTTCGCCCCGCATCACGATCTCGAACGCGGCGGCCGCCGCCGCGGCGGTCAGCGACCGGCCTTGGGACAGCTGCTGAATGGCAAAACGGAGTGGCGCGTCCTGGGTCACGGGCGGTCGGGGTCGGAGCTCGGTCGGGACGGGGGCGGAGTGCCCGAAAGTGTACCTGGCAAACTGGGCTTTTGTCAATCACGACAAGCAGTTGCGCGGCTTGCTCGGGGGGGCGGGTGCCGCTAGATTGCGGCTCGATGAGCCGGACATTTCTCGCCACGCTGCAGTTCGACGGCACCGGGTTCGTCGGGTGGCAGCGTCAGCCCGCCGGCCGTTCGGTCCAAGCCGAGTTCGAGAGTGTGCTGGCACGGCTGTTCGGCCGTCCGGCTTCCGCTCACGCCGCAGGGCGCACCGATGCCGGGGTGCATGCTACCGGCCTCGGCGTCAGCTTCCTGGCCCCGGCCCGGTGGGGGGCCGTTCCGCTCCAGCGCGCCCTCAATGCCCTCCTCCCGCGTCAGTGCTGGGTCGAACGGGTGGACGAGATGCACCCGGGTTTCCACGCCCGGAAGAGCGCCCTGTCCCGCCGCTACCGCTACGACATCGGCACCGACGCCGCTGCCGCCTCGCCCTTCCGCCGCCCGTTCGAGTGGGCCCTGGGCCGTCCGCTCGACCTGGCCGCCCTGCGGGGGGCGGCCACGCTGCTCCACGGCACTCACGACTTCCAGGCCTTCGCGGCCAAGGGCCCGCCGAAGCCGCACTACCACTGCCGGCTCGGCCTGGCCCGATGGGAGCTTCGGCCGGCTGGCGCGGGGGTGAGCTTCGAGGTCGAGGCCGATCGTTTTCTCCACCACATGGTCCGGATGCTGGTCGGCACCATGGTGGACGTCGGCCTGGGGCGCCGGCCCCTGTCCGACATCGACATGCTGCTCGGCTCGGGCGACAACCAGCGGACTAGCCCACCCGCGCCGGCCGAGGGCCTGTACTTCATTCGCGCGTCCTACCCGGCGGAGCTGTACCTGACCGAAGTCAACCCGCTCGCCCAGCCGAATCGGCCGATCGATCTGGACCGGCAGAGCGAGCCGGCCATCGGGGTTACACCGCTCCTGGCCCCATCCGGGCGAGAGCGAACCGCTGACCCCGCCACCCGCGATGGGTAGCCGCACCCGCGGACTCGGCCTCCTGCTGCTGGCCGCGACCGGCGCGGCACCGCTCGGCGCGTGCCGCGACCAGGCGCGGACCGCCGAACGGTCCCGCCACGACGGCAGCCTGGCCACCAGCTCCGCCGCAGCACAGGTAGCCGCCAGACCGCAGTCGGCCTCGCAGGCTTCCGCTCAGGCCGGAACGGTGCGCCGGACGGCGCTGGTGGCGGCCGTGGAGCGGGCCTCGGGCGCGGTGGTCTCGATCAACGTGACCTCGACCCGGGACGCCCCGGCCCGCTCCCCCTGGGATTTCTTCTTCGTGCCCCAGGGCGCCCAGATCGTGCAGGGGTACGGCACCGGCTTCGTGATCCGCCCGAACGGGATCATCGTGACCAACCAGCACGTCGTCGCCCACGCTACCAAGGTGGTGGTCACCCTGCCGGACGGGACCGACCTGCCGGCCCGGATCCTGGGCGAGGATCCGCTGACCGACATCGCCGTAGTGAAGGTGGAGCGGCAGGGCCTGCCGACGGTGCTCACCGGGCGGAGCACCGACCTGATGATCGGCGAGTGGGTCGTCGCCATGGGCAACCCCTACGCCTTCCTGCTCGGCAACGCCGAGCCGACGGTCACCGTCGGCGTGGTCAGCGCCACGTCGCGCAACATCCTCCCGTCCGGCGATCAGACCGGCCTCTACCTGGACATGATCCAGACCGATGCCGCCATCAACCCCGGCAACTCGGGCGGCCCGCTGACCAATGCGGCGGGCGAGGTCGTGGGGGTCAACAGCTCGATCTTCAGCAGCAGCGGCGGGTCGGTCGGGCTCGGCTTCGCCATTCCGATCGAGCGGGCCCTTGGCGTGGCCGACGAGATCATCCGGCGCGGCTCGGTCCGGCGCGCCTGGGTCGGACTCGATGTCCAGGGCGCGGCGGCGATGCGGAACTGGAAGAGCGCCGGCGGCGTGGTGGTCTCGGGTGTGACTCCCGAGGGCCCGGCCGCGCGGGCGGGGCTGAAGGAGGGCGACGTCCTGGTTCAGGCCAACGGGCGGCTGCTGCGCAACTATCTCGACTGGGAAGCGGTCAAGCTCGACCTCCACGTGGGCGACAGCGTCGACCTCACGGTCCGAAGCGGCGGCGGGCCGGTCCACCGGCGGATCGTGAGCGGCGACCTGCCGACCGTGACCGCCGAGAAGGTCACGGTGCTGCAGGACCTCCAGCTGGTCAACGTCACGCCCCAGATCCAGGCCGAGCGGACTCTCCGGAGCGATCGCGGCGCGCTGATCTTCAAGATCAGTCCCGCGGTGAGCCGCGCGACCGGCCTGCAGGAGGGCGACGTGATTGTGGGCGTGAACCGAACGGCCGTGCGCAGCGCGGCGCAGGTCGAGGACCTGCTCAACGTGCGTTCGGGCGAGGTCATCCGGGTCTACCTCGAGCGGGACGGCGAGATCACCTTCACCGACCTGGTCTTCCGATGACCGACGATCGCTGGCGCTCGCCGCTCGGCGGCCGGTACGCCTCCCCCGCCATGCAGCGGCTGTGGGGCGAGGCCCACCGGATCGGCCTGTGGCGCCGGCTCTGGCTGGCCCTGGCCGAGGCGGAGCGCGAGCTCGGGCTCGACCTGCCCGAGGCCGCCCTGGCCGAGATGCGGGCCCACCTCGACGACGCCGACCTGGCGGTCGCCGCCCGGTACGAGCGCCGCTTCCGGCACGACGTGATGGCCCACGTCCACGCCTTCGGCGACCAGGCGCCGGCGGCCCGGCCGTTCCTCCACCTCGGCGCCACCAGCGCCTTCGTGACCGACAACGCCGACCTGATCGTCATGCGGGAAGGGCTTCGCCTGCTGCTCGGACGCCTGATCGCCGTGCTGTCGGCGCTGGAGGGGTTTGCCCGGCGGACCGCGGCCGTGCCCTGCCTGGCCTATACCCACTTTCAGCCGGCCCAGCTCACCACCGTGGGCAAGCGGGCCACGCTGTGGATGCAGGATTTCGCCCTCGATGTCGAGGAGATCTGCCACCGACTCGAGGCGCTCCGCTTCCGCGGCTGCCAGGGCACCACCGGGACCCAGGCGTCGTTCCTTGAGCTGTTCGGCGGCGACCACCGCAAGGTGCGCGACCTCGAGCGCCGGGTCACCGCCAAGCTGGGCTTCCGCGAACAGTTTGCCGTCACCGGGCAGACCTATCCCCGGAAGGCCGACAGCATGGTGCTCGACGCGCTGAGCGGGGTGGCCCAGTCGGCCGCCAAGATGGCCGGCGACCTCCGGCTGCTGCAGCACGAGGGCGAGCTGCTCGAGCCGTTCGAGTCGGAGCAGATCGGCTCCAGCGCCATGGCCTACAAGCGCAACCCGATGCGGGCGGAACGAATCGCCGGCCTGGCCCGGTTCGTCATCTCGCTCCAGGCCAACGGCGCCCACACCGCGGCCGCCCAATGGCTGGAGCGGACGCTGGACGACAGCGCCAATCGGCGGCTCAGCCTGCCCGAGGCGTTCCTGGGCGCCGACGCCATCCTGGTCCTGGCGACCAACATCGCGGCCGGCCTGGAAGTGCGGGAGGAGGTCATCCGCCGCCACGTCGCCGAGCAGATGCCCTTCATGGCGACCGAGCGGTGGCTCATGCTGGGGGTGGCGGCGGGGGGCGACCGCCAGGCCCTGCACGAAGTCATCCGGCAGCACAGCCTGGCGGTGGCCGAGGCGGTGAGCCGGGGCGGCGCCAACGACCTGCTCGACCGGCTGGCCGCCGACCCGGCCTTCCGGGCGGTGCCGGCCTCGTCCCTCCGGGCTGAGATGGAGCCGGCGGGGTACACCGGCCGGGCCACGCCTCAGGTGGGCGAGTTTCTCGGCGAGTATCTCGCGCCCCTGCTGGCCCGGGCCCGGCCCCTGGCCACGGAAGCCGAGGGAGCGGAGGTGCGGGTATGACGGTGGTGACCGAGAGCCGGCTGCCGCTGCCGCTGCTGCGGCGGGGCAAGGTGCGCGAGGTGTACCAGGTGGACGCCGAGCACCTCCTGCTCGTGGCCAGCGACCGGGTCAGCGCCTTCGACGTGGTGATGCGCGAGCCGGTCCCGCGGAAGGGCGCGGTGCTCACCCAGATCAGCGCCTTCTGGTTCGAGCGGCTGCGGGACGTGGTGCCGTCGCACTACCTCACCGCGAGGTCCTCCGAGATCGTCGGCCGGGTGCCGGCGCTGCAAGGCCGCGAGGCCGAACTGGCCGGCCGCGCGATGCTGGTCCGGCGGACGGAGCCGGTGGCCTTCGAGTGCGTGGTCCGTGGCTACCTGTCCGGGTCGGCCTGGGCCGAATATCGCGCCCGGGGCACGCTGGCGGGCGAGCCGCTGCCGCCCAACCTGCTCGAAAGCGCCCGGCTGGAGCCGCCGATCTTCTCGCCCGCCACCAAGGCGGAAAGCGGACACGACGAGAACGTCACCTTCGGGCGCATGGCCGCCGAGATCGGAGCCGAGCTCACCGGCCGGCTGCGGGACGCCAGCTTCGCCGTCTACCGGGCCGGGCGGGACCATGCCGGGTCGCGCGGCATCATCATCGCCGACACCAAGTTCGAGTTCGGGACCACGCCGAGCGGTGAGCTGCTCCTGATCGACGAGGTCCTCACCCCCGACAGCTCGCGCTTCTGGCCGGCCGATCGCTACACGCCCGGCCAGAGCCAGCCGAGCTTCGACAAGCAGCCGCTGCGCGACTATCTCGCCGAGCTGCGGGCCGCCGGCGGGTGGAACGGAGAGTCCCCGCCGCCGCCGTTGCCGCCGCAGGTCGTCGAGGCCACCAGCCGCCGCTACCTGGAGGCGTTCCGTCTGCTGACCGGGCGGGAGCTGGGGGAGGACCAGACATGATCCGCACCGCGCCGGAGGGCCGCTGGTTCATCGTCGGGGCGTGGGTGGTGGCCGCACTGCTGCTCGCGGCGGCCTTGCTCACCGCCTCGGCCGGCTGGATCGTCGCGGCGGCGCTGTGGGGCATCCTGGCCGTCTGGGTGGTCGCCTTCTTCCGCGACCCCGAGCGGCCGTGGTCGCGGGGCGACCGGCTGATCGTCGCCCCGGCCGACGGCAAGGTGGTCAGCCTTATCGAGGTCGACGAGCCCGCCTTCTTCGGTGGCCGGGCCCGGCGGATCTCGATCTTCATGAACGTGTTCGACTGTCACGTGAACCGCTATCCGGCCGACGGCACGGTGGCATACCGGCAGTACAATCCGGGACAGTTCGGGCACGCGGCCGCGGAGAAGGCCAGCCTGTCGAACGAGCAGTCCACCATCGGCCTGGCCACCGCGCGGGGCAAGCTGCTGGTCAGGCAGATCGCCGGGCTGGTGGCCCGCCGCATCGTGACCGACCACCAGGTCGGCGCGGTGGTGCACCAGGGCGAACGGATGGGGATGATCCGGTTCGGCTCGCGGGTGGACCTGTTCCTGCCGCTGGACACCCGCGTCCTGGTGCAGGTGGGGGACACCACGCGAGTGGGCGTGACGGTGGTGGCCGAATGGAACTGATCCCACGCCGGAGCGGCGCCGCGCGGCGCCCGAGCATGCGGCAGGTAGTCGTGGTGATGCCCAGCGCCTTCACGCTCGGCAACCTGTTCTTCGGCTTCTGGGCCATCGTGTCCGCCTTCAACGGCAACTTCCGCTGGGCCGGCTGGTTCATCGTCTTCTCGGGCATTCTCGACATGCTAGACGGCCGGGTGGCCCGGCTGTCCAACACCGGCTCCCGGTTCGGCGCCGAGCTCGATTCGCTGGTGGACGTGATCTCCTTCGGCGTGGCCCCGGCCCTGCTGATCTACTTTCTCGACTTCGCCAGCGCGGGGCGGTTCGCCTGGATCCTGTCGTACATCTACGTCACGGCGGTCGCCTGCCGGCTGGCCCGGTTCAACGTGGTATCCGCCGGCAAGCCCTCCACCGGCTGGTTCACCGGCCTGCCGTCCCCCTCGGCCGGGATGACCCTGGCGGTGTACTACCCGTTCAGCCAGACCGAGTGGTATCGGGCCTCGGTGGCCTATCTCGACCTTCAGCACCAGGGCCTGGTGGTCCTGATGCTGCTGCTCGCCGTGCTGATGGTGAGCAACGTGAAGTATCCCAAGTTCCCTCCGATCGGCGTGCGGTCGGCCAAGGGACTGTTCGGCCTGGCGGTCCACCTGGCGATCCTGCTCGGCGCGCTGCTCGCGCCCGAGTATTTTCTGTTTCCCCTCGGGCTCGCCTACGTCGTCTTCGGGGTGGCCCGGATGACCATCCTCGGGCTGATGGAACGGCAGGAGCAGGCCACGGCGTCGGACGACCAGCTGGCCGACGCCATGCACCCGGCCGAGGCCGAGCCCGACAGTCCCCTTCCCATCGAGCGACGGGCCGGCTGGGGCGACCGGCGCGAGCTGCCAGAGGACCGATGAGCTATCGCGTACACGTGCGGGTGATGCCGCGGGACGGCCTGCTCGATCCCCAGGGTCAGGCGGTCGAGCACGCCCTGGGAGCCCTTGGCTTCGCCGAGGCGGCCGGAGTCCGGGTCGGCCGGGCCATCGAGCTGGACGTGGCCGCCGGCTCCCGGGCCGAGGCCGAGTCGCGGGTCCGCCAGATGTGCGACAAGCTGCTGGCCAACCCGGTCACCGAGGACTACCTGCTGCAGGTGGAGGAGGCGCGGTGATCAACGTCGCGGTGGTCCGCTTCCCGGGTAGCAATTGCGATTTCGACACCCTGCGGGCCGCCGAGCAGGCCGGCACCAACGCCTACTTCGTGTGGCACCGGGACACCGGCCTCGGCGGGGCCGATGCGGTGCTGCTGCCCGGCGGCTTCAGCTATGGCGACTACCTGCGGTCCGGCGCCATCGCCCGGTTCAGCCCGGTGATGCAGGCGGTCCAGCGGCACGCCGCCGCTGGCGGGGCGGTGCTCGGCATCTGCAATGGCTTCCAGATCCTGTGCGAGGCCCACCTGCTGCCGGGCGCCCTGATGCGGAACGCCGGACTCAGCTTCGTGTCCAAGCCGGTCGACGTGGTGGTCGAGCGCGCCAGCACCGTGTTCACCAGCGCCTATTCGCCGGGCACGCGGCTGCGCCTGCCGGTGGCGCACGGTGACGGCCGGTTCGTGGCCTCCGAGGACACGCTGCGGATGCTCGAAGCCGAAGGGCGGGTCGTGCTGCGCTACGTCCCGGCCAGCGAATCGTCGCCGCTCCAGCCCAATCCGAACGGGTCCGCCCGCCACATCGCCGGCATCTCCAATGCCGCCGGCACGGTCGTCGGCATCATGCCCCACCCCGAGCGGATGGCCGACAGCCTGCTCGGCAACCCGGACGGCCTCGGATTCTTCACCTCGCTCGCGGCCTGGCAGCCGGGGGCATCCACGCTCAACGCACCCACTCGATGACTACCGACAAGCCCAGCCGGAACGAGGACGAGTACTTCGTCAAGCAGGACGCCGAGCTGCTCCGGCAGCAGCGCGCCGCCGCCGAGGCCGCCGCCCGAGAGGCCGAGCGGCGGACCCACTTCATGAAGTGCCCCAAGGACGGCTACGACCTCTCGAGCAGCACCTACCACGACGTCCAGATCGAGACCTGTCCCCATTGCGGCGGGATGTGGCTCGATGCCGGCGAGATCGAGGCGGTGGCGCACGAACACCGCCCCGCGCTGCTCACCCGGGTGATCTCGGACGCCATCGGCAGTCTCAAGCGGGTGCGCAACTGGGACGATCGGTGACCAGCTCCCTGGCCGGCACCGCCCCGCTGGGCTCGACCGAGGCGTTCGCCTTCGCCGGCGAGCGGCCGGTCACCGCCGAGCTGGTCCGGGAGCACAACCTGAACGAGCTGGAGTACGGCCGCATCCTCGAGCTGCTCGGCCGCACGCCCACCCTGACCGAGCTGGGGGTGTTCTCCGCCCTCTGGTCCGAGCACTGCTCCTACAAGCACTCCAAGCCGGTGCTCAAGACCTTTCCCACCACCGGCCCCCAGGTGGTCCAGGGGCCGGGCGAGAATGCCGGCGTCCTCCGACTGCCCGACGGCTGGGCGGTCGCCTTCAAGATCGAGTCCCACAACCATCCCTCCGCCGTCGAGCCGTACCAGGGGGCCGCCACCGGCGTCGGCGGCATCCTCCGTGACGTGTTCACCATGGGCGCCCGCCCGGTGGCGGTGCTCAACAGTCTCAGGTTCGGCCCGCTGGACCTGCCCCGCAACCGTTACCTCTTCGCCGGGGTAGTCCGCGGCGTGGGTGACTACGGCAACTGTGTCGGCGTGCCCACCCTCGGCGGCGAGGTGGGCTTCGCCGAGGGGTACACCGGCAACCCGCTGGTCAACGCCATGTGCGTCGGCCTGCTCCGGGAGACGGACCTGATCCGGGCGGCGGCGCACGGGGTGGGCAACGTGCTGCTCTGTGTCGGGGCCCGGACCGGACGGGACGGGATCCACGGCGCCAGCTTCGCCTCGGAGGAGCTGAGCGAGAAGAGCGAGGCCCGCCGGCCCCAGGTCCAGGTCGGCGACCCCTTCACCGAGAAGCTGCTGCTCGAGGCCAGCCTCGAGCTGATCACCTCGGGCCTGATCGTGGCGATCCAGGACATGGGGGCCGCCGGTCTCACCAGCTCGAGCGCCGAGATGGCCGCCCGCGGCGGCGTGGGGGTCGAGATCGACACCGCCCTGGTGCCGACCCGCGAGGCGGCGATGACCCCGTACGAGATCCTGCTGTCGGAGTCCCAGGAGCGGATGCTGGTGGTGGCCGAGCCGGGCCGCGTGCCCGAGATCCAGGCGGTCTGCGCCCGGTGGGAGCTGTCCGCCACCCCCATCGGCCAGGTCACCGACGACGGGATCTTTCGGGTACGACACGAGGGGCTGGTGGTGGCGGCCATTCCCGGCCAGCGCCTGGTCGAGGACTGCCCCATCTACCACCCGGAGGCCCGCGAAGGCGACGAGGCCCGCGCCCGCCGCGCGGCCGCGCCGGCCGGGCCCGAGCCCGATCTCCAGGCCGCCCTGGAGACTCTGCTCGACACGCCCAACATCGCCAGCAAGCGCTGGGTCTACGAGCAGTACGATTCCACGGTGCAGGCATCGACCGTCATCGGTCCCGGCGGCGATGCGGGGGTCCTCCGGGTGCCGGGCACCGACTTCGGCGTGGCCGTCACGGTGGATTGCAACAATCGGCTGGTGGCGCTCGACCCCTACGAGGGCGGCAAGGCGACGGTGGCCGAGGCGGCCCGCAACATCGCCTGCACCGGCGCGGTGCCGCTCGGCATCACCGACTGCCTCAACTTCGGCAATCCGGAAAAGCCGGAGGTATTCTTTCAGTTCCGCGAAGCCTGCCGCGGCATCGCCGACGCCTGCCGGGCGTTCGACACCCCGGTCACGGGCGGCAACGTCAGCTTCTACAACGAGAGCCCGTCCGGGGCGGTGGATCCCACGCCGACCGTGGGGATGGTCGGCTTGCTGCCCCGGGCGGAGGCTCGGGTGCCGAGCCACTTCTCCACTCCCCTCGACGAGGTGCTGGTGTTCGGCACCACCGCCGGCGAGCTGGGCGGATCGGCCTTCTGGGCCGACGTCCGGCAGTGCGTGGGCGGCCGCCCGGCCCGGGTCAATCTCGACGCCGAACGGCGGCTCCAGCGCCTGCTGGTGGCCGCCGCCGGCCGCGGGCTGCTCCGGTCCGCCCACGACTGCAGCCAGGGCGGCCTGGCGGTCGCCGTCGCCGAAGCGGCAATGGGCGGGCCCTATGCGGACACAGGACTGGGGGCCAGGCTGGACCTGGGCGGGCTAGGGCCCGAGGTTCCCCTGGACGGGCTGCTGTACGGGGAGGACGGCGCGCGGGCGGTGGTGTCGGTGGCCCCGGAGCACGTCGCCGCGGTGGTCGCCCTGGCGGGCGAGCACGGGGTCCCGGTCTACCGCGCGGGGCACGTGACCGAGCCGGGCGGGGAGCTGGAACTCACGGCCGGTGGTCGAGTGTTCCGCTGGTCCATCGGCGCGCTGCGCCTAGGCTATTTCATGGCGATTCCCCGCCGGATGCGCCATCCGGACGTGGATCGCTCCGCAGGGGAGTAGAGCGATGTGCGGCATCATCGGCGTTTCCGGGATCCCTGACGCGGCCCGGCTCACCTATCTCGGTCTCTACGCCCTGCAGCACCGGGGCCAGGAGAGTGCCGGGATCGTGGCGGTGGACCGCGAGGGCCAGGCCCGCTCCCACCGGGGCATGGGACTGGTGAACGAGACGTTCGAGGAGTCGACCCTCGCCACCCTGCCGGGCGACGTGGCGGTAGGCCACACCCGCTACTCCACCACCGGCAGCACGGTGCTGGCCAACGCCCAGCCCTGCAACGTGGCCACCCGCTGCGGGCCGCTGGCGATCGCCCACAACGGCAACATCATCAACGCCGCCGAGCTCAAGCGCGAGCTGGTCGAGCGCGGCGCCATCTTCACCACCTCGAGCGACACCGAGGTCCTGGTCCACCTGATCGCCCGGTCGAAGGCCCCCACCGTCGAGGGCCAGATCCGGGACGCGCTGGAGCAGGTGGACGGGGCCTACAGCCTGGTCATCACGGTGGGCCGGGCGCTCTACGCCGTGGTCGACAGCCGCGGGTTCCGTCCCCTGGTCATGGGCCGGCTGTCGGGCGGGATGGTGGTGGCCAGCGAGACCTGCGCCCTCGACCTGCTCGGGGCCAACATCACCTGCGAGCTGCAGCCGGGCGAGTTCGTCCGGATCGAGGATGGGGTGGTGACCGAGCTGCCTCGACTGCGGCCCCGACCGGTGAGCCGCTGCGTCTTCGAGCTGGTCTACTTCGCCCGGCCCGACAGCACCGTCTTCGGCGAGTCGGTGGACCGGGTCAGGCGGGCGCTGGGCCGCGAGCTGGCCCGGGAGCAGCCCGCCCCGGGCGCCGAGGTGGTGTTCAGCGTGCCCGACAGCTCCAACGCCATGGCGCTGGGCTTCTCCGAGGCGGCCGGCATCAAGCTGGAGCACGGCCTGATCCGGAACCACTACGTCGGCCGGACGTTCATCAACCCCACCCAGAACCTCCGAGTGGCCAAGGTGAAGATCAAATTCAATCCGGTCCGGGACGTGATTCAGGGCAAGTCGGTGGTGGTGGTGGACGACAGCCTCGTCCGCGGCAACACCAGCAAGAGTCTGGTCCAGATGATCCGGGCCGCGGGCGCGCGGAAGGTCCATCTCCGGCTGGGCAGCCCGCCGATCACCGGCCCCTGCCTGTACGGCATCGACACGCCGACCCGGGAGGAGCTCATCGCCGCCACCCACAGCGTCGAGGAGATCGCCCAGTTCCTCGAGGTCGACTCGCTGGGTTACCTCTCGCTCGACGGCATGCTCCGCGCGGCCGGGCCCAACACCGAGTACTGCCACGCCTGCTTCTCGGGCCAGTACCCGACCGCCATCCCGGGCGACCTGGTCCAGATCCGGCACGCCTCCCCGCTCGTGGCCACCCCCGCATGAGCGGCCCGTACACCCAGCCGCTGGTCTACTTCTTCGGCCAGGGGCGGGCCGACGGGACCGCCGCCATGAAGGACGTCCTCGGCGGCAAGGGCGCGGGCCTGGCGGAGATGACCACCATCGGGATTCCGGTCCCCCCCGGCTTCACCATCGCCAGCAGCCTGTGCCTCGCCTACCTCGACAGCCGCCAGTTTCCCAAACGGCTCCAGATGCAGGTGGAGAACGCCCTCCACCGGGTCGAGAGCGCCACCGGCAAGCAGTTCGGCGACGGCGAGAACCCGCTGCTGGTGAGCGTGCGGTCGGGCGCCGCCGTGTCGATGCCGGGCATGATGGAGACCATCCTCAACCTCGGCCTCAACGACGTCACGGTAGCAGGGCTGACCCGGCAGAGCCGGAACCCCCAGTTCGCCTGGGACTCGTACCGCCGGTTCGTCCAGATGTACGGCAGCGTGGTGTTCGATCTGCCCCGGGCGCCGTTCGAGCGGATCCTCGAGGAGCACCGCCACCGCTGCGGCGTGGAGCGCGACATCGACCTGTCGGTCGAGGAGCTGCAGGCGATCGTCCAGCAGTTCAAGGACCACGTCCGGAAGGAGACCGGCCGGCAGTTTCCCGCCGAGCCGCTCGATCAGCTGTGGGGCGCCATCGCCGCCGTGTTCGAGAGCTGGAACACCCGGCGCGCCATCGACTACCGGAAGCTGCACGACATCCCCGACAGCATGGGCACCGCGGTCAACGTGGTGGCCATGGTGTACGGCAATCTGGGCGAGGACTCCGGCACCGGCGTGGCCTTCACCCGGAACCCGAGCACCGGCGAGCATGCCTTGTACGGCGAATACCTGCTCAACGCCCAGGGGGAAGACGTCGTCTCCGGCAGCCGGACCCCGCTGCCCATCGCCACCCTCAAGGAGCGGCTGCCGGCTTCGTACCAGGAGCTGGAGCGGGTGGCGCGCACCCTGGAGCGCCACTTCCGGGACGTGCAGGACATGGAGTTCACCATCGAGCGCGGCACCCTGTACATGCTGCAGACGCGGCGGGGCCAGCGCTCCGGCCAGGCGGCGGTGCGGATCTCGTGCGAAATGGTGGACGAGGAGCTGATCTCGGAGGAGGAGGCGGTCGCCCGGATTCCGCCTCACGACCTGGACCAGCTGCTCCACCCCACCATCGACCCGGCCAGCCAGCTCGACCTGCTGACCACCGGGCTGCCCGCCTCGCCAGGCGCCGCCTGCGGCACCATCGTGTTCGACGCCGACCGGGCCGAGAAGCTGGGGCGGGCCGGCCAGGCGGTCATCCTGGTGCGCCGGGAGACCTCGCCGGAAGACTTCCACGGCATGGTCATGGCCAAGGCCGTGCTCACGGCCCGCGGCGGGATGACTTCACATGCGGCGGTGGTGGCGCGGGGGATGGGCAAGCCCTGCGTCGCCGGGGCCCAGGAGCTTCAGGTCGACGAGCCGGCCGGACGGCTGGCGGTCAACGGGCGGACGCTGGCCGAGGGCGACTGGCTTACCGTCGACGGCGGCAGCGGCCAGGTGTTCGCCGGACAGGCGGCCCTCCGCACGCCCGAGCTGAGCGGTGACTTTCTCCGGCTGATGCAGTGGGCTGACCGGATCCGCCAGCTGCGGGTCCGGGTGAATGCCGACACGCCGGCGGACGCCCACCGCGGCCGCGACTTCGGCGCCGAGGGGATCGGGCTCTGCCGGACCGAGCACATGTTCTTCGACGGCGAGCGGCTGACCGCCATGCGCGAGATGATCGTGGCCCAGGACACCGCGGGCCGCCAGCGGGCGCTGGCCAAGCTGCTGCCGATGCAGCGGTCCGACTTCGAGGCCATCTTCCGGGCCATGGAGGGCTTCCCGGTCACCATCCGGCTGCTCGACCCCCCGCTCCATGAGTTCCTGCCCAAGGAGCCGGCCGAGATCGCGGCGCTGGCCCAGGACCTCGCCCTGCCGGTGGAGGCGCTCCAGGCGGTGATCGACCGGCTGCACGAGGTCAATCCCATGCTCGGGCTGCGGGGCTGCCGGCTCGGCATCATCTATCCCGAGATCACCCGGATGCAGGTGCGGGCCATCTTCGAGGCCGCCTGCACGGTGGCCGCCCGGAAGGGCCGGGTGATGCCCGAGGTGATGGTTCCGCTGACCGCCACCGTGGTGGAGTTCCGGAAGCAGGCGCTGCTGGTGCGCGAGGTGGCCGAGGCGGTGTTCCGCGAGCGGCAGATCACGGTGCCGTTCCTGCTCGGCACCATGATCGAGCTCCCCCGGGCCGCGCTCACCGCCGACGAGCTGGCCCGCGAGGCCCAGTTCTTCTCGTACGGCACCAACGACCTGACCCAGACGACCTGGGGACTCAGTCGGGACGACGCCGGCCACTTCCTGCCCTACTATCTCGAGCACGGGGTGATCGAGGACGATCCCTTCCAGGTGCTCGACCAGGCGGGGGTCGGCAAGCTGATCCAGATGGCCGGCGAGCTGGGCCGGCGCACCCGCCCCGACCTCAAGCTCGGCATCTGCGGCGAGCACGGCGGCGATCCCGCCGCCGTGGCCTTCTGCGACCGGCTCGGCATGAACTATGTCAGCTGCTCGCCGTTCCGGGTGCCGATCGCCCGGCTGGCCGCGGCCCAGGCAGCCCTGGCGGCCCGGGGCACCATGGACCGCACCCGGGCCACGGTCTAGCGGCCATTCAGGCCCGCGCGAAGATCTCGATCATCGCGTGGGAGGCCAGGTTGAGGTCGCCCCGGGCGCCGGGGAACCGCTCGTCCGTCAGCTCGACCTCGTCGACCGCCGTGGTGATGAACGTCCGCCAGCCGGGCAGCTCCCCGCTGTTGCTGCCTCCGGCCGTCTGGTACGCCACCAGCATGGGCTCGCCGGCCTCATGCAGGCCGATCAGCTGCGGCTCGACCGTGCGGGCCTGCCCGTGGTAGCGAAAGCGCACGACCCGGTGCTCCAGCGCCGCCCGCACCAGGCGTTCCGTTCCGGTGATCTGAATGGTCTCCAGCATGCGTCCTCCACGATGGACGTGACTGTCCGTGGCTGCACGGTAACACCGAGTCAGCGGCCGGCGGTGACGGCTGACCCTCCGGGGCCCGCCGATCCACCGCTTGCAGCGCTCCCGCGAGCCGCTCTTTATTCTTCCCCTTCCGGCCGCTCGTGTGCCGGCCGTTTCCCCTAGGCGATCACTGGAGACGACGGCATGACCACCCCCCTGGTAGGCATCGTGATGGGCAGCGACTCCGACTGGGAGGTCATGCAGCACGCGGCCCGGCGGCTGGCGGATTTCGAGGTGCCCCACGAGACCCGGATCGTGAGCGCGCACCGGACCCCGGACCTGCTGTTCCGCTATGCCTCGGAGGCGCGTGGCCGCGGCCTGCGCTGCATCATCGCCGGCGCCGGTGGCGCGGCCCACCTTCCCGGCATGCTCGCCGCCAAGACCACCCTCCCGGTGCTTGGCGTTCCGGTCACCTCGGCCCACCTGCAGGGGGTCGATTCGCTCCTGTCCATCGTGCAGATGCCGGCCGGCGTGCCGGTCGCCACCTTCGCGATCGGGCCGGCCGGGGCCCACAACGCCGGACTCTACGCCGTCGCCGTCCTGGCGCTGGCCGATCCGACGCTGGCCCAGCGGTTGGACGCGTTCCGGGCCGCTCAGACGGAGCGGGTCCTTGGGCTGCCCGCGCCGGGCGCCTGATGATCCTGCCCGGTGCCATGGTCGGCGTCCTCGGAGGCGGACAGCTCGGCCGGATGTTCACCCTGCGCGCCCGGAGTATGGGGTATCGGGTGGCGGTGCTCGACCCTGACCCGGTCAGTCCGGCCGGGCTGGCGGCCGACCGCCATATTCGGGCGGCCTATACCGACCAACCCGCCCTCGACCAGCTGGCGGGGATCTGCCAGGCGGTCACCACCGAGTTCGAGAACGTGCCGTCAGCCACGCTGGAGCGGCTGGCCTGCGCCACGCGGGTTCAGCCGCCGGGGCACGCGGTCGCCGTGGCGCAGGACCGGATCGCGGAGAAGACCTTTCTCCAGGAAGCAGGCTTCGCCACGGCCCCGTTCCGGCCGGTGCGCGACCGGACCGAGCTGGCCGCCGCGCTGGATGCGGTCAGGCTACCGGCGCTGCTCAAGACCAGCCGCCTGGGCTACGATGGCAAGGGACAGGCGACGGTGACGGATAGGGATTCGGCGGAGGCCGCCTTCCGGCGATTCGGCCAGGTCGCCTGCGTGCTGGAGGAGCGTCTGACGCTGGAGCTGGAGCTCTCGGTGGTTCTGGCCCGAGGCGGTGACGGTCAGGTCCAGGCGTTTCCAGTCGGGGAGAACAGCCACCGGGACGGCATTCTCGAGACCACCGTAGTGCCGGCCAGGGTCTCCGAGCGGCTGGGCGCCGAGGCGCAGGCCCTGGCTGTGCGGGTGGCGGATCGCCTGAACTACGGCGGGGTCCTGGGCGTGGAGCTGTTCGTAGCGGAAGGCGGCCGCCTGTTCGTCAACGAGATCGCTCCCCGGCCGCACAACAGCGGCCACTACACCATGGATGCCTGTTCGGTCGACCAGTTCGAGCAGCAGCTCCGGGCGCTGACCGGGCTTCCGCTCGGAGTGCCGCGCCTGCTCAGCCCGGTGGCCATGATCAACCTGCTGGGGGATCTCTGGCAGGACGGGGAGCCGCGCTGGGCTGAGGCGCTGAGGCTGCCCGGCGTGCGGCTCCACCTGTACGGCAAGGCCGAGCCTCGGCCCGGCCGGAAGATGGGTCACCTGAACTGCTTGGCGGTGACACCGGAGCTGGCCCTAGCCCTGGCCCGCCAGGCGTTCACCGCCCTCTAGCCGGTTGCCGGGCCGGTCGCGGCCCCCGGGCGGGCCTAGCCGTCAACGACCCAGTCGCTTCACCCCCTCGATCAGCCGGTCCACCTCGTCCTCCGTGGTGTAGCAGGCACACCCGGCGCGGACCAGGCCGTGGGCCGACTGGCCCAGCCGCTCGACCACCGTGGTGGCGTAGAAGTCGCCATGGGACACGAAGACCCCCTCCCCGGCCAGTGCGGTCGCCACTTCCTCGCTCGGTCGTCCCTTGACCGTGAAGCTCACGGTGGGTGTCCGCGGCCCGGCGGGAGGCAAGCCATAGCGCGTCACTGCCGGGATCTCGCCCAGCCCATGCCAGAGTCGCTGGACCAGGAGCTGTCCCCGCCGGTGCAGCTCGGCGAAGGCGGCGGCCAGGCGCTGGCGCCTGGAGCCCTGCCCGCCCAGGGAGGCGAGGAACTCGACCGCCGCGCCGGCGCCCACGATGCCCTCGTGATTGAGCGTTCCGGTTTCCAGCCGTTCAGGCGCGTGATCGGGCGCCGGCGCCAGCTTCGGCACGTCGAGGGCTTCGATCCGATCGCGCCGCCCGAACAGCACCCCGACGTGGGGACCGTAGAACTTGTAGGCGGAGCAGGCCAGGAAGTCGCACCCGAAGGCACGGACGTCCACCAGCAGATGCGGAGCGTAGTGCACCGCGTCCACGAAGGTCAGCGCGCCGACCGCCCGGGCGAGCCCGGCGGCACGGGCGACGTCGCTCACGGTGCCCAGCGCGTTCGACGCGGCGCCGACGGCCACCAGACGGGTCCGCGGTGTGACCAGACGCTCGAAGGCGCCCCAGTCGAGCTCGCCCGACGACTGGGCCAGCGGGACCGCTCTCACGGTGAGCCCCCGCTCGCGTTCCAGCGCCCGCCAGGGGGCCACGTTGGCATGGTGGTCGAGCTCCGTCACCACAAGCTCGTCGCCCGGGCCCCAGGCCCGGCCGAGGGCCCTGGCCAGATGGAAGGTCAGGGTGGTCATGTTGGCGCCGAAGGCGATCTCGTCCAGCGCGGCGCCAAGGAAGTCGGCCAACGCCGCGCGGGCACCGGCGAGGAGGGCGTCGGTCTCGATACTGGTCGGGTAGCACCAGTGGGTGTTGGCGTTATGGTGGAGCAGGTAATCCCGGACCGCGTCGGCCACCGTGACGGGCACCTGGGTGCCGCCCGGGCCGTCGAAATACGCCGCCGGCCGGCCGGCTACCTGGCGGGTGAGCGCCGGAAAACGCTGCCTGATGCCTTCTACGGCGGGGAGCGGGTCATTCTGGACGGCGGCGGGGGAAGGAGTCATGGGCTCATCTTTAGAAATTGGGTTATATCTAATACCCTAGGATTCATCGCCACAACATCTTACTGATTAACGTTGGACAGAGCATTTTGGGCAGCCCTGCGCCCGCCCGGTTCGACTGGCTGAGGGTGCCGGCCTCAGATTAGCTTCCCTCTGCCCTCGACGCTCGGAATGTTCCCCAGCCAGGTACCGCCGATGCTGCCTTCGCCGAGCCCCCGGTCCCCCTCGATCCCCCTCACCCTGCTCCTCGGCGTTGGCTGGCTTTGGGGCTGCGGCGGCGGCGGCACCGAGCCAAGCGTCCCGGGCGCCATCACCGTCAGCCCCACCTCGGTTCAGTTCCAGGCCGTCGGCGAGAGCCGGCAGCTGACCGCGACCGTGACCGACCAAGCCGGGGCTCCGATCAGCTCTCCAACGGTGTCCTGGACCTCCAGCGACGCCGGCGTCGCCAGGGTCTCCTCCACCGGGCTGGTGTCGTCCCAGGGCAGCGGATCGGCCGAGATCACCGCGACGGCCGGAGCGGTCACCGCCAGTGCCACCGTGACCGTGTCCCAGACTCCCGCCAGCATCGAGGTGGCGGAGGGCAACCAGCAGTCCGTGACCGTGGGCCAGGCCGTGCCGGTGCCCCTCACCGTCCAGGTCAATGACGCGGCCGGCAATCCCGTCGCCGGGGCCACGGTCGAGTTTACGGTCGACCCGGCCGCGGGCCAGCTGGGGACGCCGAGCGCATTGACCGGTGCCGATGGCCGGGCCGCCACCGCCTTCACCGTGCTCGCGTCGGGCGACGTCCAGGTGACGGCCGCGGTGGCCGGGACCAGTTTGGCCACCACCTTCACGGAAACCGGCCTCACGGCCTTCGCCATCGAGCTGCAGTTCCTCACCGCGCCCAGCCCCGCCCAACGGCAGGCGTTCGTCCTGGCCCAGCAGCGGTGGCAGCGCATCATCGTCGGGGATCTTCCCGCCGTGCAGCTCAACGCGGCGGCCGGCAAGTGCGGCGCCAATTCTCCGGCGGTCAACCGGTCGATCGACGACCTCCTCATTCTCATCACCCTCGAGCCGATCGACGGGAACGGCGGCGTGCTGGGCGCGGCCGGCCCGTGCTTTGTCCGGACCGGGACTCGGCTGCCCGTCATGGGCAGCATGAAGTTCGATACCGCCGACCTCAATCTGCTGGAGCAGAACAATCTCCTCCAGCCCGTCATCCTCCACGAGATGGGCCACGTGCTCGGCTTCGGCACCATCTGGAGCGACCTCAATCTGCTGAGCGGCCCGGCGCTATCGGGTGGCAACGATCCCCATTTCACGGGCCCGGCCGCGATCGCGGCGTTCGACCAGGTCGGCGGCAGCAGCTACGCCGGCGGGGCCAAGGTGCCGGTCGAGGATACCGGCGGCGAGGGCACGGCCGACGCCCACTGGCGCGAGACCGTCTTCGGCACCGAGCTGATGACCGGCTTCGTGGACCAGAACCCCGATCCGCTCAGCATCGTCTCGATCGCGTCGATGGGAGACCTGGGGTACACGGTCAACCAGGCCGAGGCCGATCCCTTCAGCCTGGCCACCGCGCTGCGGGCCCTGGCCCGCGGTCCCCGGTTCTCGCTGGGCAACGATCGGCTGCGGCTCGCGCTCCACGTGGTGGCGGCCGACGGTCGGGTGGTCGAGGTGGTTCAGCCATGACCGGGGCCCCCAGAGGTCCCAGATCCCTCCGGCACGCCGGCGTGGTGGTGGCGGCGGTTGCGGCCTGTCATTCCGCCCGGCCCGGCTCCACCTCGGTGGCCGGGACCGCGAGCGACTGCAAGCCCCCCCGCGGCAGCCTGCCCTCCGAGGCCACGGCTGCCGGCTTGGCCGGCGAATATCGCCTCCACATGACCGCCACCGAGGGGCCCAGCACCGGCCGGTGGGTCGAGGGGACGCTCCGCCTGGCGGCTGTGGCCGATCCTGGGGCGCGGGCGGTGGTGGTCATGGGCGTGCGAGACCCCGCCAGCCAGTACGCTCTGATCGGCACCAGTGACCTGGACCCGGCCAGCCTGGGCGCCGCCAGCACCGGGGCGCTGAGTGCCGCCGAGCCGGAGGCGCCGGGCGTGCTGGTGATGGAGCGCCACCCGGGCGACCCCGGCGCGGCCGCCGAGATCATCCTGCGCCTCGGGTCCGAGGCGAACCGGCGGGACCGGGTGCGGTATGACGGTGGCTACTTCGCGCTCATGGTCCGCGGGATCGGTCCCCGGGGGTTCACCGGAACGTGGTCCAGTGGCGGGGGCACCTCCTCGGCGAGCGGATACTTCTGCGCCGAGCGGACCGCCACGGGGGCCTGAGACAAGGCTGGGGGAGAAGAGGCTGGCCCGGGAGGGGGCGGAACCCGAGGACAGCGCCCGGTCGGCGGGCCGGGAAACACCGACGGGCCTCGCGGTGGCGACCGCGAGGCCCGTCGGCTGTGATGGAGGCGCAGGGAATCGAACCCTGGTCCGAGTGAGCATCCAGAACCGCGTCTACGTGCGTAGGCTCGGCTTCTTGCCGTCGCCCGGGGTCGGTGCCGAACCGACCTGCCTCGGGTCTAGCTCCTGAAGGATCTCACCGTTCGCGTCGGAGCGACGCGTCCGGCCAGCCCAGGTTTGCGATTCGACGGGAGGCGCTCCGGGCGGGCTCCTCCAGCCGAAGGCACGTCAAGCGAGCTTAGCTCAGCTTACGCGGCCAGTGCCAGGTTTGAGTTGGCAGTTGAAACGTTCCAGAAGGTTTTACCAGGGTCCTGGACCTGGGCACGCTGCCATTCCTTCCACAAACCCGTCGAAGCCAGTCGCCCCCGAGGGTGACCTGAATATAGACGCCGCCGGCCCCCATGGGAAGCGCCTGGCTCAGCGCCACCCCGGAGATGCCATCTCGGTGGCGTCTTGCTGTCACCTTTTAACTCATTATGGGGAAGCATGATACAACGCTAGCTCGAACCTGCGACATCACTTGATCGTGCCGGGCCGGCCGGGTAGGTCCGCCGTCTGATTTCAACAGGCCACCCAGCCCCTGCCCCACCCCCGCCGTCCCCGCCGGCCGTCTCTGCCGTTACTTCCCCGCCCGCTCGACCCGATTGCGGCCGCTCTTCTTGGCCACGTACAGGGCCGCGTCCGCCTGGGCGGGAAGCAGCCGGACCGCCGCACCGGTCTCGGGACAGGCGGCGACGCCGAACGACGCGCTGAGCGGCCAGGGCCGGCCGTTCCAGTCCCACGGTGCGGTGCCCAGCCGGATCCGGATCCGCTCGGCGATCCGGGCCCCGGTCTCGAGGTCGGCCTTGGGCAGCCAGATGGCGAACTCCTCCCCGCCGATCCGCGCCGCCAGGTCGCCGCCGCGGATCTGCCCTTGGATGATCCGGGCAAAGTGGATCAGCGCGGCATCGCCGGCGGGGTGGCCCAGCGTATCGTTGAGCAGCTTGAACCGATCCAGGTCGGCATAGACCATGGCGCCGACCCGCGGCCCCTTGGGCTCCGCCTGGCCGAGCAGCTCCTCGAACTTGCGTCGATTGGCCAGTCCGGTCAGCCGGTCCGAGGTGGCGTGGGCCACCCGCTGATCGGCCTCGAGCGCCCGGGCCAGCCGGGGCCCGGCATTGGCCAGGGCTTCGCTCAACTCGGCCAGCGCGGCCCCGATCGGTTCGCGGCCGCCGGGTGGCCAGATCGCCACCGCGCCGAACGCCTCGTCGCCGACCAGGATCGGGTACAGCACCACGGTGCCGGGGTGCTGGCGGCGGTCCGCCACGACCCCGCCCAGCGGGTCGCCCTGCATGGTGAGCGGCCCGGCCTCGCCCCGAGCCACCCGGGCGATGTCGCTGATCTCCGGCACGATCGTGTCGAGCAGCCGCCGGTCGCCCCGGCCCGACACGCCGACGATGCGGGTGGGGGGCAGCGGCGGCAGCGAGCCCTCGGGCGGGATCTCAGGGACGGTTTCCCTGGCCGCCACGATGACCTGGGCGTCGAGCGAGCGTTCGAGCTGGTAGGCCAGGCGGAGCCCGACGCTGCCGGTGGATTCGAGCGAGGCCTCCTGGCTTTGCGCCTGGGCCAGCGCGACCAGATGGGGACGACGGCGCACGCCCTGCAGCAGCCGGCGGAGGTCGTTCTCGACCAGGTCGAGCCGGGCGCCGTCGAAATCCACCGGCAGAAGCAGCGCGACCGCCGCCCCCGACCCGGCGTGGAACACCAGCGTGCCGCCGTCCATCCGCTCGGCCCCGCTCTGCTCCTGGTCGCGGGCCTGCTCCAGCCGCCGGTCGACCGCGACGATCTGGGCCACCGACAGGCGTTCGGCATCGACGATCCGCTCCGCATGCGGTCCCTCCTCCCGAGGGTCGAGCTCGGAGACCCAGACGCCGACCGCGCCGTAGGCTCGCCGGAGCCACTCCAGCGCGGGATCGGGGAGGAGATGGGGACCGACCTCCGGCGCGATCGCCAGACCGGCCCGGCGGCGGGCCAGCGCCCACCCTGCCCCGGCCCCGGCCAGCGCCGCCAGCACCAGCGCGAGCAGGGTCACGTCCCGCGACTCACGTCGGTCCTGTCATTCCCGGAGCCATCCACGGCGGCGGAACCAGAGATAGATGGTCAGCGTAATGCCGCCCATCGCGGCCAGCACCATCGGATAGCCCCACCGCGAACGGAGCTCGGGCATGAAGTCGAAGTTCATGCCATAGACGCCCACCAGGAACGTCAGGGGGAGGAAGAAGACCGAGAACACCGTGAGAATGCGCATGACTTCGCCGGTCCGGTGTGCCGCCAGCGCCAGCTGCACGTTGAGGACCGTGTTGGCGTCGTCCAGCAGCTCGTCGGCGTAGAAGTGGAAGCTCTCGACGTTCTCCTGCACGTCCCGATAGAGGGTGGCCGCCCGGCCGCTGGCGGGCGACAGGCGCTGCACCACGTCCAGCGTGCGCCAGAGCAGCCGCTTGATCAGCGTCACCTGGCGCTTGAGCAGGTGGATCTCCCGGAGGTCTTCGGCGAAGGCGCGGGCGTCGGCGTCGTGGCCCCCGAAGACCAGCGCCTCGAAGGCATCGATCCGCCCCTCGATCCGCTCCATCGGGGGCAGGAAGGTATCCACGGCCGCGTTGAGCACCTGCGTCAGCAGGTACGCCTGGAGGCTGTCCTTGCCCGGCTTGGGGCTCCCTGCGGCGCTCACCCGCGACTCCACCGCCTGCAGCCAGGGCTGCTCGCTCCGGTGAATCGTGATGAGGAACCCGTCGCCCGAGAAGATGGCCAACTTCCGGGTGAGCTCCTGGATGGTGGCGCAGGTCGCCTCGGACTGTTGGTCGAAGGTCCGGAGGATGACGAAGCTATAGCTCTCGAACTGCTCGAACTTGGGGAGGTGCTCGGGGTCGAGACAGTCCTTCACCGAGGTCGGTTGGAGCCCGTGCGCCTGGGCGACCTGGTCCAGCTCCGCCGGGCTGGGGTTGACCACGTCGAGCCAGACCAGGCGGGGCTCGCTCCGCTCGAGGACCGTCCGGACGGTCACGGCCGGGTCACCGGCGGTCTGCGCCGACGATCCGGCTGGCCGCCACCGCCGCGCCGAAGCCGTTGTCGATGTTGACCACGGTCACCCCGGCGGCGCACGAGTTCAGCATGCCCAGCAGCGCGGCCAGCCCTCCGAACGAGGCCCCGTAGCCCACGCTGGTGGGCACCGCGATGACCGGCACCGCCACCAGCCCGCCGACCACGCTGGGCAGGGCACCTTCCATTCCGGCGACCACGATCACCACCCGGGCACCTCGCAGGACCTCGCCGGCGGCGAGCAGCCGGTGGATGCCGGCCACGCCCACATCGGTGAGCCGCTCGACCCGGACCCCGAACGCAGTGGCGACCTCCGCCGCTTCCTCGGCGACCGGCAGGTCACCGGTCCCGGCGGTCACGATCAACGCCGGTCCCGCGGTGGGTGCCGCGGCATCCTCAGCCGGCAGCCGGACCGTGCGGCCCGCCGCGTTCCACCTGAGGCGGGGAAAGCGGGCCTCCAGGGCCTGCGCCATCGCGGCGTCCGCCCGGGTGCCGAGAAAGGTGCCGCTGGCGGCGGCGAGGCGCTCGCAGATGGCGACCACCTGCTCCACGGTCTTGCCCTGGCAGAAGACCACTTCCGGCTGCCCCTGGCGCAGGGCACGGTGGTGGTCGATGCGGGCAAAGGGCAGGTCCTCGAACGGAAGCGTGCGCAGGCGCTCCACCGCACCGGCGGGGGCGAGACGTCCCTCGGCGACGTCGGCGAGCAGAGCCGCGAGCTGTTCGGCCGTCACGCCACCGCGGCCACCGGCTCGAGATACTCGAGGAAGATCGCCTCGGCCTCCGCCATGGACTCGATCTGGAACAGCCGCTGCCGAAGATCGCTCGCCCGCGCCATCCCCTTGGTGTACCAGCCGAGATGCTTCCGGAACTCGATCACCGTCTTGCGGGTGTCGCCCTGAAGCCGGAGGGCCAGCCGGGCATGCTCCAGGGCGATCCGGAACCGCTCGGCCGCATCCGGCCCGGCCGGCAGTGGCCGACCCGACAGGCGGGCCCGGCCGTCGCGGAACAGCCACGGATTGCCGAAGGCGCCCCGGCCCACCATGATCCCGGCACAACCGGTGTGATCCCGCAGCCGCACCATGTCTTCCGCCGTCTGCACGTCGCCGTTGCCGATGACCGGGATGTCGAGCGCCTCCACGACCCGGGCAATCTCGTCCCAGTCCGCCCGGCCCGAGAACATCTGGGTCCGCGTCCGGGCGTGCAGGGTGAAGGCCCGGGCCCCGGCATCCTGCATCCGGAGGGCAATGCCGACCGGGTCCCGCTGCTCGTCGTTCCAGCCGCTTCGGGTCTTGACCGTGACCGGGAGATGGGTCGCCCCGAGCACCGCCCGGATGATCCGCTCCACCAGGCCAAGGTCCCGGAGGCAGCCGGACCCGCCGTTCCGCTGCACCACCTTCTTGACCGGGCAGCCGAAGTTGATGTCGATGAACTCCGGCTGGTAGTGCTCGGTGATCAGCCCGGCGGCCTCCGCCATCGCATTCGGATCGGCGCCGTAAATCTGAATGCCGATCGGCCGCTCCACCGGCTCGAATTCAGCACCCTCGAGCGTGTTGCGAATCCGCCGGCGGATGGCCTCCGAGGAGAGGAACTCGGACAGCACTACGTCGGCCCCCATCCGCCGGCAGATCTGGCGGAACGGCGCCTCCGACACCCCGGCCATGGGTGCGAGAATGAGCGGGAAGGGCTCCGCGCTCGGGTAGGGCAACTGCATGGCCAGAAAATACTTGGCCGCTCGACCTCGGGCAATGGAACCGGCCCCGCCGTCGGGGCGTAGTGGACTCATGTCAGACCTGCACCCCACCAACCCCGGGTTGCGCCCGGCGCGGATCCTCCTCCTCCTCGGGCTGGCGGGGGGGCCGGCGGGACTCGCCGCGCAAACCGAAACCGACCCGGTGCTCGCCTCCCGCGCCGCCGCCCAGGCCGCCCAGGAGGCCTACGCCCGGCACGATCTGGCGGGCTTCCTGGCCCGATCGCGCGAGGCGGCGCGACTTCGGCCCGACCACGGCGGCGTGCTCTACGCGCTCGCGTCCGCCTGCGCCCTCGGAGCCGACACCGCCGGAGCGCTGGACGCACTCGAGCGCTTCGCCGAGCTGGGCTACGCCGCCGACGTCGCCGCCGATTCGGATCTCACCTCGCTCCGCGCCCTGCCCCGATTCGCGGCGGTCCGCCACCGCCTCGCCGGCAACGCGACCCCGCTGATCCGGGCCGACTCC
>DATAOR010000348.1:0-7938 GCA_036265635.1 Gemmatimonadales bacterium
CCCTCGGGAGATGGCTGGCGGGAGGACGCCGCGGCGGCCGCCGGCGCGCTCCGCCTCGGGGGGCGCCGTGGGGCGCGGGACCGCGGGCCGGCCCGCTGCTCCCGCCGGCGCGGGCGGGGCGGGGCTTATCTTCCGAACATCCCCGGAGCCACCGGCTCCGCCTTCGGTCCCCAGCTCTTTCGGTGCCGCCATGGTCCGCTTCGCCGCGCTCCTTACCGCCTCGTCCCTGCTGGCGCTTCAGCCCGCCGGGGCGCCCCTGCCGGCTCCGGCCGGTCCGCCGTCCTGCGCCCCCGACAACGGCGGGCTCAAGCTGCCCGACGGATTCTGCGCCACGGTGGTGGCCAACGACGTCGGCGCCGTCCGCCACCTGGCGGTGGCGCCGAGCGGCGTGCTCTACGCCGCCACCGGGGGCGGCATGCTCAAGGGCGGCGTGACCGCGTTCCGCGATCGGGACGGCAACGGCACCATGGAGGACCGGGCCAGCTTCGGCCCCCGCGGCGGCAACGACGTCGCGGTGCACGACGGCCACCTCTATCTCGCGCTCAAGGACCGGATCGTCCGCTGGGCCCTCCCGGCCGGCGCCCTGGCCCCGACCGGCGACCCCGAGGTCATCGTGCAGGGCCTCCCCCACGAGGGCGACCACAGCCAGAAGACCATCGCCTTCCCCGGCGGCAGCGTGCTGCTGGTCAAGATCGGCTCGGCGACCAACAGCTGTCAGCAGGCCAACCGGATCGCCAAGTCGCCGGGCCTCGATCCCTGTGTCGAGCTCGAGCGCCACGCCGGCCTATGGCGCTTCGACGCGGGCCGTCCCCGCCAGACCTTCGCCGACGGCCGCCGCTGGGCCACCGGGATGCGGAACGCGGAGGCGCTGGGCGTGCAGCCGGGCGGCGACCGGGTGTGGGTCGCGATCCACGGCCGCGATCAGCTGAGCGCCAACTGGGGCTTCAGTGACGAGGCCAACGCCAACAACCCGGCGGAAGAGCTGGTCCAGGTCTCGGAGGGGGACGACATCGGCTGGCCCTACTGCTACTACGGCAACGACGTGAAGCGGAAGGTGCTGGCGCCCGAGTACGGCGGCGACGGCAAGGAGACCGGCCGCTGCGCCAAGGCGAAGGACCCGGCCGTCGCCTTCCCCGGGCACTGGGCGCCGATGTCGCTGGCCTTCTACCCGGGCAGCGGGTTCGGTGCGGCCTACCAGGGCGGCCTGTTCGTGGCCTTCCATGGCAGCTGGAACCGGGCGCCGCTGCCGCAGGCCGGCTTCCGGGTCGTGTTCGTCCCCTTCGCCGACGGCAAGCCGTCGGGCCAGTACCAGACCTTTGCCACGCTCGAGGGCGACGCGTTCCGGCCGGTGGGCCTGGCGGTGGGGAAGGACGGAGCGCTGTTCGTCTCGGCCGACGACAACCATACCATCTGGCGGGTGGTGCGGCGGTAGCGCGAGATGGGGCAGGCGCGGGATAGGCGCAGTGAGAGAGCGAGCACGGTGACAGCGGATGTGCGGTGTGAGGGTGAGCGAGGTGAGACCGAGAGCGCGATGACTGCGAGCGCGGTGACCGCGCGTCTCGGCCTGGGGGCGTGCCGCCGGCGCCGTGCCCACCTTAACCCGAGGCCAGCACCCGCTCGATGGCCGACAACTCGGCCGCGATCTCGATCGGCCGGTTGGCGCCGGCCGGCGGCGGGTCGGTGTCCCGATGATAGGTCAGCAGGATGCCGGGGTCCTTGAGGATGTGGCCGGTGAGCACGGCGACGGCGTGCTCGTCGGGCGCCATCAGGCCGCGGCGGATCAGCTCGCGCACGCCGGCCACCGCCGCCGCGCTGGCCGGCTCGCAGCCGATCCCGCAGCGGTCCACCGCCGCCTTGGCGTCGAGGATCTCGGCGTCGCTCAGGGCCAGGACCACGCCGTCGGTCTCGCGGATGCTGGCCACGGCGCGCTCGAACGACGCCGGGTTGCCGATCCGGATGGCGGTGGCCACCGTCTCCGCCCGCACGGCGTAGCGGTGCTCGAAGTCCTCGGCGAAGCTGCGGGCGAACGGGGCCGCCCCGGCCGCCTGCACCGCCGCCAGCCGCGGCAACCGGTCGATCAACCCCCAGCGGTGCGCCTCCCGCAGCGCCTTCCCGAACGCCGCGGTATTCCCCAGGTTGCCGGCCGGCAGCACCACCCAGTCGGGCGGCTGCCAGCCGAGCTGCTGGAGCAGCTCGAGCATGATGGTCTTCTGGCCCTCGAGCCGCCACGGGTTGATCGAGTTGAGCAGGTACACGCCCAGGCTCCGGCTGGCCTCCTCCACCAGCCGGAGGCAGTCGTCGAAGTCCCCCCGCACCAGCAGCGTCCGGGCCCCGTAGGCCAGCGACTGGGCCAGCTTGCCCAGGGCGACCTGCTCGGCCGGCACCAGCACGAGGGCCGGCAGCCCGGCCTGCCCGGCATAGGCGGCCAGCGAAGCCGACGTGTTGCCGGTCGAGGCGCAGGCCACGGCGGTGGCGCCGATCCGGCGGGCCTGGGTCACCCCCACGGTCATGCCCCGGTCCTTGAACGACCCGGTCGGGTTGTGGCCCTCGTGCTTGAGTAGCAGCCGCTCGGCCCCGGTCCACCGGTCGAGCGCATCCCGGTGGAGCAGGGGGGTGTTGCCCTCCGGGTGGGAGACGATGTCGGTGGCCGACGGCATGACGATCTCGTGGAACCGCCACACGCCCGAGGCCAGCGCACCCGGCCGCTGGCCGCGGCGCTCGGTGAAGCGCGCCTTGAGCTCGTCGGTGGTGAGGGCCGGCGGGCGGTGCTCGATCTCGAGCAGCCCGCCGCAGGCGGCGCAGCGGGTGTGCCGGTCGAGCTCGGGGGCTTCCCCGCCGCAGGCGAGACAGACTTGCCAGCTGGTCGGGCGGGGGGTCTCGAACCTCATGCGGGCGCCTCCGGTTGGTCGAGCAGACGGGCGCCGATCCGGTCCACCTCGGCCACCCGCACCGTGCTGGGCTGGCCCGCGGCGGCGTAGGCGGCCACCATCGCGGCGGCTACCCGGTCTGCGATCTCGGGCCCGCGGGTGAGCGCGAAGGCGGTCGGGCCGCTGCCGGAGATCGAGCTGCCCAGCGCCCCGGCCGCCAGGGCCGCGGCCTTGGCCTCGGCGAAGCCGGGCAGCAGGCGGGCCCGGGCCGGCTCGGCGATGCGGTCGTCGATCGAGCGGCCCAGCAGCTCGTAGTCGGCCAGCGCCAGGGCGGCCACCAGGGCGCCGACCTGAGCCGCCTGGTAGAGGGCCAGGTCGCGGTCGACCGCCGCGGGCAGCACCGCCCTTGCGTCGGCCGTGCGCATCTGCTGCTCCGGCCGGACCAGCACCACCATGAGCTCGTCCGGCACCGGCAGCTGGACCACGTCGGGCGTTTCCATGCAGCGGATCAGCACGATGCCGCCGAGCAGCGACGGCGCCACGTTGTCGAGATGGCGCCCCGCCACCGTTTCCTCGGCCACCAGGCAGGCGGCCAGCAGACCGGCCCGGTCGAGCGGCCCGCCGAGCAGCGCGTTGGCGGCCACCGCTCCCGCCACGGCGGAGGCGGCGCTGCCGCCCTGGCCGCCCGACAGGGGCAGTCCCTTCCGCACGGTGAGCGCGATGCCCCGGCCGCCGAGCAGACCCTGGCCGGCTGCGTTCACCACCGCCTGAGCCGCCAGCGCCGAGGTGTGGCGAGCGGCCTCACGGGGCAAGCTGGGGTGGCCGGGGTCGCGCAGGTGGATGCCCGGCTCGGGGGTCCATTCCGCTCGGACCTCGTCGCCGGCGCCGGCCACGGCCAGCCCGAGGATGTCGAGGCCGGGACCGACGTTGCCGACCCCGCCCGGGGCGAAGGCGGTCACCGGGCCGGTCCTCACGCGCCCGCCACGCGAAGGATGTCGTTGAGCACGCCGGCGGCGGTCACCTCGGCGCCGGCGCCGGGGCCGGTGATGACCAAAGGATTCGACTGGTAGCGGGCGGTGGTGAACACCAGCTGGTTGTCCGAGCCCTTGATGGCGGCGAGGGGACTGGTGGTGGGCACCGGCCGGAGTCCGACCGCGATCCGCGACGGCGTCACCGTGGCCACGTAGCGCAGCACCAGACCGCCCCGGGCGGCGGCGTCGACCCGGCGCCGCCAGCCGGCGTCCAACTCGTCCAGCCGCTCGAGGAATTCGTCGAGCGAAAGGCTCCGGGCCCACTTGGGCACCAGCGACTCCACCGCCGTGCGCGACAGCTCGCCCTGGTAGCCGAGCAGCCGGGCCAGGATCAGCGCCTTCCGGCCGACGTCCATCCCCGACAGATCCTCGCGCGGGTCGGGCTCGGTGTAGCCCCGGCTCATGGCGGCGCGCACCGCCTGCGAGAACGGCACGCCGGCGGACACCTCGCTCAGGACGTAGCCCAGGGTCCCGGAGAGCAGGCCCTCGATCCGCTCGACCCGGTCGCCGCTCTCGGTCAGCTTGTGAAAGGTGTCGATGATCGGCAGGCCGGCGCCGACGGTAGCCTCGTGCAGGACCCGCCGGCCCCGGGCCCGGGCGGTCTGCCACAGGCTCTCGCTCACGCTGCGGCGGCCGGCCAGAGGCCGCTTGTTGGCCAGCACCAGGTCCATGCCGTGGGTCAGCGCCAGCTCCAGCGCCGGCGCGGTGTCGTCGGCGGTCAGGTCCACCAGCACCGGCCGGGTAAGCGCGTATCCGGCGACGTGCCGGATCGCCTCCTCGGCGGTGGCCGCCTGGCCGCGGGCGGCCTCCGCCAGCGGCCGGCCGCGACGCTTGTCGGCCGCCAGTGCCTTGAGCCGGCGGGTCCCCAGCCCGCGCGGATCGAACACGAAGCCCGAGCGGTCGATCACCGCGGCGACCCGGAGATCGAGCGCCGGCCGCTTCACCTGGCCGATCATCCCGGCGAGGCTCCGGCCGATCTGGCCGAAGCCGAGCAGGATGACTTCCATCCGCTCGGGCTGAATCACCCCGCCCCCCGCGATCCGCGACAGCTGGAAGGCGTCGTGGATCCGGCGCTGGGCCTCCCCGGCCTGGCGCGCCTCGACCACCACCGAGATGTTGAGCTCGCTGCTCCCCTGCGCGATGGCGACCACGTTGATCCTGGCCCGGGCCAGGGCGCCGAACACCGCCGCCGCGACCCCCGGGGTCCCGTGCATGCCCAGGCCCACCACCGCCACGGTGGCCATCCCAGGGGCGAGCTCCACGCCGTCGATCTCGCCCCGGCCGATCTCGCCGGCGAACTCCCGGGTCAGCCGCTCCTGCGCATCGGCCGCCAGGGACTCGGGCACGCTGAAGCAGATCGAGTGCTCCGAGCTGGCCTGGGAGATGAGCGAGACCGAGATCTTGCGCTCGTGGAGGGCGTGAAAGGTCCGGGCGGCGATGCCGGGCACACCCAGCATGCCGTTGCCGGTGACGGTGACCAGCGTCTGGCCCCCGGCCGCGGTGAGCGCCTTGACCGGAAAGCGGGCCGGCGCGACCCGTTCGGACACCTCGGTGCCTTCGGCCCCGGGATCGCCGAACGGCCGGACGTAGACCGGGATCCGCCGGCCGGTCACGGGGATGAGGGCGCGGGGGTGGAGCACCTTGGCCCCGTAGTAGGCCAGCTCGGCTGCCTCGCGGGCGTGGAGCTGGGGAATGACCCGCGCGTCGGGCACCACCCGCGGGTCGGCGGTCAGCAGCCCGGGGACGTCCTTCCAGAGGGACACCCGGGCGGCCGAGAGGCCGCGCGCCATCAGGGTTGCGGTCAGGTCGGACCCCCCGCGGCCGAGGGTGGCGGTCTCCCCGTCGGGTGCGGCACCGAGAAACCCTGGCACGACCGGTATCACGCCCCGAGCCAGCAGCGGGACCAGGGTGCGCTGCACGCTGCGATCAGTCCGGGCCAGGTCCGGGGCCGCGTGGCCAAAGGCGCCATCGGTGTGAACCAGGTCGATCGCGTCCACGTACTTGGCCTTGGCGCCCGCGGCCTCGAGCGCCGCCGCGACCAGGCGGGCGCTGAGCCGCTCGCCGCGGGAGGCCAGATAGTCGGTGGTGCGGGGGGTGAGCTCGCGCAGCAGCCGGAGACCGTGGGCCAGCGCCTCCAGCTCCTCGAACGCGGTGCCGATGTAAGCCAGCAGGTCGGCCCGGCCCCGGCCGGCCGGCAACACCGACCGGGCCACCTCGGCGTGGCGCGAGCGGAGCCGGGCGATCAGCGCGGCGACGGTGCGCGACTCGCCGGCCCCGGCCTGCTGGGCCAGGGCCAGGAGCGCATCCGTGGTTCCCGCCATGGCGGAGACGACCACGACGGTGGGCTCCTGGCGATGGCGGCGGATGATCTCGACGGCGTGGCGGACGGCGGCGGAGTCGGCCAGCGACGCACCGCCGAACTTGTGCACGTGAGGTGCTCGGCGGGACCGTGGCATAAGTCGTGGAGGATACCAAGGATGGCGGTCCTGCTCAACCTCAGCTCGGCGTCCCGCCAAGGGGGCTGGGAGGCGGGTTGGTTGCGGCCGTCGCCAGGCCGGGAGCGGGCGGCCCGCCAGGGCCGCTCTCCCCAACCGCTCCCCAACCGGGGGAACTGGGGCTAGGTTCCGACTTGACGGCCCGGGTGCGTACCGGGCCGGCTCCTCGTGCCGGATGTCCGCCGGACGGCCGCAGTCCAGGCCACCGCCCCAACCCGCAGTCGACCGTGGATACTTCACCCGCACCACAGCCGCAGGTACTGCTGGAGGCCTCCGAGCTCGAGGGCCGGAGCCTGCCGGGCGACGTACGCCTGGAGGCCCTGGAGGGCGAGTCCGTGGAAGGGTGGCTGTACCTGGCCACGACCTCCGACGGCCGCGAGGTCGAGGCGCTGGTGCTGCCGGCCAATCCGGATGGACCCGGGCCGGCGCCGTCCGACCTGGTCGGCCGGGTCCGCTGCCGGGTGCGGGCCGAGCGGATCGAGGCCGCCGCGCGGTTCCAGCACCCCCAAGTCATCCGGATTCTGGCTACCGGGGTTACGCCCGAAGGGCACCCGTTCCTGGTCCGTGAGCGGCCGTCGGGGACCCCGCTCTCGGAGCATCTCACCGGCGCGGGGCTGCTCCCGCCCGCCACGCTGTTGAGCGTGGGCGCCGACGCTGCCGACGCCCTGGCCGCCGCCCACGCCGCCGGGCTGGTGCACGGCAATCTGTCGCCCGCCATGGTGTGGGTGACCACGGGGGGCTCCGGCCCACCGGGGGTCACCCTGCTGGGGCTGACCCTCGGACCATTCCTGCAGACCCGGGACGAGGCGGTCCGGCTGGGCGGCGGCCACGCCAGTCCGGAGCAGCGTTTCCCCATCGCGGCCGACGAGCGGAGTGACGTCTACAGTCTCGCCGCCGTCCTGTACCACGCGCTCACCGGCGCGGCGCCGAGCCCGGAGGCCCCCACCGACAGCGTTCCGCGCGGCGTGCGATCCAGCCTCGCCACGGCGCTCAGCGAGTGGCCCGAGCAGCGGAAAGAGTCGATGAGCGCCTTCGCCGCCGCGCTGCGGCGGGCGGCGGCAAAGGCGTCGCCCGCGCAGGCCGGGCCGCCCGAGCCGGAGCCGTGGGAGCGGCCATCGGGGACCGAGGCGCTGGGCCGCCGCGCGTGGCTGGGCGGGGCCGCGGCGGCAGTGGCGGCGCTGGTCGGGTTGGGGCTCTGGCTGGTGCCGGGTCGCGTGCCGGCGCCGCGCCCGCCGTTCGACGCCCGGGAGCCGGCCGAAGTGGCGATCTCGCCGGCGCCACGCGAGCCGGTCGCCGCCACGCCCCGGTCGCCGTCCGCCCGGGACTCGACCAGGTCCACGGGCGCAGCTCCCGCGGCGCCGACGCTGCCGGCCCCGACGCCGCCGGCCGCGGGCCGGACGCCGCCGGCCGCAGCCACGCCGCCACCGGTCACGGCCACGCCGCCGCCGGTCACGGGCACGCCGCCCCCCGTCACGGGCACGACGCCCCCGGTCACGGCCACGACACCGCCGGCCCCGCCGGCGCCGGAGGTCAGCGGCGTCGCCG
>DATAOR010000349.1:0-4431 GCA_036265635.1 Gemmatimonadales bacterium
CGAGCCGTTGCCCCCGATCGACATCGTGGTGTCCTCGGGCAGGCAGCTCCGACTGGCCCTCTAGCGACCAGCGCGGCAACGCCCGCGGTGGAACGGCGGAGTTCGGCCACGGGCGGCAATCCGGCGCAGTGGAACGACGAGGCCCCGCCAGGGGCGGCAAGCCCGCGAGGCCCGGCCACGGGCGGCAAGCCCGCCGCCCCGCTGCGAACAAGGGACCCGTGGGGCGGCGAGCCGCCCCACGGGTCCCTCGTGGTATCCTGCCGTCACGGAGTCGCGGCTGGTGGGCTCCTACGACGTCGACTCCGGGTCTGGCGGCACCGGGACCGAGTCGGGCCTCGCCGTGGGTGGGCCGACCTTCTTGAACGTCACCGGCTCGTTCAGGTCCCCGCCAGACAAGGTCAGGTTCTTGCCCTTGAGCTTGAGCCGGTAGTTGACCCATTCCCCCCCGAGTGCCAGCGCCAGGCTGTCTCCCACGACCCGCCACCGCACCGTCTGCGTCCCGTAGCTCGCGCTGCTGTCGGGACGCACGATCACAATCCTCGGCCCTTCCTTCTTGGGGTCCTGCTTGAGATCGAACTTCCAGGTCCCCAGAATCGCCGCCTGCTGCCCCACCGCCATCCTTGGCGCCGCCGCCAGTGCGGCCACCGCCAGTGCCCAGCCGAGCCTCACGAACCCTCCTGGTCGTCCGGAATCCCACAGCATGACCGGTGAAAGTCTAATCACACACCCGGCGGCGACCAATCGCGCTCAGCGGCTGAGCGGTACCCCGAACCCGACCGCGAGATGGACGTCGTTCTGCGTGGTCTTGTCGGCGGTCAGCGACGCCTCGTCGATCCGGGTGCCGTAGATGTAGTCGTCGGCCGCGACATAGAAGCTGAGCATGTTGCCGAGCCGGAAGCCGAGCGTCGCCCCGACCACGCCGCCGATGTCGTCCTTGTCGCTGGCGCCTTCGTAGGCGTCGCCGCTCCGGCGCACGTAGCTGCCGCCGCCACTCAGACTGAGCCACACGGGCGCGGTGATCGGCAGGAGGTAGAAGGTCGCCCGGGCCGAGCCGAACAACAGATTGGCCTTGTTCTTGACTTGCTGGCCGGTGGCCAGGTCGAGCTTCAGGTCACTGGGGACGTAGGTCAGCGTGGTCAGGATGCCGAATCGGGGGCTGAAGTTGAGGCCGAGCCGCCCGCCGACCGCCAGCCCGACCTCCTGCTTGAACTCGTCGCCGTTGGCGGCCTTGACCAGCTCCGAGGTCGGGATGTACACCCCGATCGTCGGGGAGAGCGAGACCTTCTGGGCCAGGGCGGGCGCGGCCAACAGCGGGACGGCGGCCAGCACGAGGCCGGCGACACGGGAGAGGCGCAGCATCGGGAAGCTCCTCCGCACGAACTGGGTGAACGAGCCGGCACGACCGGGGACAAGGGTTGAACGGACCGATGGCGCGGCGATTCTCACGCCGGGTCAGAGGTCTCGAGCCAGCGGGGGCTGATATAGTCGCCCTCGGCCGACAGCTCCGCCAGAGCCGCGTGGCCCGGTCGACCCCGGGGGTCCGGCCGAACTGGGCGGCGCGCTCACCGTCGGCCCGGTCGGCGCCGGGCAGCCCGGAAAGCAAAGCGCCCCGGGAGAATCCCCGGGGCGCCCGCTGCTACGGTGCGTCGGTACGGCTTAGTACATCCCGCCCATGCCGCCGCCCGGAGGCGCCGACGGGGCCGGCTTGTCCTCCTTCTTCTCCACCACCACGCATTCGGTGGTGAGCAGGAGGCCGGCGATCGACGCGGCGTTCTGCAGCGCCGTGCGGGTGACCTTGGTCGGGTCGATCACGCCCGACTTGACCAGATCCTCGTAGTTGTCGGTCGCGGCGTTGTAGCCGAAGTTCTTCTCCTTCGACTCCTTCACCTTGGCCACGATGATCGAGCCCTCGGCGCCCGCGTTCTGGGCGATCATCCGGATGGGCTCCTCGAGCGCCCGGCGCACGATTTCGACGCCGATCTTCTCGTCCTCGGTGCCGCGGATCTTGTCCAGGGCCGACTGGGCCCGGAGCAGGGCGACGCCGCCGCCCGGCACGATGCCCTCTTCCACCGCCGCGCGGGTGGCGTGTAGGGCATCCTCGACCCGGGCCTTCTTCTCCTTCATCTCGGTCTCGGTCGCCGCGCCGACGTTGATCACCGCCACGCCGCCCGAGAGCTTGGCCAGCCGCTCCTGCAGCTTCTCCCGGTCGTAGTCGCTGGTGGCCTTGTCGATGGCGCCCTTGATCTCGTTGATCCGGCCCGTGATATCGCCTTCCTTGCCCTTGCCATCCACCACCGTGGTGTTGTCCTTGTCGATCACGACCCGCTTGGCCCGGCCCAGATCGTTCAGGGTGGCGTTCTCCAGCTTGAAGCCGACCTCCTCCGAGATCACCTGGCCGCCGGTCAGGACGGCGATGTCGCGAAGCATCTCCTTGCGCCGGTCACCGAAGCCCGGAGCCTTCACGCCCGCAACCTTGAGGGTCCCGCGGAGCTTGTTGACCACCAGGGTAGCCAGGGCCTCGCCCTCGATGTCCTCGGCGATGATCAGGAGCGGGCGACCGCTCTGGGCCACCTTCTCCAGCACCGGGAGCAGCTCCTTCATGGCCGAGACCTTCTTGTCGTGGATCAGCAGGTAGGCGTCGTCCAGCACCGCCTCCATCTTCTCCGGGTCGGTCACGAAATAGGGCGACAGGTAGCCGCGGTCGAACTGCATGCCGTCCACGGTCTCCAGGGTGGTCTCGAGGCCCTTGGCCTCCTCGACCGTGATGACGCCGTCCTTGCCGACCTTCTCCATCGCGTCAGCGATCAGGTTGCCGATTTCCTTGTCGTTGTTGGCGGAGATGCTGCCCACCTGGGCGATCTCCTTCTTCCCGGCCGACGGGACCGACAGGGTCCGGAGCTGCTCGACGATGGCCTCGACCGCGCGATCGATGCCGCGCTTGAGCTCCATCGGGTTGGCGCCCGCGGTGACGTTCTTGAGGCCCTCACGGAAGATCGCCTGGGCCAGCACGGTGGCGGTGGTGGTGCCGTCGCCGGCCAGATCGGACGTCTTGGTGGCGACCTCCTTCACCATCTGGGCTCCCATGTTCTCGATCGGATCGCTCAGCTCGACTTCCTTGGCGACGGTGACGCCGTCCTTGGTCACGGTGGGCGAGCCGAACTTCTTGTCGATCACCACATTCCGGCCCTTGGGCCCGAGGGTGACCTTGACCGCCTCGGCCAGGGCGTCGACGCCCCTCTTGAGCTTGGCGCGGGCGTCGGTGTTGAACATCAGCTCCTTTGCAGCCATCTGTCATTCTCCTTGGTGGGTCGTGCGGAAAATCAGCCGAGCTTGGCGAGGACGTCGGACGCCTTGATGATGACGTACTCATCGCCATCGAAGGTGTAGGGCGTTCCGCTGTACTTCCCGTAGATCACCTGGTCGCCGACCTTGAGATCCATCGGGATGCGCTCGCCCTTCTCGAACCGGCCGGGGCCGACCGCGAGGATCTCGCCCTGGGTCGGCTTTTCCTTGGCGGTGTCGGGGATGTACAGGCCGCCGCGCATCGACTCGGCCTCGTCGGCCGGCGCGATGACCACACGATCCTCGAGCGGCTGGATCTTGAGGCTGGGCTTCGCCTTGGTTGCAGTCGCCATCTCTGTCCTCCACAGCACGTGTAATGGGGTTGTAAAAGGCGTTGCTGGACAATCGATTAGCACTCTGGCATCAGGAGTGCTAAACTGGCCGCAAAGATAAGGATTTGCGCCTTCCTGTCAAGCGCCTCGCGGTTCCCGGCAGAAGCAAGTCGAGCGCCCCGGATCCCGGTCAATTCGGCAGACGTGCCCGCCGTCGGGCGGACGCCTGGGCAGGGCGCCGCCACCACGGCAGGCCGAACGGCGAGCGCGAGGCCTAAGACGGGAAAAACCCACCCGACCGGACGGCCGGATGAAGAGCGAAGGGGTCAGACGGCCAGGGGAGGATGGAGGTCAGGGGTGAGGAAACTGCCCAGTCGAGGCTACAGGTCGAACCGAAGCTCGCCGCCGATGTAACGGCTCTCCCGCCGGAAGAACTGGCGCTGGGTCGACAGCCCGTCATGGGCGATCAGAGCCAGACCGAGCTCCCGGCCGCCGCCGTCCCGCGTCAGGGCCACGCCGATCTTGGCTGAGGTGCTCAGTCGCCAGCGAGTCTCGGCATTCCCGTCGACGTATACCCCGCCCACCGCTCGGACCGGGGCGCCCAGCACCCGACCGAAGGGCCGCCCTTCGTAGTCGGCGGCCAGGGCGCCGCCAGGCCGCTTGAGATCGAGCTCATCGATCAGGACATAGCTCAGGCTGCCGGTGAGCCGAACGGGACCAGTGCCGTAGCTCAGCCAGACGGCCGCGACCTCCCGGGTCCAGTCCAGGCGCGCGGCGTCGAACCGGTCACTGTACTCGTCGCCCAGGTGGCTGCTCT
>DATAOR010000350.1:0-3095 GCA_036265635.1 Gemmatimonadales bacterium
GCCAGGCCCTGGGTCCCGGCCTGCGGACTGACGGCTCGCACGCGAGAGGACGGCACGGGATGGTCGAGCGTTGGACATCGCGAGTGGTAGATTCCCCGTTCATGAACCACACCCTTCGGTGGCTCGTCCTGGCGGGCTTCGGGCTCGGGGGATGCGGCGGCGACCCCACGCCGGCGGCGGACCGCTCGGAGCCGGTCGTGACGGCCTCTCGGCCCTCCGCATCCAATGACACCGTACCGCCGGCCCGGCCCTGGGCGCCCAACCCGATCGTGGTGGAGCCGGCCGCCGCAGCAACGGCGGCTGACAGCGTGGCCGGCGGGCGCGGCACTGCGGCGGACAGCGCCGGGGCGGGCCGGTCGGATACCATTGCTCCGGCCGATTCCCTCGCCCGCCGCGCCGCCCGCGCGAAGCCGGCGCGGGGCCAGCGGCGAGTCTTCGCTCTCAGCCCGGCCGATTCGGCCCGCTGGCCGGTGAAGGGACCGGCTCCGCTCCCCGGGGCGCTGCTGCCGGACCACCGGATCATCGCCTTCTACGGGAACCCGAAGTCGACCCGGATGGGAGTTCTGGGCGAGCTGCCGCCGGCCGAGATGCTGCCCAAGCTGGAGCGGACGGCCACTGAGTGGGCCAAGGCCGATCCCGGTCGGAAGACGCTGCCGGCGCTCCATCTGATTGCCACGGTGGCACAGGGCAAGCCCGGGCCCGGCGGGAAATACCGTCTGCGTCACTCCGACCAGACGATCGAGCAGGTGCTGGGCTGGGCGGAGGAGCGAGGGTGGGTCGTCTTCCTCGACGTCCAGATCGGCCAGAGCACGGTCCCCGACGAGCTGCCGCACCTGGTCAAGTATCTCGAGCGGCCCTACGTCCATCTGGCGCTCGACCCCGAGTTCGCCATGAAGCTGGGCGGGCTCCCCGGCAAGCGGATCGGCACCCTGGACGCGACCGACCTCAACTACGCCGTCCGCCTCCTGGCCGAGATCGTGGAGCGCAAGAAGGTCCCGCCCAAGGTCCTGGTGGTCCACCGCTTCACCCAGCGGATGCTGACCAACCACGACAAGGTGACGCTCGATCCGCGGGTGCAGGTGGTGGTGGATATGGACGGCTTCGGGGCGCCCTGGCTCAAGGAGGATGCCTTCAAGTTCTTCATCGTGCCGGAGCCGATCGAGTATGCCGGGTTCAAGCTGTTCTACAAGAACGACAAACCGATGATGACCCCGGCGCAGGTGCTCAAGCTCTGGCCGATACCGCTGTACATCCAGTATCAGTAGCCGGGGCTCACCGCAGAGAACCGAAGGGGACAGGAGAGAACCGACGGGGACAGGCGCCTGGCGCCTGTCCCCGTCGTCGCTGAGGGGCTGCCTGCGGTCGTCGTCTACTGCCGCGGGGGCAGGCTGACGTCGGACTTGGCCCAGACCTGCCGGAACCGCCCCTCCACCTTCTCCCCCTCGGCGGTCCGACCCTGCGCCGCCAGCGCCTGGGCCAGGCCGTTGAACGACCAGCCGTTGTTCGGATACTGCCGGAGGTCCTGGCGGAAGACCTGTTCCGCCTCGCGGCTCCGTCCCGCCGCCAGCAGTACCAGCCCGAGCTGCTGGCGCAGGGGTACCGGCCACGCGGTCGGCTCGTCGTAGATCAGCTCGTCCTCCAGGGCGATGCCCTGCCGGAGCCGGCGGACCGCCTCATCGGTCCGCTGCCGCCGCGCGGCCAGCTCGCCCGCCAGACTGTGCCCGGCGATCTCGAGCAGTGTCCGGCTGCTGTTGAGGTTGGCCATCTGATCCGCCGGTATCCTGGCGGCGATCGCGGCCAGACTGTCCCCCGCCACCGCGGCCGAATCGAGCCGCCCCTTGGCCGCCAGGGCCAGGCCCCGGGCCCAGTACCAGATCCCGGTCGTGTAGCGCAGGCTCGAGTCGGGCGGCGGTGCCACCAGCAGCTCATCCCAGCGGGAGAACCGGACCTGGGTAAAGAGCTCCACCGGCGAGTAGTACTCGAACGGCGGAATCGCCCGGACCACGTCGACCGGCACCTTGGCCGTGATGCTGCCGGCCGCCGACATCGCCTCGGCGCTCCGCCCGGTCATGAGCAGCGCCTCCCACATGACGTGATAGTTGTGGGGGACGTAGCCGATCGGATAGACCCCGACGGGATGCCGGGCGTCGAGGTACTCCTGGTCCACCTGTACCGCCGTCGCGTTGTGGGCCACGGCCTCGTCCCACCGCCCGAGCCGCATGTAGATGTGGGTCGGCATGTGAACCAGGTGCCCGGCGCCGGGCATCAGCCCGCCGAGGCGCTGGGCGCAGGGCAGGGCCCGCTCGGCGAATTTCGAGGCCTCGATCGCGTGGATGTAGAAGTGGCAGGCCCCGGGGTGGTTGGGATTGCGCCGGGTGACCCGCTCGAGCACGGCGACCTGCTCGGTGGTGGACGGCGCCAGGGGACGGCCGGCGTTGGTCCAGTAGTGCCACGGCCGGAGGTCCATCAAGGCCTCGGCGTGGAGCGTGGCGGCATCGTCGTCGGCGGGATACTTCCGTGAGACGGCCCCGATCGCCCGGGCCCAGGCCGAGTCGAGCGCGCTCCGGTCGGCCGGCGGGTCGAGCCGGTAGCGGGCCTGGAGCGCCCGGATGTAGGCCTGCTCGCGCGGCGTGGTCCGGGCGGCGTACTTCACCGCCTGCTGCAGCGCGGTCCAGGCCGGCCGGACCGCGCCGGTGTCCATCGGCGCGTTGATGTTGGGACCGAGCGCATAGGCGATCCCCCACCAGCACATGGCGCAGGTCGAGTCTTCCCGGATGCCTTCGGTGTAGGACTTAATCGCCTCGTCGTGACTGAAGCCGTAGGTGAGCCGGAGCCCCTGATCGACGTACTGCTGCGCCACCGGCGACGCCGTGGTGATCGCCATGTGATAGAGCCCCAGATTGCGGTACAGCGGTGTCCGTCCGCCCGTCGCGCTGTCGGCGACCAGGCCGTCTCCGTGCTGATGGGTCTCGCCCTCCTGCGCCTGCGCGCTTCCCGACCCGGCCGCGGCCAGTGCCACCATTGCCAGCCATGCCCTACGCATCGTCGTCTCCTTGGGTGTTGGGCTGCTGCGGTAGGCCCACCGGCAGGCCTGC
>DATAOR010000351.1:0-7106 GCA_036265635.1 Gemmatimonadales bacterium
CCGTCCTGGCCCGGTTACCCCTTCTCATCCGACATGGCCGACGATTCCCCCATTCCCCCTGACGCCGCCACCACCCAGTGGCTGTTGGACTGGGGCCGGAACGACAAGCAGGGGCTGGATCAGATGCTCCCGGTCGTCTACCAGGAGCTGCACCGCCTGGCGTCCCGCTACATGAGCCAGGAGCCGACCGGGCACACCCTGCAGCCCACGGCACTGGTCCACGAGGCCTACCTCCGCCTCATCGACCAGCGGCGGGTCGACTGGCGGAACCGGGCGCAGTTCCTGGGGCTGGCCGCCAACATGATGCGCCGAATCCTGGTGAACCACGCGCGCGACCGGTCGGCGCACAAACGGGGCGGGGGGGCTCAACCGGTCTCGCTCAGCATGGTGGAGTCGCCTTCCGGACGGCCGGATGTGGAGTTGATCGGCCTCGAGGAGGCGCTCGAGCGGCTCGCCGGGCACGACCCGCGCAAGGCCAGAGTGGTGGAGCTCAAATTCTTCGGTGGCCTGACCATCGAGGAGATCGCGGAGGTGCTGCAGGTCTCGGTCGCCACGGTCGAGCGGGAATGGGCCTTCGCCCGGGCCTGGCTCTATGAAGCGCTCGAGGGGGCGGGACCACCCTCGTGAGCACCCCCGACTGGGCCCGGCTGGAGGCGCTGTTCCATGCCGCCAGGGTGTTGCCGGCCGCGGAGCGTGAGGGGCTGCTGGAGCGGGAGTGTGGCGACGATGCGGCGTTGCGCGCAGGGGTGGAGCGCCTGCTGGCGGCCCATGACCGCGCGGGCGACTTCATCGAGGCGCCCGCGGCCGAGCTCGCGGCTTCGCTGGCGGCGGCGGCCGGGGCGGGGCCGGCCGACCGGCGGATCGGGGCCTACCGGGTCATCCGGGAGCTGGGGCGAGGCGGCATGGGCACGGTCTACCTGGCGGAGCGCGCCGACGACGCGTTCACCCAGCGGGTGGCCATCAAGCTGATCAATCGCGGGATGGACACCGAGCAGGTCCTGATCCGATTCCGCGCCGAGCGGCAGATCCTCGCCTCGCTGGACCATCCCAACATCGCCCGGCTGCTCGACGGCGGCACGACCGACGACGGCCTGCCCTATTTCGCGATGGAGTACATCGAAGGGCGGCCGATCGACGCCTACGCCGACGCTCACCGGCTCTCGATTGCCGCGCGCCTCGGGCTCTTCCTGCAGGTCTGCGGAGCGGTCAGTTACGCGCACCAGCACCTGATCGTCCACCGCGACATCAAGCCCATCAATATCCTGGTCACCGCGGACGGCACGCCCAAACTGCTCGATTTCGGCATCGCCAAGGTGCTCCAGGCGGACCTGGACGCGACCGCGACGGCGCCCGGCCTGCGCATGCTCACGCCCGAGTACGCCAGCCCGGAGCAGGTCGAGGGGGGCCAGGCCACGACCGTGAGCGACGTCTATTCCCTCGGCGTCGTGCTCTACGAGCTGCTGACGGGCCGGTCGCCGTACCAGGCGCGGAGCCGCTCGCCCGCCGATATCGCCGAGGCCGTCCGCACCACGGAGCCGGTGCGCCCGAGCGCGGCCGTGGGGGATGGAGCCCTGCCGCTGGCCGGACGCCGCCGCAGCGGTCTGACCGATGACCGGGCCGCGGCCACCGGTCTCAGCAGCACCGACCGGCTGCGGCGGTCCCTGCGCGGGGACTTGGATACCATCGTGCTGACCGCGCTCCGGAAAGAGCCGGCCCGCCGCTATCAGTCGGTCGAGCAGCTCTCGGCGGACCTCCGCCGGCACCAGGACGGCCTGCCCGTCCGAGCCCGCCCCGACACCTTCGGGTATCGAGCCGGCAAGTTCGTGCGGCGGCATCGCGGGATGGTTGTGGCAGGGACGCTCATCGGGGTGACCTTGTTCGGCGGGACGATCGCCACGGCCTGGCAGGCCCGCGAGGCTCGCGCCGCACAGCTCCGTGCCGAGCGGCGCTTCAACGATGTTCGCAAGCTGGCCAACGCGGTCCTGTTCGACTACTACGACGCGATCAAGGATCTGCCCGGCTCGACGCCGGTTCGCGAGCGGCTGGTCCGGGATGCCCTGGGCTACCTCGACACCCTGGCCCACGAGGCCCACGGCGAGGTGGCGCTCCAGCGCGAGCTGGCCGCCGCCTACCGGCGGGTCGGTGACGTGCAGGGGGGCAGTCTGATCGCCAACTTGGGCGACACCGAGGGCGCCGTCGCCAGCTACCGGAAGGCCGTGGGCATTCTCGAAGACCTCTACCGGGCGGATTCCGGCGACGTCCGTACCCGACGCGAGCTCGCGGCCGTCATGGCCGATCTCGCTACCCTGCTGCTCGACACCGGGGACGCCAACGCCAGCCTGGCCCTGGCTCGGCGTGCCTGGAATCTGCTGGCCCCGCTCGAGCGAGACTCGAGCGACGCGGGCCTGCGGCTCGACCTGCGGAAGGCCGGCGATCTGCTGGGCGTGCTGCTGCTCGAGACCGGCGATGCGGCGGGCGCGGCCCGACGTCACCGGGAGGATCTTCGCTCGCTCGAGGCGGCCTCCGAGACGGAGCGCCGGCGGCCTGCCGTGCGACGCTCCATGTCCGTTGCGCTCCACCACCTGGCCGATGCCCAAGTGCAGCTGGGCGACCTCGATGGAGCGCTCGACAGCTATCAACGGACCCGGACGCTGGCGGCCGGGCTGGCCGAGGAGTTCCCCGACAACATCGATTACCGGGCGCTGGTCGGCGCCGCCGATTTCTGGATCGCGGACGTGCTCAGCCAGCTCGGCCGCCATGCCGAGGCGCTGGCGATCTTTCGCCGGCGCCTGGCGGCGAACCGGGCGGAGGCCCGGGCGGATCCCAAGAACGCCATCGCCCGGAGCGGCATCGCCATAGATCTGATGCGGACCGGGGACGTGGAGACCCGGCTGGGTCGCCCGGCTCGGGCACTCGAGGCCTATCGCGAGGCGCTGGGGATGGCCGTCGCGGAGTTCCGGGTCGACTCGACCAATCTGTACAAGCGGTTCCAGCTGATGGAATCGCAGAACAAGATCTGCGGGGTGCTGGGCAGGATGGCGCCTGGGGAGGCGGACCCGGCCTGCGCCCGGGCGGCTCGGTTCATGAATGCCACGGTCCTCGAGCCTTCGAACGCCGGCTACCGTGGATACCTGGCAGGGCAGTACTCGGACATGGGGCAGGCGTATGACTCGCTGGCTTCACGACTCCAGGCTTCGACAGCCGGCGCCCGCCGTTTCCGGGTCGCCGCCCTCGCGATGTATCGCCGGAGCTCCGAGATCTGGACCGATCTGCGCGACCGGCGGCTGGTGAACCCGGCGGACACCGCGCGGGTCAGCGCGGCGGCGCTGGCGGTCACCCGGGCCGAAGCGGCCCTGTCTGCGTCGGGCAGCGGATCAACGCTCCCCCCTGATTGACGGACGAATGCATTCCTCGGCGGTTTGACCGCGTTCGCCGTCTGGGCTGACGCCGCTCCGGACAGGGCGAATGCCCCACCGGACAGGCCGAATGCCAGCCGCCGGCACCGGGTCGCGCCCGGTTGGTCCGACTCCCGGCCCGCCATTAGCTTTCACGGGTGACCCACCCCGACCACACCCGCCCAGCCGAGGCCGCGCCCCGCGAGCCTGGCCCCCGCAAGGACTTCCTCCGCGAGAAAGTGGCCGAGGACGTCGCCAGCGGCCGGTTCGGCCGGCCGATCCACACCCGGTTTCCGCCCGAGCCCAACGGCTTCCTCCACATCGGCCACGCCAAATCGATCTGCCTCAACTTCGGGATCGCGCGGGAGTTCGGCGGCCTCTGCAACCTCCGGTTCGACGACACCAACCCGACCACCGAGGACATCCGCTACGTCGATGCCATCCGCGGCGACGTCCGCTGGCTCGGCTTCGAGTGGGACGAGGAGCGGTTCGCCAGCGACTACTTCGAGCGGCTGTACGACATCGCCGAGGCGCTGGTGCGGGCCGGGAAGGCCTACGTCGACTCGCAGGACGACGAGACCATCCGGGAGAGCCGCGGGACGGTGACGGTGCCGGGTAGGCCCAGCCCCCACCGCGACCGGACGGTGGAGGAGAATCTCGATCTGCTCCGCCGGATGCGGGCCGGGGAGTTCGCCGACGGCGCCCACGTGCTCCGGGCCCGGATCGAAATGGCCCATCCCAACATGCTGATGCGGGACCCGCTGCTGCTCCGGATCCGGCACGCCGCCCACTACCGGCGGGGCACGGCCTGGTGCCTCTACCCGCTGTACGACTTCGCTCACGGGCTGTCGGACGCGTTCGAGGGCATCACCCACTCGCTCTGCACGCTCGAGTTCAAGGACAACCGCGAGCTGTACGACTGGCTGGTGCACGAGGCCGGATTCGAGCGGCCTCCGGAGCAGACCGAGTTCGCCCGGCTGGAGCTGGACTACACCGTGCTGAGCAAGCGCAAGCTGCTCCGGCTGGTCAACGAGGGGCACGTGGCGGGGTGGGACGACCCGAGGATGCCGACCATCGCCGGGCTGCGCCGCCGGGGAGTCACGCCCGAGGCCATCCGCGCCTTCGCGACCACGATCGGGGTGGCCCGATCGGACGCCCGGATCGAGCTGTCCACCTTCGAGCACGCCGTTCGGGACGACCTCAACATGCGGGTGCCCCGCGTCATGGCCGTGGCGCGGCCGGTCAAGCTGGTGGTGACCAACTATCCCGAGGGGCAGGTCGAGACGCTCGACGCGCCGCTCTATCCGCACGACGTGCCGCTGACCGGCTCTCGGCCGGTGCCGTTCTCGCGCGAGCTCTGGATCGAGCGCGACGACTTCATGGAGAACGCTCCCAGGAAGTTCTTCCGCCTTTCGCCCGGGCGCGAGGTCCGGCTCCGCTATGCCTATCTGGTCACCTGCACCGGGGTGGTCAAGGACGCCGCCGGCGAGATCACCGAGATCCACGCCACCTACGATCCGGCCACCCGCGGCGGTGACGCGCCCGACGGCCGCCGGGTCCAGGGAACGATCCACTGGGTCTCGGCCGCCCGGGCGCTCGACTGCGAGCTGCGGCTGTACGACCGGCTCTTCGCGACCCCCGATCCGGAAGCAGTGCCCGAGGGCCAGGACTTCGTCGCCTCGCTCAACCCCGAGTCGCTGATCGCGCTGCCGGGCGCCAAGATCGAGCCCAGCGTGGCTGGCCACCCGGCCGGCACCCGCTACCAGTTCGAGCGGACCGGCTACTTCATCAGCGACCCGGTGGACTCCGCCCCCGGCCACCTGGTGTACAACCGGACGGTCGCGCTGCGGGACTCCTGGGCCAAGGTCAAGGATCGCTGAAGGGCGCACCTCAACGCCTTCCCGACGTCGGCAGCCGGTAGGAGAAGTCGCGCGTTGCGCCCGACTCCGGGTGACCCAATCTTAGAGACCTCCCCTCCAGGAGGGCGCCATGCCCGGCCGTGACTATCTGCTGCTTTCCGCCACCGAGCCAGACCGGAGCGGCCTGGTGGCCGAATTGACCGGCTTCATCGCCGAGTGCGGCGGCAACGTGGAGGACAGTCGTGTCGTCGTCCTCGGCGGCCACGCCGGGCTGATGCTGCTGGTGTCGGGGCCGGCCGATCGGCTCGCCGCGGTGGTGTCGGGGCTCGAGGGTCTGCAGCAGCGGACCGGGATCCGGGCAGTGCCGCGGCGGGTGGCCCCGCGGCGCGATGCCGGCAGCCACGACACCGGCCGGGTAGAGATCAGCGCCAGCGCGATCGACCACGAGGGGATCATCCACGCCCTGGCCGAGACCGTGCGGCGCCACGGCGGCAACATCCTGGAGCTCGAGAGCGCCACCGAGCCGGCCCCGATGAGCGGGGAGCCGCTGCTCACCCTGCGGATGACCGTGTGGGCGGGCGAGGCGGGCGCCGGCGAGCGGCTCCGCCAGGAGCTCGAGCAGGTGGCCGAGCGGGAGGGCGTGGATCTCGGCGTCCGGCTGGTGCCGCCCTCCAAGGCCTCGGCCGCGGTAGGCTCCGAGCGCCGCACCGTACCCCGGCCGCCCTCCGACAGCTAGACCCGACCCGTACCGCGGCCGCCGTCCGACACCTGGATCCGCCCCGTCCCTCCGCGCCGGCCCGATGTGGAACGCTGCGGCGCCGGTGGCGGGCGCCGGTGGCGGGCGCCGGTGGCGGGCGCCGGTGGCGGGCGCCGGTGGCGGGCGGACGGCACGGATCGCGATTTAGCAGAGTGAGATCCCACCGACGGAGCCGTGACCCTGCTCGAACGCGACCGCTGGGCGGCCCTGGAGCCGCTGCTGGACGAGGCGCTCGACCTGCCCGGGTCGGAGCAGGGGCCGTGGCTCGACCGCCTTCGGGCGGCCCAGCCGGAGCTGGCCCACGAGCTCGAGCGGCTGCTCCGGCAGGATGGTGCCGCCGACCAGGCCGGGTTCCTCGCCGGGTCGCCCGATACCGGTCTGGTTGGGGTCGTCCTCGGCGCCTACCGGCTGGACCGGGCGCTGGGCTATGGCGGCATGGGATCGGTCTGGCTGGGCCACCGGCGGGACGGGCCTGCCGACCAGGCCGCGGCGATCAAGATCCTCAACCTCGAGCTGGTGAGCCAACCGGGCCGGGTGCGGTTTCGCCGCGAGGGAGCGATGCTGGCGCGGCTGTCGCACCCGGGCATTGCCCGGCTGCTCGATGCCGGGGTCGGCGCCAGCGGTCAGCCCTACCTGGTGCTGGAATACGTCGACGGGATCCCGATCGACCAGTTCGCCGAAGCGAGCGCACTGGGCCAGACCGACCGCCTGCGCTTGTTCCTTCAGGTCCTCGCGGCGGTGGGCCATGCCCATGCCCACCTGATCGTCCACCGCGACCTCAAGCCCTCCAACATCCTGGTCAGTCCCGACGGCGAGCCGCACATCATCGACTTCGGCCTGGCGCATCTGGGGTTTATCCCGCCCGAGCCTTCCCGTGATCATGGAAGCCCCAAGCCCGTTTCCTTCGCGCCTCCGACGATCACCGGCTACTTCATCGGGTCACTGCCGTGGGCGAGCCCGGAGCAGGCGGCGGGGGAATCGGCGACCATCGATCTGCGGACGGATGTGTACTCGCTGGGCGTGGTGCTTTTTCAGGCGCTGACGGGGCGGTTCCCGTACCGGGTGGAGGGCGGGCCGCGGGAGGTGCTGGACAAC
>DATAOR010000352.1:0-1554 GCA_036265635.1 Gemmatimonadales bacterium
AGCTTGGCCTGCATCGGGTCCACCATGCCCTGGCGAAGGTACTGCACGCTCGGGTCGGCCCCCGCGGTCCGGAGCGGCAGCACCGCGACCAGGTTGGGGTCGAGCGGCCGGGCGACGGTGCGGGACCACGGGTGCCACAGCGCCAGCCCGGCGGCTGCAGCCACCGGCACGGCGGCGGCGCCCGCCATCCACGCGCGCCGGCGGGGGGCAGCTCCGGAGATCGCCGAAGGCCCCGGCGCCGCTCGCGGCGGGGCGCTCGGCGCCGCCACGCGCACCGGCTGGGTCTGGGTCGGGGTGATCCCGCCGCTCGGCCCGGCCAGCGGCTCGAGCGCCGCCACCAGCTCGTCGGCCGTCTGGAACCGGTCGGCCGGGCGCTTGGCCAGGCAGCGCATGATGGCCGCCTCGAGCGCGGGTGACAGCCCGTCGCGCTGCTGGCCCACCGGGACCGGCGGCCGGGTCACGTGGGCCGCCAGCATCTGCTGGGCGTTGAGCCCGGCGAACGGCGCCGCCCCGGTCAGCATCTCGTAGCCCATGACGCCGAGGGCGTAGATGTCCACCCGGGCGTCCATCTGCGGGTCGGCGGTGGCCTGCTCGGGCGCCATGTAGGTCGGCGTCCCCAGCGCCACCCCCGCTGACGTCAGCGTCGAGCCCTGCGACGCGTCGGTCACCGCCTTGGCCACGCCGAAGTCCATCACCATGGCGTGCCGCCCGGACAGCATCACGTTCTCCGGCTTGATGTCGCGGTGGACCACGCCGGCCCGGTGGGCCGTCGCCAGCGCCTCGGCGAGCTCGCTCAGGAGCCGGACCGCCTCGGGCACCGGCAGCTCGCCCTGACGGGCCAGCCGCTCGCGCAGGGTCTCGCCCTCGACGTAGGGCATCACGTAGTAGAAGAAGCCGTCGGCGTCGCCGGAGTCGATCAGGCCCAGGATGTGGGGGTGCTGCAGCCGGGCGGCCGTCTCGATCTCCCGGGCGAAACGCTCGGGGCCGAGGGTGGCGGCCAGCTCGGGGCGGAGGACCTTCACCGCCACCTTGCGGTGGTGCTTGAGGTCCTCGGCGAGGTACACCGTGGCCATGCCGCCCTGGCCCAGCTCGCGCACCAGGCGGTAGCGGTCGGCAATGGCCGCCTGCAGTCGGGTCACCGGCTCGGTCATCTGATTCTTTGGAGTGGGGACGGGTGGAAGATGGCGGCAAAGCGGTGCAGGGGCCAGCGGGGAAGCAGGGCCGGCGGAGCCGGCCCCCATCCGCGTCGTGCAGTCCGCCCTAGCTCGGTCCCGCGCCGCCCATCGGCCGGGCGTCCGGACGCAGCGCCCGCAGCTGGCGATCCAGCGAGTCGAGCGACACCCGCACTCTGGTCTTCAGCTCGTCCCAGTTGGCGGCGGTGGCGCCGGACAGCCGGTCCACATCCGCGCCCACCGTCTGCCGCGTCTCGCGCGCCGCCGCGACGGCGGTCCGGTAGGAATCGGTGGCGTCCTTGTTGACGTTCTTCCGCAGGTCGGCGAGCTCCTTGTCCAGCGCCGCCAGCTCGCTGTCCACCTCGCGGCGGAACTCGTCGCG
>DATAOR010000353.1:0-2000 GCA_036265635.1 Gemmatimonadales bacterium
TACAGGATGAAGACACGGCCACTCGGCACCACGGGCCTGCGACTCCCCGCCATCGGCTATGGCTGCATGGGGTTGAGCTCCGTCTATGGGCAGGCGGACGCCACCGCTTCGATCGCGGTGATCCACCGGGCCATCGACCTGGGCGTCACCTTCCTCGACACTGCGGACATCTACGGCGCCGGCGGCAACGAGGAGCTGGTCGGCCGGGCCATCCGCGACCGGCGCGACCAGGTAGTGCTGGCCACCAAGTTCGGCAACCGGATCCGTGGCACCTGGGCCGACGGGAAGGGCTACGACATCGACGGCAGCCCCAAGTACGTGAAGCAGGCCGCCGAGGCCAGTCTTCGGCGGCTTGGCATCGACACGATCGACCTGTACTATCAGCACCGGGTTGATCCCAGGACGCCGATCGAGGACACCGTCGGCGCCATGGCCGAGCTGGTGCAGGAGGGCAAGGTTCGCTGGCTGGGGCTCTCGGAGGCCGCGCCCGAGACGATCCGGCGGGCTCACGCGGTCCATCCGATCTCGGCCCTGCAGACCGAGTACTCGCTGTGGAGCCGCGACCCGGAGCACGAGCTGCTGGCGCTGACCGAGGAGCTCGGCATCACCTTCGTGGCCTACAGCCCGCTTGGCCGCGGTTTCCTGACCGGCGCCATCAAGAGCCCGGACGACCTGGCACCGGACGACTGGCGCCGGCTCAACCCGCGCTTCCAGGGCGAGAACTTCGAGAAGAACCTCGAGCTGGTCAGCGAGCTCAAGGACATGGCCTGGGACAAGGGCACCACGGCGGCGCAGCTGGCACTGGCCTGGCTGCTCACGCGGGGCGGTCACATCGTACCGATCCCGGGCAGCCGGCGGATCGAGGGGCTGGAGGAGAACACGGCGGCGGCGGACATCACCCTGACCGACAACGAGCTGCACCGGCTGGAGCTGATCGCACCGGTGGGCGCCGCGGCGGGGACCCGCTACCCCGAGCCGATGATGGCGGCGCTGGACCGGTAAGTGGCCGGTCCGGCGCAGGCGAAAACTATGGCACCACGCCTCAGGGAAGGGAGTCGGAGGATGACCCACATAGCCGCGGTGAGACGGGCGGTGGACCGGGTGCTGGCCGGAGAGCGGGAGCCACTGTTAGGCCTCCTCTCCGAGGACATCGAGCTCGACCTGGCCACCGGCGGGGAGCGCGCTCCCTGCCGGCACGGCGTTGGCCGGCAGGCGGTAGCCGACTACTTCACCAGCCTCGGCGGCCTGGTGGCATTCTGGCAGCTCGACTATACGGCCGAAGGCCGGCAGGTGATTGCCTGGGGCCGCGAGAGCTTCACGGTGGCGGACTGCGACATCGAAGGCGGCTGCGAGTTCGCCCTGGTATTCGACCTCGCAGCGGACGGGCAGATCACCCGGCTGCTGGCGATCGAGGATCTGCGAGCATACCTCCAGGACGGGCGCAGCGTCGCGGCGATGGAGCCGGGCCGGCGAGCCGCCCGTACGTGTCCGCCCGGATCGCGCGGCGGACTCCGGCGGGCTGAGCTGGCCGAATGGGAGCACGCGTCCGACGAGCGAGTGCCCGTGGAGCGCTAGCGGCTTCCCGGCGAGCTCGCGCGTTCCTCATGACTGGCGATGCGACCCGACCCTTCCGGCGGGCGACCTCCGGGAGACCGACACCCAGCCCGAGGATGCCACCATGACCACCCACCAGCTCCAGCTGCTGGCCCTGCTGCTCCCGCTGTCCTTTCTGGCGTGCAGCCCGCAGGACTCCGTCGCTCCCACCGCCTTGCAGTCAGGCGCCACCGATAGTCTCGGCCGGGCGGCGGTGCAGCCCACCCCGGCAGCGACCGAGACGCCGCTGCCACCGTTCCACCCGGACCACTTCATCCGTCAGGTCACCAACCCGCTCTTCCCGCTGCCGCGGGGGACTCGGCTCATCTACCAGGGACATGAGGACGGCCTGCCGGAGCGCGTCGTCACCGAGGTGACCCGGGACCACAAGACCATCCTCGGAGTGC
>DATAOR010000354.1:0-8951 GCA_036265635.1 Gemmatimonadales bacterium
TAGGTCAGGGCGAACCAGGTGTGCGACGAGCGCTCGCCGATCCGGCAGTAGGCGATGGTCTCCTGGTCCGGCTTCAGTCCGTTCTCGTCCTGGTACAGCTGGCGGAGCTCGGCGGCCGACTTGAAGGTGTGGGTCTCGGGGTCCACCGCCTTGCCCCAGGGAATCGACTTGGCTCCGGGGATGTGCCCGCCGCGGAGGCAGCCCTCCTGAGGATACTCGGGCATGTGGGTCTTCTCGCCGCGGTACTCCTCGGGACTGCGGACGTCCACCAGTTGGCCCTTGACCCCGAGATGGACCAGCACGTCCTCCCGGAACGCCCGGATCCGCTCGTCGTTCCGCTTCCCCACCGTGATGGTCCCCTGACGATAGCTCGGCTTGTCGGTCGTGAGCTTGCGGCCCTCGTCCACCCAGCGGAGCCGGCCGCCATCCATGATCTTGACGTTGGTCAGGCCGAACAGCTGCAGCACCCAGAGGGCGTAGGTGGCCCACCAGTTGTTCTTGTCCCCATAGAACACGATGGTGGTGTCGTCGCTGATGCCGCGGGAGCGCAGCAGGGCCTGGAGCTGCTCCTGCCCCACGTAGTCGCGGACCAGCGGGTCGTTGAGCTCGGTGGTCCAGTCGATCTTCACCGCGCCCGGGATGTGGCCGGTGTCGTAGAGCAGCAGGTCCTCGTTCGATTCGATCAGGCGGACCTTGGGATCATCGAGATGCTGAGCGACCCACCCGGTCGAGACCAGCACCTCGGGGTGGGCGTAGCCCCGCTGCTCGATCGGGGTCGCCTCCGGCACTGCCTGCGCTGTCGCCATCTGCTGCCTCCTTGCACGGTGAACTCGACTGCCCGAATACCCGACCGGCCGCGGCCCCGAAGGGGCAGCGGCCGGTTGATCTCCACATTGCGCGGTTGTGCGCGGCCGCTACCCCCGCGCTCCGGCGCGGCTGGGACGGCAACAACAGATCGATTCGCTCGCGGACCGATGGGGCATGGGTCTGAATCCTGGCTCAGGTGAGTCGAGGGCCTGGTAGCACAGCAGATTCACCACGGAAGCACGGAAGGCACGGAAGGCACGGAAAACGGTGGCCGCTCGTTTCTCGATCGCGAACGCGCTGTCCCGGACCCAATGCCCCAAGCTTGTGTGGGGCCTGGCTGATAGTAGGGGCCGTTCCGGCCGGGTGTCAAGCTGGCGATCAACCGGTCGGGCTCGGGGCCTCGGTGTGGGGGGCCTTCACCAGCCGCTCGAGCTGAGCTCCGGCAAGGGGCGTCGGCTGGGGACCTGCCTGGCGGCGCCATGATAGAGGGCGAGGAACCGGGCGGTCATCCGGTGCCAGGAATACTTCTCGACCGCCTCGCTCCGATTCCGCCGGCCGAGCTCGGCGCAATGGCGCGGGTCGGCGGCCAGCTCCGCGATGGCGCGGGCCAGCTCCTGCGGGTGGCGCGGCGTCACCAGCAGACCGTTCCGGGAGTGCGCCACCAGCTCGGGCACGCCGCCCACGGTGCTGCCGACGATCGGAAGACCCGAGGCCAGCGCCTCGAGGAAGGCCCCGCCGAACGATTCCACCCAGGGGGCGAGGGTGAAGAGGTCGGCCTGGCGATACCGCCGGGCGAGCTGGGCCTGGTCCAGCCAGCCGGCGAAGCGGACCCGGTCGCCCAGGCCGAGGCGGCGGACCCGCTGGTGCAGCGCCGCCTCGTGCGGGCCGGTGCCGACGATCTCGAGCTGGAACCGGTGGCGGTCGAGCAGGGCCATGGCATCGAGCAGGTCGTCGAAGCCGTTGCGCTCGACCAGCCGGCCGACGGCCAGGCAGCGGGTGACCCCGTCAGGCACGCGACGGAGCGCCACCCGCGGACGGAAGCGGGACAGATCCACCCCGCCGGGCAGCACGGCGTAGCGGAGGCGGGGCGCGGTCCGCCGGGCCAGCTGACCGAGACTCTCCGAGGGCACCACCACCCGATCGGCCCGGCTCCAGATCCAGCGGGTCAGCGGATGCAGCAGGCTGTGAGCCCGCTGGACGCCCGGGCGGCGGACGTCGTAGCCGGGCACGTCGGACCCGCGGAGGGACACGATCACCGGGGTGCCGCGCAGGTCGAGCAGCGGCAGCATCGCCGCGGTGGGGAGCGAGAAGACGAAATGCACCACGTCGTACCGCTCGCGGGCGAGCAGCCCGCGCACGACCGGGAGGGCGGCGGCGAGATAGCCGAACGCCCCGCGAATGCCGGCCTCGTGGGTGCCGAGCCGGCGGCTGGGCACGCGGTGCACGGTGAGCCGGCCCTCGGTGCCGGACTCCCCGTCCCAGATCAGCCGGGGATCGGTCGAGGCGTGCTCGCCGCCGGCCACGACGTCCACCGTCATGCCGCGGGTGGCCAGGCCTTCAGCCAGGGCCTCGGTGGCGAGGCCGGCACCACTGCCGCAAGGCGGATACTCGTAGTTGAGCAACAGCACGCGCATGTGCCGCTCGCTCGCTTCAGAGGGTGGACTGGAAAGGCCGGGGTCGGGGCCTGAAAGGGCAAGAGGTACGCCAGCCGACGGACGGTCCCGGGGCGCCCCGGCCACCCTGGTGAGGCGGGCCCAACCGGGTATCGCGACGCGGGTTGGCCGGTGGTCGCGGCGGGTGCCGGAGGATGCACCGGCAGCCGGGCGGGCCGGCGATTGTGGCGGTGAGACTACGAGTGTGCGGGGACGGGTGGGCGAACGGCGTCCGTTCGGTGTCCGGGGCGAGTCATCCCCGGGCCGGCGGGTTCCAGGTCAAGCTCGCAGCAGGGCCTCGAGCTCGCGGGCCGCGGCTGCCTGGGCCTCGGCCTCCCGGCGAAGGTCGGCGGCCAGCTCGCCCAGTCCGGGATCGGCTTCACCGGCGAGCTCGGCCTGCTGGGTGCGGAGCCGGGCGACGACGGTCAGTCCCTCCAGCAGCCGCTGCACCAGCGCATCGCGGGTCCGCTCCGAGCGTGACAGGGCATCGAGCCGCTCGGAATCGGCCGCGGCGAGCTGCTCGCGCTGGCGCTCGAACCGGACCAGGTTCTCATCCAGGTCCGACAGGTCACGGGCGGCGGCGCAGGCGGCGGTCACCAGCTCCGCCAGCGGGTCGGCGAGCCGGCGCTCGTCACCGGTCCGGGCCAGGGCCGCGAACAGGGCGCCGGCGCTGCGGACCACATCGGCCAGGAGGCTCCGCGCGGTCCCCGGCGGCAGCGAGGTCAGGGTCTCGACGACGGTGCGCTCCAGCGCCGCCGGCAGGGCCGCTTCCCGCGCGGGTGACGCCATCAGCGGCGTGCCGGCATCCCGGCGGGCGCCCAGCAGAAGCAGCGATCCCACCACCGGCGTGGTCCAGAGAAGGAACGGCATCGCCACGCTGCCGGCCAGCGCGCCCGCGGTGATCACGGCCCCCGTGGTGAGCCAGGCGTGACCCGGCAGCGCGGCCCAGGCTCCGGCGACCGGCCGCGCCCGGCAGGTCAGCTCGCGTTGCTCCAGCGCGCGCTGGAGCCGATCGACCCCCGCCCGGGGGACCCGGAACACCGGTCGCCGGCCCTCGGCGGCCGCGCGAGCGCCGGCCCGGTCGAGGTCGGGCAGCACCGCGGCGAGACGCAAGGCCGCGGACCGGCGCTCCGTCGGAGTCTCGCCCCGGCGAAGGAAGACGAGCGTGTCGGCCACGTCGCCCGAGCCGCCGCAGGCGGGGCAGAGACCGAGCCCGAGCGGGTCGGGGCCGGTGCACAGGACACAGCGGGCGAGCCCCTCGGTGGCCTGGGCGCCCGGGGCATCCGGATGCGCCAGGGCCTCCTCGAGGGCAGCGGCGGTGGGGAAGCGGTCCTCGGCCGCCGCGGCGGTGGCGCGGGCGACGATGTCGTCGAGCCAGCCCGGCACCGCCGCCGCTCCGGCGCGGGGGCGCCAGCCGGCGGGCTCGGGCGAAGGCGGAAGATGGGGCGACGGCCGCCCGGGCAGATCACCGGCCAGGGCGTAGTAGAGGGTGAGCCCCAGGGCGTACACGTCCGCCCGGGCGTCGCCGCGGCGGCCGGCCAGCACCTCGGGCGCGGAGTAGGCCAGCGTGCCGGCCAGGGCGCCAGTACCGGTGACGCCGAGCTGGCCGTCGAGCCGGGCCGAGCCGAAGTCGGTCAGGCGGGCCCGACCGTCGCGGTCCAGCAGGATGTTCTGCGGCTTGACGTCCCGGTGGAGGATGCCGTGCCGGTGGGCCGCGGAGAGGGCGGCGGCGACGTCGCGGCCGAGCCGGACGGCGGCCTCGGGATCGAGCGGGCCGCGCTGGCGGACCCGGACCTGGAGGTCCGGACCGGCGACGTACTCCATGATGATGAAGCTCCAGGGACCGTCCTCGAGGAAGTCGTACACCGCGACGATCCCGCCGTGGGACAGCCCGCGGACGGCTTGGACCTCGCGGCGCATCCGCTCGCGCGCCACCTGGGCGGCCGCAGGCGGCGGCACCAGCAGCTTGATGGCGACGTCGAGCTCCAGCTCAGAGTCGCGGGCGAGATAGACCACCGAGTAGCCGCCCCGTCCCAGCTCGCGCCCGATCCGGTAGCGGCCGCGGAGCACGGTGCCGGGCGCGAGGTAGCCGATCGAGCCGGCGGCGGGGTCGGCCACGCTCAGGGCGCCGTGCCGTCGAGCCGGCGGAGCACGGTGAGGGCGTTGCCGCGCCAGCCGTCGTCCTGGCGGTAGAGCTCGAGGAACTGCTTCAGGTGGGTCCGGGCGTAGTCCATCTGGCCGAGGCCGTACTCCGAGATGCCGGCGTGGTAGAGCGCCATGTAGTTGTCGGGCTGGTAGCTCACCACCAGGCGCATGATGGGGCCGGCCGACTGGTCGTCGCCCGCGTCGGCGACTGGGTGGCCGATCTCGAACACGATGCCGGCGGCACGGCTTCGATCGGAGGCGGACAGCGCCTCGATGGCCTGGCGGGCCCGGTCGATCTTGCCGGCCAGCGCATAACAGGCCGCGCTGTAGCCCACGCCATCCACGCCGGGGGGCGCCGGCTGCTGCTGCTGGCGGACTTCGACCTCTACGGCATTGCAGAACGGCTTGACCTGGGCGAACCACTCGCCGGCGGCGCCAGGGAAGGACGCGGCGGGCGCCGGCGGCTCCCCGCCGACCCGCCCGCCATCCGCCCGCAGGTGGGTCAACAGAACCACGCCGCAGAGCGCGACATACGCCCATCCCGCGGCGGAGAGCGCCCGGTTCATCGGAGCCTCGAGGTGGCAGGGTGTCAGCCGGAGGATCGGGCAATGTCCATGCCCCGGCAAGGGAGGGGATGTCGGAGCGGGCGCCGGTTGCACGGCGAGCCGCGGGGGCCCCCGGCTCGGCCGGCGTCCGCGGGGGCATACAGGGGCGGCTTTTCAGCGCCCGCCGCGGAACTCGCGCACGGCGGCATAGAGCAGGTTGTCCACCACCCGCCCATCCTTCACCGCGGCCTGGCGCATCCGTCCCTCGAGCTGATAACCCGCCTTCTCCAGCACCCGGGCCGAGCCCGGATTCCAGGCGAAGACGTTGCCGTACAGGCGGCACAAGCCGTAGGCCTCGAAGGCCCAGTCGGTAAACCGGCGGACCACCGCGGTGGCGAGGCCGCGGCCCCAGTACGCCTCGCCCAGCCAGTAGCCGATCTCGGCCGAATAGCGCTCGACGTCCTGCTGGAGGAAGACACCGACGCCGCCGGCGGCCTCGCCGTCCACCTCGATGGCGAACTGCGTCTCGGGATCGGCCGAGGCGGCCCTGGCGACCCACTCCCGGGCGGCGTCGAGGGTGTAGGGATGGGGGAAGCGGTCGCGCACGTTGAGCCAGATGTTCCGGTTGTCGGCGTGGCGGGCGAGCGAGGACTCGTCGCCGGCACGCCAGCTCCGGATCCGGGCCTCGGGAAGCTCGAGCTGCATCTGTCGGGTCGGGTGAAGGGAGTAAGGACGATCGGGTCGGTGCCGGCGCCGCGACTCACGGCGACGTGACGGGGGGCGCGAGCTCGTCGCAGGTGGCCGGCCGGAAGGCCAGGTCGAACGCGAGGAACAGGGTCTTGGAGAACGGGAAGAAGGCGAACGGGGCCACAATCATCAGGGCCACCCCGCCGATCTCGAGCACCCGCCATGGCGGCGTGGGCCAGGTCGCCCATACCACGCCCAGGAACACCGCGGCGAACAGCAGCTCGGCCGCGATGATGTTGAACATGTAGGAGCCGACCTGGTAGCCCTCTTCCCCCCGCTCGACCTTGAGGCCGCAGACGGGGCACCGCTCACGCGTCCGGAGCCAGGATTGGAACAGGCGGCCCCGGCCGCAGTTGGGGCAGCGGAGCCGGAGCGCGCGCCAGACGAGGCAGGCGGCGCGGCGGAGAAACGCGGGCATGGCCGGAAGCTAACGCGGCGCCTGCGCGCCTGCCGCTGCCCGCCGGGGCTACATCCGGAAGAGATAGCTCAGCTTGAGGAAGAAGCCGTCATCGGCCCGGCGGAGTCCGCCGCGGAGCGGATCGTCGGGGTCCACCGGGTCGCGCAGGGTGCTGCCGTACCCGGCGAAGAGCACCGTGCCCGGGTTGGGCTGGTAGGAGAACAGCAGGTCGCCCCGAAAGGATTGGCGCTTGAAGGCCAGGGCGCGGACGAAGTCACCCAGCTCGGGATCGAAGATCAGGATCGGGGCATCGGTCCGGGTGTCGTCGCGCAGATCGTCCTGGCGCTCGCTGGTGTACTCGCCCACCACCCGCACGAAGACCGGGCGCGAGACCTGATACTCGATCTTGAGCCGCGGGATGTGCTGAATGTTGACGGTGCTGCCGTCCGTCCTCCGGCCGACCCGCTGGAGCTGATAGGTCCCGTTGAGCCGAAGCTGGTCGGTGGGGCGCCAGTCCAGCCCGGCATTGAACAGGGTGAGGCTGGCGGAGGCCCACTCGTAAAAGTTCTCGTCGTGCCCCCAGAGCACGAAGGCGTCGGCCGAGAAGGTGGCGAACTCGGGAGTCTGGACCTGGAGGACGTAGTCGCGGTTGGGAATCTTCGGCCGGCCGACGAACGGCACGGTGTCGCCGCCCAGCTCGAGCCGGTAGCCGGTATACACCTCCGCGGGGAAGCCGAACGCCTCGTTGAGCACCGAGCCGCCGGCGGTCCAGCCGCCCCGGAGCCGGACGTTGAGATTGAGGTGGGCCTTCTCCTCCTGCATGCCGGCGCTGGTGGCGAACTGATCGTAGCGGTAGAGCCCGTCGAGATTGAGGTCGCCGGTGACGCTCTCGATCAGGCTGCCCGGCCGGCCGTAGACGGTCACCCGCGGATCGAAGTTGACGTGCGACAGGCCGGGCCGGGAGAAGAACCCGCTCCGGGCGCGGAAGTCGGGGTCGCTGGCGTTGGCGGTGGCCCGGAAGCCGAAGGTGCGCCCGTTGAGGGTGAACCGCGAGAACCAGAGCGGGGCGGTGGTGGTGAGGCCGGCGGTGCGGGTCCGGCTGCCGGCCAGCTGGAGCTGGAGGCTCGAGGCCGCGCCGAACAGCAGCCGGGCGTCGGCCCCGAGGACCCGGTTGTAGTCGCCGCCCACGATCCGGTCGGTGTAGACCAGACCCAGGCGCGACTGGCCGCCGACATCCCGCTGGAGCCGGAGCAGGTTGTAGAACGGGTGGTCCTCGCCGGTGGGCGACACGGCGGGATCGTCCACCGCCGACAGCAGCGCGATGTCGGTGCCGAACCCCTTGCCCGTCACCTTGGCCGCGGCCACGGGCTGGACGATGCGGCGGGTGTAGATCAGCTGGTTGGGGGTGGTGAACTGCTCGATGCCGTCGAGAAAGAACGGCCGCTTCTCGGAGAAGAAGAGCTCGTTGCGGGGATCGAACTGGAACTGGCCCTCGTCGGACTCGACCTGGGAGAAGTCGGGATTGGCGGTGGCGTTGAGGTTGAGGTTGTTGGTGATGCCCCACCGGACGGTGCCGCCCAGCTCCGGGCCTCCCCCGGTGTAGCTCCAGCCGTCGGCGCCCGGGGCCCCCAGGGTCTTCGAGGTGACCGAGGGATTGAACTCCAGCACCAGGCCCCGCCGGAGATCGGTCAGGCCCACCAGGTGGCCCGACTGGCCAAGGAACGAAGCGCTGGCCCGGCGGGCCGGGGCCCAGGAGTCCTCCGCCCCCGAATGCTGGACCTGGCGGGTGACGTTGATGCCCCAGCGCTGCTCCTGGGCGGGTTGGAAGCGCAGGCTCTTGAACGGGATCCGGACCTCGACCTCGTAGCCCTGCGGGGTCACCCGGCCCTTGGAGTCGAACACGAAATCAGGGCTCAAGTCGGCCGACTCTCGCCGGACCACGGCGTTGTTGAAGCTGTTGCCGCTGGTCGAGCCGGTCTCGACCAGGGCGCCATCCGACTGGATGCCGTAGGGGTTGACCGCGAACATCGACGCCTGGCGGCCGTCGTCGAAGGTGCCAAGCAGGATCTGGACGTAGTCGTCGGCGGCGATCTTGTCCCGGTCGGCCAGGGTGGCGTGGACCCCGCCGTGGGCCTCGAAGGCCCGGATGCCGAAGTGGATGGCGGTGGCCGAGTACCAGACCAGCACCTCGGTCGAGTCGGCCGCCGCGACGCCGTCGACCGGGGTGAACTGGGAGAACCCCGTCATCAACGCCGCCCGGGCCCAGGCCGGCTCGTCCAGCACGCCGTCCACGGTGACCTCGGCCTCGAGCCGGGGCGGATGCACGTCGAGCCGGCCGGCCCGGCCATTGTAGATGGCCGCGGGGTCGGTATCGCCGGCGAGCAGCAGGAGCAGGGGGAGCATCGGGCTCCAGGTGGGGGTACCTTGGCCTACGCGGCCGGCACTACGGCGGTTTCGGGGGCCATCGGCGGCATCGGGACGGCCGGTTCATCGGACCGAGGACACCGGGACAACGGCAGGTTCACCACGGAGGCACGGAGGGCACGGAGAACAGCAGGTTCACCACGGAGGCACGGAGGGCACGGAGGACAGCAGGTTCACCACGGAAGCACGGAAGGCACGGAAGATTGCTGGGCGGACGGAGCTCCACGCCCGAAC
>DATAOR010000355.1:0-1573 GCA_036265635.1 Gemmatimonadales bacterium
TGGGCTACCGGACCCGGCGGGCGAGCGAGCACCTCATGGTGCTGCAGAAGCCGGCGCGACGGGCGAAGGGGCCCCAGGCCCCGCGTTCAGGATTGCGCGTCATGCTGACACACGGCACCGGGCTATATCGCCCGCCAGTAGGGCGGGATACGGAAGTAGGTGTGCAGCTCCTCCTCCTGGTCGCGCCCGAGCTGAGGGTCCTTGTCTCCTCGCGCGAAGCGCGGCGCGCCGTGCAGCTCGCTCTCGGTGATGTCGGTCCGGTAGCCCTCCAGCCGCGTGTCGTACCTGAGCTTGCCCCAGGGAATGATGTAGCTGTCGTCGGAGAGGCCGAGGTAGGCGAACGCCACCACCACGTAGGCGACCTGGCCGCTGACCTTGTCGATCATCAGGCGCTTGATCGTCCCGGTGTGCCGGCCCTCGCGGTCGTAGACCGCCGTGCCCTCGACCCGATCGCTCTCGATCAGCGCGTGCGCCGGAGCAGTCTCTGGTGATGCCATAGCGTGAACTCCGAGAGCCACGGCCGGCTCACTTCAGGAACCCGGTCGAGATCCACGGCACGGCCGCGACGAGGGCGAGCCCTACGAGCAGGGCGAGGACGTAGCCCACGATGGGCCGCATCCCCTCGTCGGGGTGGATCCGGCTGATGGCGCAGGCCGCGTAGTAGCCGACCCCGAACGGCGGCGCGAACAGCCCCACGCCCATCGCCAGGACCACCACCATCGAGTAGTGCACCTCGTTGATGCCGACCTTCCGGGCGATGGGGAACAGCAGCGGCCCGAACAGCACGATGGCCGGGATCCCCTCGAGCACGCTGCCGAGGATGACGAAGGCGACGACCGAGATCGCCATGAACGCCGGCGCGCCGCCCGGCAGGCTCGCCATCGCCGCCGCCAGGTCCGCCGAGAACCCCGACTGGGTCAGCCCCCAGGCCATGCCGGTCGCGGCGCCGATGATGAGCAGGATGGCGCCCGAGAGCGCCGCGGTCTCGATCAGCATGGGCCCGAGGCGGCGCCAGTCGAACTGCCGGTAGATCAGCAGGCCGGCCAGCACGGCGTAGACGATGCCGAGGGTGGACACCTCGGTGGCGGTGGCCACCCCCTCGATCACGGCCGCCCGGATCAGGAACGGCAAGGCGATCGCCGGGACGGCGACGACGAACGCCCGGCCGACCTCGCCCCAGGTCGCGCGCCGCACGTGGGAGAGGTCCTCCCCCCGGTAGCGGTACCAGACGACGGCGCAGAGCGTGGCGCCGAGCACGAAGCTGGGCAGCATCCCGCCGGTGAAGAGCGCGGCGATGGAGACGCCGGTGACCGCGCCGATGGTGATCAGCACGAGGCTGGGCGGGATGGTCTCGGTCTGGGCGCCGGTGGCGGACAGCAGCGCCACGAGGTCGCCGGGCCTGGCGCCGCGGCTCCGCATCTCGGGGAAGAGCACCGGGGCCACCGCCGCCATGTCCGCCGCCTTCGACCCCGAGATGCCGGACACCAGGTACATCGCCCCGACGAGGACGTAGGAGAGCCCGCCCCGCACGTGGCCGAGCAGGCTGGCCAGGAAGGCGACCATGGCCTTCGCC
>DATAOR010000356.1:0-9621 GCA_036265635.1 Gemmatimonadales bacterium
CCGCGACGCCTTCGGCAGCGGGCGCGCCCCCACGCTTCCGCCTCCGGCAGTTCCGGCGGGCGTGGCGCGTCCTGCCGCGCCACCGAGCCCGCCGCCGGCCGCTCCGCCGCCGCTCGCCGTGCCCCGACCGGCCGCGGGTGGGGCCGATCCGGCAGGCGTCGCGCCCCTGCCTCCGGGGCCTCCCGCCATCCCGGCTCCCGCCACACCGCCGGCCGCCGCTCCCCGGCCGCCGGCGGCCAGGCCGGCCGGGGGCACCGGGTCGCGCCCGGTGAACCCGTTTCTGTCCCAGGATCCGGCCCTCAAAGCGCGGCGCCTCGCCCGGGCCCTGATCTCCGACATGGTGGTCTACCACCCGGCGAAGAGGCAGGAAGGCCTGCGCGACGGCAACCTCAAGGAGCTGTTCGACGAGGAGATCAGGAAGAGCTGGGAGGAATACGCCGACCAGGTAGGCCAGGACGTGGCCGACAGCACGCCCTACTTCAAGGAAGCCCTCAACGAGATTCTCGCGGGCGGTCGCCAGATCTTCTGAGCCGGGCTATCTTTGACCCCACGAGCCGTTCCTCTGCCCCCGGGCGGACGAGCGGCTCGCTCGTTCCCGCCGTCGTGGCGGATCATTCAGCATGGAGCACGGCATGGCCGACCTCGTCGAGCGTCTCACCGAACTGCAGCAGCGCGTCACCGAACTCCGAGACTTTCTTTGACCTGACGACCAAGGCGGACCGCCTGCGCGGGCTCGAGGCCTCGCAGGCCGACGCCGCGTTCTGGGCCAATCCGGACAGCGCCCGGACCACGGTGCAGGAAATCAAGACGCTCAAGGGGTGGGTCGGCCCGTGGGAAGAGCTGCAAGGCCGGCTGACGGGCGCGCTCGAGATGGCCCAGCTGCTGGTTGACGAGCCTGACGCCGCGATGCAGGCCGAAGTCGACCGCGAGGCGGGCGCCCTGGATCAGGCCGTCGAGGCCTTCGAGCTTCAGGCCATGCTGCAGGGACCCGACGACGGCAGGGACGCCCTCCTGACCATTCATCCCGGTGCCGGCGGCACCGAGTCCCAGGACTGGGCCGAGATGCTGATGCGGATGTACGTCCGCTGGGCTGAACGGCACGGATTCCAGGTGTCGGTGCTGGACCTGTTGCCGGGGGAGGAGGCCGGGATCAAGTCGGTCTCGATCCAGATCAAGGGCCAGTATGCCTATGGCTACCTCAAGGCGGAGAAGGGGGTGCACCGGCTGGTGCGGATCTCGCCCTACGATTCGCAGGCCCGGCGGCATACCTCCTTCGCCTCGGTGTTCGTCTACCCTGACGTGGACGACACGATCGAGATCGACCTGCGGGAGGAGGACATCAAGATGGACGTCTTCCGCGCCAGCGGCGCGGGCGGGCAGCACGTCAACAAGACGTCCTCGGCCGTGCGGTTGACCCATGTCCCGACGGGCGTGGTGGTGTCGTGCCAGCAGGAGCGGAGCCAGACCAAGAACCGCGCCACCGCCATGAAGATGCTCAGGGCCGCGTTGTATCAGCGGAAGCTGGAGGAGCAGGAGGCCGCCCGGGCCGTAGTCGAGGCCACCAAGACCGACAACTCCTGGGGCAACCAGATCCGGTCCTACGTGTTCCAGCCCTATACCATGGTCAACGACCACCGGACGGAGTTGAAGGTGAGCGACGTGCAGCGGGTCATGGACGGCGACCTGGACGAGTTCATCCAGACCTACCTCAAGCGGTTCGGCGGGAAAGCCGCGTGAGCGAGGCGGGCGGGGGCGGAGAGGCGGAGCGCAGCTTCGTCGAAACGGCGCGGCGGCAGAAGCGCGCCGCGCTCGAGGCCGCCGGTGTGCCGGCCTTCGCCTACCGGTTCGAGCGGTCGCATCAGGCGATCGACGCCCTGGCGCTGTACCAGGACGAGATGGGGGAAGACGGGCCGGCCGTCGCGGTGGCGGGCCGGATCGACTCGATCCGGTCGAAGGGAAAGACCGCCTTTCTGCATCTGGCGGACGAGAGCGGGCGGATCCAGGTCTATCTCCGGCGCGACGCCCTGCCCGAGGCCTGGCTGGTGGTCGAGCACCTCGACCTCGACGACCATCTCGGCGTGGCGGGCCGGCTGTTCCGGACCAAGGCCGGCGAGGTCTCGATCCGGGCCGAGCGGGTGACGCTGCTGGCCAAGTCGCTCCGCCCGTTGCCGAGGGGGAAGACCCAGGGGACCGGCGATGCGGTGGTGACCTACGGCGGCCTGCAGGACGCCGAGCTGCGCTACCGCCAGCGGTACGTCGATCTGGCCGTGCACCCCGAGGTGCGGGCGGTCTTCCGCCTCCGCGCCCGCGCGATCAGCTGGATCCGCCGGTTCCTCGATGAGCAGGGGTTTCTGGAAGTCGAGACCCCGGTGCTCCAGCCGCTCTACGGCGGCGCCGCGGCGCGGCCGTTCGTGACCCACCATAACGCCCTGGACATGCCGCTCTATCTCCGGATCGCGGACGAGCTGTACCTCAAGCGGCTCCTGGTCGGCGGGCTCGAGCGGGTCTACGAGATCGGCCACGATTTCCGGAACGAGGGGATGGACCGGACCCACAACCCCGAATTCACCATGCTGGAGGCCTACCAGGCCTACGCCGACTACGGCGACATGATGCAGCTGGTCGAGGGCCTGGTGAGCGGGCTGATCCGCCACTGCCTCGGCGAGCTCCGGCTGGAGCGTGAGGGGGTGTGGCTCGACTTCACTCCGCCGTTTGCCCGGGTCAGCTTCGTCGACGGGATCCGCGAGCGGACCGGGCTCGACCTGCGATCGGCCGGGGAGGCCGACATGCGGGCACTGCTCAGGTCCCGCGGCGGCGAGGCCGACGAGATCGCGACGCTCAGCGGCGGCCGGCTGCAGGACGAAGTCTTCAAGCGGGTGCTCGAGCCGGACCTGGTGCAGCCCACCTTCGTGCTCGACTACCCCAAGGCGCTGTCGCCCCTGGCCAAGCAGCATCGGTCCGATCCGGCGCTGACCGAGCGGTTCGAGCTGTTCGTCGCCGGGCGGGAGCTGGCCAACGCGTTCAGCGAACTCAACGACCCCGACGACCAGCGCCGCCGCTTCGAGGAGCAGCGCCGCCAGCAGGCCGCCGGCAACGAGGAGACGCAGCCCTACGACGCCGATTACATCCGGGCCCTGGAATACGGGATGCCGCCGGCCGGGGGGGTGGGACTCGGCATCGACCGGCTGATCATGCTGCTGGCCGACCAGCCGTCGATCCGGGATGTGATCCTGTTTCCAGCCATGCGCCCGGAGGACTGAGATGGACCCCGCGACCACACGGACACGGGTCGGCTTCTGGTCGATCCTCCGCTGGCCCCGACCGCTCGAGTGGCGGATTGCCCGGCGATATCTCCGGGGCCGCCGGTCCTCCCGCACCGCCTCGCTCAACACGGTGATCTCGACCGGCGGGGTGGCGGTCGGCGTGACGGCGCTGATCGTCGTGTTGGGCGTCATGAACGGCCTGCGCGACGACCTCCGCCAGCGGATCCTGGTGGCCAACCCGCACCTCCGGGTCCTCACCTTCGGGGCCGGGCTCCGGATGGACGACTGGCAGAAGGTGCTCGAGATCGTCCGGCGTCAGCCGGGGGTGGTCGCCGTCGCGCCCGAGGTGATCAGCCAGGCCGGCATCACCGCCGGCCAGGACTATGGCGAGGGCGTCAACCTGGTGGGGTTCGACCCCGACACCGGCGCCCATTCGGTCACCTCGCTGCCACAGGCGATCCGGCAAGGGGACCTCTCGTTCCGGACCACCAAGCCCAATGTGGACGGAGGCATCCTGATTGGCAGCCGGCTGGCCAACCGGCTGTCGGTCTACCCCGGCGACATCGTCACCCTGGTGCCGGTCACCCAGGCCAAGGTCAACCCCGCGCTGGGGGTGGCGGTGCCACGGTTCTGGCGGTTTGAGGTGAGCGGCCTGTTCGACACCGGCATGTTCCAATACGACAACCAGTTTGTGGTGGTCCGCCGGGACGTGGCGCAGAAGTTCACCGGACTGGGCGACGCGGTGTCCGGCCTGGCCGTTCGGGTCACCGACCCGGACCGGGCGCCGGAAGTCGGCCAAGCGATCGAGAAGCGCCTCGGGTACCCCTACCGGACCCTCGACTGGCAGACCCAGAATGCCAGCCTGTTCAGCGCCCTGGAGCTCGAGAAGCTGGCCATGGGCCTGATTATCTTCTTCATCATGGTGGTCGCGGCATTCAACATCGTGGGCACCCTCACGATGGTGGTGGCGGACAAGACTCGCGAGATCGGTATCCTCCGCGCCATGGGCCTGACCTCACCCGCCGTGGCCCGCGTATTCCTGCTGCAGGGGGCGGTCATCGGCGCCGTCGGCACGGGGGTCGGGCTGGCCGTCGGGCTGGCGGTGGCTTATGTGGTGGACAAGTCCGGCTGGGTTCGGATCAATCCCGCGGTCTACTTCATCGACCACCTGCCGGTCCACGTGGAGGCCGAGGACGTGCTCGTCGTGGTGCTCGCCAGCCTGGCCATCGCGGTGCTGGCCACCCTGTACCCCTCCCGTGCGGCGGCCGGCCTGACCCCGGTCGACGCCATCCGCCACGAATGAGCGGCCGGTAACGCCCCGTGACGGCCATCCTCGAGGCCCTCGGTCTCCGGAAACTGTACCGCGGCGGCGACGGTACCCCGATCGAGGTGCTGTCGGGCGTCGACCTCGCGGTCGGACGCGGCGAGTTCGTGGCCATCGTGGGCGCGAGCGGCTCGGGGAAGAGTACCCTGCTGCATCTGCTCGGGGCGCTCGACACGCCGTCGGCCGGGACCGTCCGGCTGGATGGCTTGGTCTATGGCGAGCAGACGCCCGACACCTTGGCGGCCGTGCGCAACCGGAAGATCGGCTTCGTATTCCAGTTCCATCATCTGCTCCGGGAGTTCACCGCGCTGGAGAACGTGATGATGCCCCTCCTCATCGCCGGGGAGGCCGAGGACCGGGCTCGGTCCCGGGCGGAGGAGCTGCTGGCCACCGTCGGGTTGGCCGGCCGGATGAGCCACCGCTCGTCGGCGCTCTCCGGCGGGGAACAGCAGCGGACCGCCGTGGCCCGTGCCCTCGCGGCGGACCCGCTGGTGGTCCTGGCCGACGAGCCCTCGGGCAATCTCGACCACGGCAACAGTGAACGCCTGCACGAGCTGTTTGCCCGGCTGGCCCGGGAGTTCGAGACCGCCCTCGTGGTGGTGACCCACAATCGTCTGCTGGCCAGCCGGGCCGACCGGGTGCTGTCCCTCGACGAGGGCCGCCTGGTTCCGCTGGCCGGCGTGGAGTCGATGCCCTGATGTCGTGCGACCAGTGCCGCGAGCGCGAAGCGGTGATTCACCTCACCCAGATCGTCAACGAGCAGGTGACGACGCTCCATCTGTGTGAGAAGTGCGCCGCCGAGAAAGGGGTCGAGAGCCCCGGCTCGGCCGTCAAGACGCCGCTGGGCAGCTTCCTTGCGGCCATGGGCAAGGGCGCCGAGCAGCCGCCCACCGCCCGGTCGGCCGACACCTGTCCGCGCTGCGGGGCCTCGTTCCAGGACTTCCGGGAAACCGGCCGGCTCGGCTGCCCCGACTGCTACCGCGCCTTCGAGTCGCCCCTCCGAGACCTGCTCCGGCGGCTGCACGGCTCGACTCACCACCTGGGCGAGCGGTACGCGGAGCGGGCGGCGCCCCCGACCCCGCCGCCGGCGCCCGACCTGGCCGTCCGGCCGGACGCAGCGGACCTCCGGGAGCAGCTTCGTCTGGCGGTGGAGACCGAGAACTTCGAGCTGGCGGCGGAGCTGCGCGACCGGCTCCGGGTGGTCGAATGATCGACCTCAGCCTGCTGGCGGACGGGGGCGTGGGCTGGCTCGACGCCAGCGGCCCGGGCAGCCACTTGGTCCTGTCCACCCGGATCCGGCTGGCCCGGAACCTGGCCACCTTCGTGTTTCAGGGCCGGAACTCCGAGACCGACCGCGAGCAGGTGCTCGACGTGGTGGAACGGGCCGCCCGCGAGTCGGTCCTGCTCCGGCGGGCCACCCGGTTCCGGCTGGATCGGCTGGACCAGATCGACCGGCAGCTGCTCCACGAGCGACACCTGGTGAGCAAGGAGCTGGCCGGGCTCGAGTCCGACGGACGGGTCCGGTCAGGGGCCTCGGTCCTGATCCAGGATCGGATCGGCGTCATGCTCAACGAGGAGGACCACCTCCGGATCCAGGGGCTCCATTCGGGCTTCGCGCTGGACCAGACTTACGCCGAGGTCGACCGGCTGGACGCCGAACTGGGACAACGACTTGCTTTCGCATTTCACCCCGAGTTCGGTTATCTTACCTCGTGTCCGACCAACGTCGGGACCGGGCTCCGCGCATCGGTGCTGATCCACCTGCCCGGACTCGTCCTCACCAAGGAAATCAGCAAGGTGCTGCAGGGGTTGGCCCAGGTAGGCCTGACCCACCGCGGCCTGTACGGTGAGGGCAGCGAGGTCGTCGGCAACTTTTTCCAGCTGTCCAACCAGACCACCCTCGGCAGTTCGGAGCGCGAGCTGCTCGATCATCTCGCCAAGATGGTGCGTCAGGTCATGGACTACGAGGAGCAGGCCCGGCAGGTGCTGCTCCGCGACGCGCCGACGGTCATCGAGGACAAGGTCTGGCGGGCCTACGGCCTGCTGCGCTATGCCAGGTCGTTATCGTTCGATGAAGCGATGAATCTGCTGAGCGGGGTACGGCTGGGGGTCGGCGTCGGGCTGATCACCGATGTCGCCATGTACACGCTCAACAAACTGCTGATCTATAGCCAGCCCGCGCACCTGGCGGTGGCCGAGGGCATCTCGCCCGACGACGCCGACCTGCCGCTTCGCCGGGCACGGTTCGTGCGAAAAGTGTTGGAATCCGAAGTAGGGCGCCGTGGATGAGCCGCGACGACGGCCTTCGGAGCAACGTAGGGTACCGCGATGAACGGCTACAACTTTACTGACCGCGTGCGGAAAGTCCTGCAGATGGCCCGCGAAGAGGCGGCCCGGCTGCACCACGAGTACGTCGGCACCGAGCACATCCTCCTCGGCCTCATTCGCGAAGGCGAAGGGGTCGCGGCTGCCGTCCTGACGAACCTCAACGTGGACCTCGAGGACATCCAGCAGAAGATCGAGGAGACGGTCAAGAAGGGTAAGGCGGCGGCTGCCGCCGGCCCCGACCTGCCGTACACCTCCCGGGCCAAGAAGGTGCTCGAGCTGGCCATGACGGAAGCGCGCGAGCTCAATCACTCCTACGTGGGCACCGAGCACCTGCTGCTCGGCCTGCTGCGGGAGGAGAAGGGCATCGCGGCCCAGGTCCTGACCGACGCCGGCGTCAACCTGGAGCAGAGCCGGGCCGAGACTCTGCGGCTGCTGGGCAGCGACATGCCCCAGGCCTCGGCCGGGTCGTCCGGTGGGAGCCAGCCCAGCGCCACCCCGAAGTCCGAGAAGAAGTCCAAGACGCCCGCACTCGATCATTTCTGTCGCGATCTGACCCAGCTCGCCGCGGAGGGGCAGCTCGACCCGACCATCGGCCGGGCCAAGGAGATCGAGCGGGTCATGGAGATCCTGGCCCGGCGGAAGAAGAACAACCCGGTGCTCATCGGCGAGCCCGGCGTGGGCAAGACGGCCATCGTCGAGGGCCTGGCGCTGCTGATCGCCAACGGGCTCTGCCCGGACGTGCTGCGCGACCACCGGGTGCTCTCACTCGACATGGCCGCCGTCATCGCCGGGACCAAGTACCGCGGGCAGTTCGAGGAGCGGCTCAAGGCGGTGATGAACGAGATCGCGCAGAACAAGCAGATCATCCTGTTCATCGACGAGCTGCACACGCTGGTGGGCGCCGGTGCCGCCGAGGGCGCCATTGACGCTTCCAACATGCTCAAGCCCGCGCTGGCTCGGGGCGAGCTGCAGTGCGTCGGCGCCAGCACGCTCAACGAGTACCGCAAGTACATCGAGAAGGACGGCGCCCTCGAGCGGCGGTTCCAGACCGTGGTGGTCGAGCCGCCCACGGTCGAGGAGACGGTCGAGATCCTGAAGGGCTTGCGGAAGAAGTACGAGGATCATCACCGGATCAGCATCCCGGACGAGACCCTGGCCGCGGCGGCCGAGCTGTCGGAGCGCTACATCACCGACCGGTTCCTGCCGGACAAGGCGATCGACGTGATCGACGAGGCCGGCGCCCGCGCCCGGCTGGCCAGTCAGGTGCCGCCGGCCGAGGTGGCCGAGCTCAAGACCGCCCTGGAGAAGGTCAATCTCCAGAAGGAGGACGCGGTCCGCGACCAGAATTTCGAGCGCGCCGCCGCCCTGCGCGACCAGGAGCGGGATCTGCAGAACCAGATCCGGCTCAAGAACGAGGAGTGGGAGAAGGACCGGCAGACCCGCCGCCCGGTGATCGACGAGGAGGCCATCGCCTTCATCGTGTCGCGCTGGACCGGCATCCCGGTCACCCGGCTGCAGGAAGCCGAGGCCAGCCGGCTCATGCGGATGGAAGACGAGCTGCATGCCTCGGTGGTAGGCCAGGACGAGGCCATCAAGGCCGTCAGCCGGGCCATCCGGCGGTCACGGGCGGGGCTCAAGGACCCCAACCGGCCGATCGGGTCGTTCATCTTCTCCGGCCCCACCGGAGTCGGCAAGACCGAGCTGGCCCGGGCACTGGCCAAGTTCCTGTTCGCCGACGCCTCGGCCCTGATCCGGGTCGACATGTCGGAGTACATGGAGAAGTTTTCGGTCAGCCGGCTGATCGGGGCCCCGCCGGGGTATGTGGGCTACGAGGATTCGGGCACCCTGACCAAGGCTGTGCGCCGGAAGCCCTACTCAGTCGTCCTTCTGGACGAGATCGAGAAGGCGCACCCCGACGTGTTCAACATCCTGCTCCAGGTGCTCGACGAGGGCCATCTGACCGACAACTACGGACGGGTGATCGACTTCAAGAACACCGTGGTGATCATGACCTCGAACGTCGGGGCCCGTGACATCATGCAGGGGAAGACGCTCGGCTTCCACGGCGGCGACACCAAGGGCAACTTCGAGAAGATGCAGGAAACGGTGAAGGACGAGATGAACAAGGTGTTCAATCCCGAGTTCCTCAACCGGCTCGACGACGTCATCGTGTTCCACCCGCTGGCCAAGGAGCACATCGCCCAGATCGTCACCATCCTGCTCAAGGAAGTGCAGCGGCGCCTGGGCGACGAAGTCAAGCTCACGCCGGCCGCGGTCGACTTCCTGGTCGAGCACGGCTACGACCAGAGTTACGGGGCCCGGCCGCTCAAGCGGTCGATCCAGCGGTACATCGAGGATCCGTTGAGCGAGAAGATCCTCATGGGCGACTTCGGACGCGGCGACGAGATCGAGGTGGATGTCGCGCCCGACGGTGAGCGGCTGGCTTTCCGGGCGCTGACCGGCACCCAGGCCTAGGGCCGCACCGCGCCGGCTTCAGCCGAAGCCGGCGCGCCCACCTCCCGACCGAGTGCGGATGCACCGTCTCCTCTCTGCGGCCGCCGCCGTCATCCTCCTCGGAGGGCTGCCGGCGGCGCTGGCCGCCCAGGCCGAGCAGGCCCCCACCGTCGACAGCATCGCCGTCGTGGGGAACAGCCGGCTCACCGCCAGTCAGATCATCGGCACCTCCGGGCTGGTCGCCAAGCAGCC
>DATAOR010000357.1:0-7123 GCA_036265635.1 Gemmatimonadales bacterium
GGACGGGCTGAAGGGCGACCTCCTGGTAGTCCACGGCGGCGGCGACGACAATGTCCACTTCCAGAACAGCGAGAAGCTGATCAACGCCTTGGTGGCGGCCAACAAGCCGTTTCAGATGATGGAATACCCCAACCGGACCCACTGCGTCTGCCAGGGCAAGAACACGACCCTCCATCTGTTCACCCTGATCACCGGGTTCCTCGACCGGCATCTGCTGGAGCCGTCGGCGGGCCCGACGCGGCAGGCCGCGGCGGGCCGGTAGCCGCTTCGGCCGGGCGCCGGGTAGACTACGCGGCGCCCGGCCGCGTTGCGGCCCCGACCGGCGCCGCCCTACATTAGGGGTCCCACCTGCCTGGGGGACTCTTTGACCTATGAAGAGATCGTGCAGTTGCTCGGGTATGCCGGCGGACACGAGCAGGCCGTCCGGATCACCACCACCGACCGTACCGAGGTGATCGGAGTGCCGACCAGCGTCGACACCCATGTCACCGCCCACGAGGTCTACCTCCGCCCCGCCGGAAGCGACGACACCGAGATTGCCGTCTCCCTGGGTGCGATCGAGGCGGTCGAGCTGGTGTGACGGTCCCCGGCCGGCGGGCGTTCCTCGCTGAAACATTGCCGGCGGGGCCGCCGTAGGGCGGCCTCGGAGGACTCAATGGATATGGAAGGCGTACTCGCGATCACTTTCATCTTCGGCGGGGGGACGCTGTTTCTCCTCTCGATCAGTCCGGTCGGCAAGGCCATCGCCGAGCGGATCCGGATGCAGGGCCGGCCGGCGGCGGACCCCGAGGTACTGGCCGAGGTCGACGCGCTCCGGTCCGAGGTGGCCGAGCTGCACGAGCGGATGGACTTCGCGGAGCGACTGCTGGCCCAGCGGCAGGAGCCGGGCCGGGTCGAGGCCGGCCCATGAGCCCCGACCAGGTCTTCGGCATCGTCATCGTCTCGATCGCGGCGTGGACGGTGTCGCGGGTGCTGCGGGGGCCGCTGGGCGAGGCGCTGAGCCGGCGGATCGGCGGCCGGACCAAGGGCGATGGCAACGACGCCCAGGTCGACGCGCTCCAGAGCCGGCTGGCCGAGCTGGAGGAGCGGATGGATTTCACCGAGCGGGTCCTGCTGCGGGAGCGCGAGGTCGGCCAGCTTCGGCCGGAGGAGAGCTCATGATGCTGCTCCTCCAGGTGCCCGTGCCGCCGCCGATCCCGGACATTCCGGTCGATCCCAACCTGGTGATCTCGCAGCTCAACTCTCCGGCGATCGTACTGATCGTCGCGGCGGTCATGGCCGCCTGCACCATCGTGCTGTGGCCGCTGGCCCGGGCGCTGGCCCGCCGGATCGAGGGCAAGGGTGCCGCCCCGGCCCTGCAGGGCGAGATCGAGCATCTGCACCAGCGGCTGAGCGAGATGGAGGGGCTCCAGGGCCGGGTGGCCGAGCTGGAAGAACGACTCGACTTCGCTGAGCGGCTGCTGGCCAAGGGAGACGGGCAGACGCTGCCGCAGGGACGCCGCTGAGGCCGGTGGCGGGCGCCCGCGGCCGCCGGCGGCCGGGCGCCCGCCTCCCCCAGGGCTCGCGCCAGGAGATCCGATGGAGCTCACCGGGCAGGATGTCATCGTGTCGGTCGCCCTGGCCGTGGCCATGGTCAAGATCTTCCGGGGCCCGATCGGCGCCGCCATCGCCGAGCGGATTCGGGGCGGTCCGGTACCCCCGGTGCTCGGGGGCGAAGACCCGGCCGTCGTCGCCGAGATCGATCAGCTGCGCGGCCGATTGGACGAGGTGGAGGAACGGTTAGATTTCGCCGAGCGTCTCCTGGCCCAGGCGCGCGAGGCGGACCAGCTGCCCGGAGGGGCGCGTCGATGATCACCCGAGAAGACATTCAATCGTTCCTCGACCGGCTCGAGGGCGGTGCCCTGGCGGTCACCGAGATCGAGCCCAACCTCTGGCTCGCCCGGACCCGGGACGACGCCGAGGTGGTGGTCCACTTCGCCCCGCCCGTCGTGATCCTGCGGGTCCGGGTGATGGAGCTCCCGGCGGCCGAGCCCCGGCGGGGCGAGCTGTTCCGCCAGCTGCTCGAGTACAACGCGAGAGACCTGGTCCACGGCTCCTACGGGCTGGAGGGCGACCACGTCGTCCTGACCGATACGCTGGAGCTCGAGAACCTCGACTTCAACGAGTTCGAGGCCAGCTTCGACTCGATCACCCTGGCCCTGGCCTCGCACCTCGCCACGCTCGCGCCGTACCGGGAAAGGTGAAGCGACATGGGAATCTTTGACCGTCTCTCGACCATGGTCCGGTCGAATCTCAACGACCTGATCTCGCGGGCCGAGAACCCGGAGAAGATGCTCAACCAGCTGATCGTCGACATGAAGACGCAGCTGGCCAAGGCCAAGCAGCAGGTCGCCTCAGCCATCGCCGATGAGAAGAAGCTCCAGGCCGACGCCGAGGCGATGAAGAAGCAGGCCGAGGACTGGGAGCGGCGGGCGATGCTGGCGGTGCAGGAAGGCCGGGACGACATGGCGAAGCAGGCCCTCGGCCGGTACAACGAGCAGCTGCAGGGGGCCCAGCAGCTCCACGAGACCTGGCTCCGCCACAAGGCGGAGACCGACGCGCTCAAGCTGTCGCTCCGCCAGCTCAACGACAAGATCGAAGAGGCCAAGCGGAAGAAGAACATCCTGGTGGCCCGGGCCAAGCGGGCCGAGGCTCAGCAGCGGATCCAGGAGACCATGTCCGGCATGTCGGACCGGAGCGCCTTCGAGTCGTTCGAGCGGATGACCGAGAAGATCGAGGCCAGCGAGCGCCGCGCCCTGGCGGCGGCCGAGCTCAACGAGGAGGTGTCGGGCGACCGGCTGATCCAGCAGTTCGAGCAGCTCGAATACAAGGGCAGCTCCGATCAGCAGCTGCTCGAGCTCAAGCAGCGGATGGGCCTGATTGCGCCCCCCCAGGGCCAGCCCACCCGCCAGCTCAACAAGGGCGCCGGCGACGTCCACGACGCCGAGCTGGTTGAAGAAGGAGACGATGGGTCCAGCCATTGACCGCTGATCCCGGGCGGGTGCCGGGCGAGCGGGACCGACGACGCACCCTGCCGATCGGCCGGGTGCTGCTGGTAGTGGCGCTGGCGGCCCTGGCGATCAAGACGATCGACCTCCTCCTGGTCCTCTTCCTCGCCGTCATTCTGGCCATCTACCTCGACGCCATCACCGATCTGCTGGATCGGCGGTTCGGCATGCCCCGCTCCGTGGGCCTGATGCTCGGGCTGGTGGCCACCTTGGGCGCCCTGGTCGGGATCGTCCAGCTGATCGCCCCCCCGGTGACCAGCCAGGTCCAGGACCTGCTCACCAACCTGCCGCGCTACCTCAGCAGTCTCGACGCCAATATCACCTCGCTGATGCAGCGGATCCCGGTGCTGCGCCGGACCGTGTCGCCCGGAGCCGACGGGTCGCCCGGCCTGCTGGCCAGCTCGCTGACCGAGATCCTCGGCTTTCTGAGGGGGGCGGCGGTGCCGTACCTCAAGGGCGGGGTCGAGTTCCTGATCGAAGGCATCAGCGTGATCGTGATGGCCCTCTACCTCGCCCGCCACCCTCAGGTGTATGCCGGCGGCCTGGTGGCGCTGGTCCCGCCCCGGCGGCGCCCGCTCGCCCGGGCGATCCTGCTGGACGCCAACCTCACCATCCGGGCGTGGGTCCTGGGACAGATCATCGCCATGGTGCTGCTGGCGGCGCTGACCACGCTGGGGCTCTGGGCCCTGGGCATGCCGTACTTCCTCGCGTTCGGCGTTTTCGCCGGAGTGGCGGCGATCGTCCCCTTCTTCGGGGTCCTGTTCTCGACCGTGCTGCCCGCCTTGTTCGCCCTCGGCGCCTTCGGGGTGACCAAGGCGTTGCTGGTGACCGCCCTCGGCGTCGCCGTTCACCTGATCGAGGCCAACTTCGTCGCCCCGATTGTCATGGAGCGCCAGGTCAACCTGCCGCCGGTGGTCACCATTGCCGGCGTGCTGCTGATCGGCAAACTGTTCGGGCTCGGCGGACTGATCATCGCCGTGCCGATCCTGGCGATGGTGATGATTCTGGTGCGCCATATCCTGCTGGGGGAGGTCTACGGGGATCCGATCGACGAAGCCCGGCCGACCGGCACCGTGCCGGCGGACGCCCAGCCCACCATCCAACCTTCTCACGCCTGACGGATGACCCCACCACGCTTTCTGATCGTCGCCGACGGCGACTTTGGCCCGATGACGTCCAAGACGGCCAACTCGGTGATCCGCTACCTGCCCGATCGCACGGTCGGGGTGCTCGACCGGGACCACGCCGGGTCCACCGTGCAGGACGTGCTCGGCTTTGGTGGCACGATGCCGGTGGTCGGCTCGATGCGTGCGGGCCTGGCGCTCGGCCCCACGGCGGTGCTGATCGGGATCGCCCCGCAGGGGGGCCGGATGCCCGCCGAGTGGCGTGCCTGGCTGGCCGAGGCACTCGACCATGGCTGCGATCTGTGGAGCGGGCTGCACACTTTCCTGGCCGACGACCCGCTCCTGGCCGAGAAGGCGCGGGCCGCCGGACGGAAGATTCTGGATCTCCGGCGGCCGCCGCCCGACCTGCCGATCGCGTCGGGGCTGGCCAAGACGGTCGAGCCCCTGGTGGTGCTCACGGTGGGCACCGACTGCAACGTCGGCAAGATGACGGCCCAGCTGCAGCTCACCCGCCGGCTCAACGATCGCGGTCTTCGGACCCGGTTCGTCGCCACGGGGCAGACCGGCATCATGATCGAGGGCTGGGGCATCGCGGTGGACGCGGTGGTGGCCGACTTCATCGCCGGCGCCGCCGAGCGGCTGGTGCTCGAGGGGGCCAAGGACGCCGACGTGGTCCTGGTGGAAGGTCAGGGCAGCATCAATCATCCCGGCTATTCCGGCGTCACCCTGGGGCTGCTTCACGGCTCCTGTCCCGATGCCCTCATCCTCTGTCACCAGGTCAGCCGCGAGTTTCTGGGGGACTATCGCCAGGCGGCCTGGCTCCGGATCCCGCCGCTGTCCGAATACGTCCGGCTGTACGAGACCATCGGGTCCGCCGTGCACCCGACCAAGGTGATCGCCATCTCGCTCAACACCTACGACCTGAGCGAGGCCGACGCGAGGCGCGCGTGCGAGGCGGCCGCCAGGGAGACCGGCCTGCCGGCCACCGATCCGGTGCGGTTCGATCCCGCCCCGCTGGTGGACGCGGTGGCGAGCGCGCGCACCCGGCACGATCAGGCCCGGCGCTCCGCGTGACATGAGCGGCTGGGACGGGCGACTGACCCGCTGGGTGGAGGCCGGGCTGCTCGAGCGCGGGGCGGCCGACCGGATCCGGGCGTGGGAAGCCGCGGCCGGCGCCGAGCGGGAGGGCCTCTCCGCCGGCTGGCCGGTCCGGCTCGCGCTCGGGTTGGGCGGCCTGCTCCTGAGCGCGGGCGTCCTCCTGTTCGTCGCGGCGCACTGGGACACCCTCAGCCCGACGGCGCGGTTCGCCCTGGTGCTCGCGACCGTGGCCGGCTTTCACCTCGGCGGCGCCGGTTCGGCGGATCGCTGGCCTTCCCTGGCCACGACCCTGCACGCCTGCGGCACCGTCGCGCTCGGCGGCGGGATCTTTCTGTCCGGCCAGATCTTCAACCTTCGCGAGCACTGGCCCGCCGGCCTCCTGCTGTGGGCGGCGGGGGCCGGACTCGGATGGCGCCTGCTTCGCCAGTGGCCCCAGGCGATGCTGGCGGCGCTGGTGACACCAGCGTGGCTGGCAGGGGAATGGTCGGTGGCGTCGGGTGGCCTGGCGGGAGAGAAGGTGCTGGCGGCCGGACTGCTCGGCCTGGCGATCGCTTACCTGGCGGCACGCCCGGCCCCCACCGGGTCCGACGGGCCGGTGAGGCGGGCGCTGGTCTGGATCGGCGGGCTGGGTCTCATTCCCACCGCTGTCCTGGTCCTCGGCACCTCGCACGTCGGCTGGCGCGCGCCGCTCCCGCCCGCCGGCGGCCTGCTGTTGGGCTGGCTGGTGGCCCTCGGTGTCCCGCTGGCGGTGAGCTGGGCGCTGCGGCGGGCCATCCCTCCGTTCGTCGTGGGGCTGGTCGCCTGGGCCGCGGCCGGGACTCTGCTGGCGCGGGAAGCCGACGTGGTAGCGTACGGCTGGTCGGCCGGGCTGGCGGTCGGACTGATCGCCTGGGGCGTAGCCGAGCATCGGGCCGAGCGGGTCAACCTGGGCGTCGCGGGGTTCGCCCTTACCGTGCTCGCCTTCTATTCCTCCAATGTGATGGACCGGCTCGGCCGCTCGGCGAGCCTGGTCGGGTTGGGTCTGCTGTTCCTGGGTGGCGGCTGGCTGCTCGAGCGGGCCCGGCGCCGGTTGGTGGCCCGGGCCACGGAACCGGCGCGGTGACGCGCGCGCGGGCAGGCGTAGCGCTCGCCTTGGCCCACGCTGCCATCGTGGCCGGCCTGGGTCTGAAGCTGCTGGTGGACCGGGCCAGGCTGCCCCACGGCTGGGCTCGAACCCAGCCGTTCGATCCTTCCACGCCGCTTCGCGGCCGGTACGTGCGGCTGGGGATCGAGGTCCCGCTGACCTCCGCGGATACCAATCCTGGGGAGACGGTCGACCGGGAGGTTCGGCTGGCCATTCGGAACAATCGCCTGGTGGCCGACCCGACCGACAGCAACGGAAAGATCCGGATCCAGTTCCGCCGGCAGGATGATCGGTGGACCGCCCGCCTCACAGAGCCGATCGCGTTCTTCATCCCGGAGAACGTGCCCGATCCTTCCCGCCGCCCCGCAGGTGAGGAGTTGTGGGCCGAGGTGACGGTGCCGAGGGTTGGGCCTCCACGGCCGATCCGACTCGGTGTCTTGCGAGGCGGGCAGGTGATACCGCTTCCGCTCCGCTAGCCGGCCGGACTGGCCGGACTGGCCGGACTGGGCCGGACTGGGCCGGACGCGGCCGGGCGGTTGGGCGGGCTTTCGCGCCCGCAGTCGGGAAAACGGTGTCCGCGGCCCCGGGCTTCGGCCCCATTCTGTGCCATGCTCCCCGGCGCCCCCTCCCGCCTCCCACCTTCCTTCCCGCTCCGCCGCGCGCTGGCCCTGGCATGCCCCGGGGAGCCCCTCGGCGCCTGGCTACGCCTGGGCCGGTGGCCGCTCCACCTG
>DATAOR010000358.1:0-6227 GCA_036265635.1 Gemmatimonadales bacterium
GGAGTACAACCGGTCGATTCCGGGCGCGCTCAAGAACGCCATCGACTGGGCCAGTCGCCCGTGGGGCCAGAACTCCTTCGCTCGCAAGCCCTGCGCGATCATCGGCACCTCGCCAGGCAAGATCGGCACGGCGGTGGCGCAATCGCACCTCCGGAGCATCCTGGCCTTCTGCAACGCGCCGCTGATGAACTCGGTGGAAGCGTACATCCAGTCCGAGCCCGGGCTGATCGGCGACGACGGCGAGGTCACCGTCGAGTCCACCGAGACGTTCCTCCGCGAGTTCATGAGCGAGTTCCTCGGCTTCGTCGAGCGGGTGTACACGGTCCTGCCGCGGCCGGCCTAGGCCGCGGGCCTGGCACGATCGCTCGCCGGCCGGGGTAGCCGGCGCACGCTCGCACACCACTCGGGGAGGCACCATGAATCCGACGTTTGCCGGCAGGATCGCCCTGGTCACAGGCGGAGGCTCGGGGCTGGGAGAGGCCATCGGCAAGGCGCTGGCGGCGAAGGGCGCCACCGTGGTGCTGTCCGACATCAACCTCGCAGGCGCCCAGCGGGTCGCGGCTGAGATCGCCGGCGCCGGCGGCGTGGCTGCCGCCGTCCAGCAGGACACGGCCAAGGCGGAGGAGTCCGAGCGGGCCGTGAAATTCGCGGTGGATAAGTACGGCGCCTTGCACTACGCCGTCAACAATGCGGGGATCGGGGGCGCCCAGGCACCGGCGGGAGAGACGGACCTCGCCGAGTGGCGCCGCGTCATTGACATCAATCTCAATGGCGTGCTGTACGGCATGCGCTACCAGATCCCCGCGATGCTCGCGGCGGGGCCGGCCCGCTGCGCGATCGTCAACATGGCCTCGATCCACGGCACGGTCGCCGCCATCGGCAACGGCGCCTATACCGCCGCCAAGCATGGCGTCGTGGGGCTGACCCGGAACGCGGCCGCCGAGTACGGCCCCCAGGGCCTGCGGATCAACTGCGTCGGGCCGGCCTACATCGACACCCCGTTGCTGGCGAACCTCCCGGCCGACGTTCGGGCCGGGCTGGTCGCCCGTCACCCCCTGGGACGGCTCGGGCGTCCTGAGGAGGTCGCGCCGCTGGTCTGCTTCCTCCTGTCGGAGGAGGCGTCGTTCATCACGGGCGGCTATTACCTGGTAGACGGGGGCTACACCGCCGTCTGAGGGCCCCGGGGGCGACCTCCGCCAGGATCCGGCCGCGAGCCGAATGCCGCCCAGACACAGTCGCCTTCTCCCTTCCGGGTGAGCATGTACGCAACGCCGACCCCGCTGTCCCCTCCCGTTGACCCGGCACGCGATCACGTGCTGGGTCCGCCCGACGCCGAGCTGACGCTGGTCGAGTACGGCAGTTACGCCTGCCCGCGGTGTCACGTGGTCCACGAGGTGATCGAGGCGCTGCGCAGCCGGTTCGGTGACCGCATGCGCTACGTCTTCCGGCACCTGCCCATCGCCGGCAGCGAGACCGCCATCCCTGCCGCCGTGCTGGCGGAGTATGCCGCCGAGACGGACGGACGGTTCTGGCAGGCGCACGAGGCGCTGATGGAGCGGGGGCCCGCCTTCGGCGACGGGGACCTGGCGCGGATCGCGCAGGACCTCGGCTTGCCTCCCCTGGCGAGTGACGTCCCGGGGTTCGGTGCGGCACAGGCGCGGGTGGAGGCCGATGTCGAGAGTGCCCGGCTCGGCGGCGTGCGGCTGACGCCGACGTTCTTCATCAACGGCCGTCGCTATACCGGCCCGTGGGACGAGAGCTCGCTGGCCGACGCGATGCTCGGCTCCCTGGGGCACCGGGTACAGGCTGCCGCGTTCGAGTTCGTCCGTTGGGGCCCGGCGTCGGGGCTGCTCCTGGCCCTCGCGACGCTGCTGGCGCTGGGGTTGAGCAACTCGCCCTGGCGGGGGCCGTTCCAGGCCGTCTGGGACGCGACGGTCGGGCTGCACTGGGGCGGGTCGGGACTGACCTTGTCGGTGCTCGACTGGGTCAACCACGGGCTGCTCACGATCTTCTTCGTCGTCGTCGGACTCGAGATCAAGCGGGAGTTCACCGTCGGTCATCTGGCGAGCGTCCGGTCTGGGGCGCTGCCGGTGATCGCCGCCTTCGGCGGCATCATCCTGCCGGCCGCCATCTACGCCACCATCGCACCGCCGGAGCTGCGGCACGGGTGGGGCATCCCGATCGGGACCGACACCGCCTTCGCGGTCGCCCTGATCGTGCTGCTGGGTGCTCGGGTGCCCGTCGAGCTGCGGGTCTTCCTCACCGCGGCCGTCATCATCGACGACATCGTGGCGATCCTGGTGATCGCCCTGTTCTACTCGGGCCAGATCGACCTCGGCTACCTGGCGGCCGGGGGAGTGGTGACCGCGCTGCTCATCGCGCTGAACCGCGCCGGCGTTCACCGGCTGCTGCCGTACGTGACGTTGGGGGTGCTCCTGTGGTTCCTCCTCCACGAGTCCGGACTGCACGCCACCCTGGCGGGCGTGATCCTCGCCGTGCTCGTGCCGACCAGGCCCCCGGCGAACCTGAAGGCGCTGCTGGCCCAGGCGGCGACGGTGATTCACCTGGAGGACCGTCACACGGGCGAAGCCATGTGGGCCGGGCCCTCGGAGCCGGTGCTGCACGCGCTCAACGCCATTCACGACCGGATCGAGTCCCCGGCCGACCGTATGCTTCGCACCGTCGAGCCGTGGTCGAGCTACTTCGTGCTGCCGGTCTTTGCCCTGGCCAACGCCGGGGTAGCCTGGTCGCTCGGCGTGTTCGAGGGCCGCGGATACCTGACGCTGGCCATCGTGCTGGGGCTGGTCGTCGGGAAGCCGGTCGGGATCATGCTCGCCGCACGGCTCGGGGTACGGCTCGGCGTGGCGACGAAGCCGGAGGCGTATACCTGGCGCCAGCTGTGGGGAGCCGGTACGCTCGCCGGTATCGGATTCACCATGGCCCTGTTCATTGCCAGCGCCGCGTTCGCCGACCCGGCCGATTACGCCGCCGCCAAGATCGCGATCTTCCTCGCTTCGTTGGGGGCCGGGGCGCTGGGCGTGCTCATCCTCTGGGCCAGCCCGGGAGCGGTCGAGGAGCGCGACGTCATGAGCGAGGCCGCGTGAGCCGGCCCGGCCGCGACCGGCGGCGCCGACCGACCGAATCCCGGGGATGACGGCCGCCAGCCGGGATCGGCCCGCGCTGCTGGACCAGGCGTTCTCCCGCGCCGCCGGTACCCGCCGGGTCGAGGGCAACCAGGTGGGCCTGCTGCGGGACGCGGCGGAGAACTACCCGGCCTGGCTGGCGGCGATCGCCGGCGCCGAGCGATGCATCCACTTCGAGAGCTACATCATCCGCGACGATGCCTCGGGCCGGCAGTTCGCCGACGCCCTGGCCGCCAAGGCCCGCGCCGGCGTGCCGGTTCGGCTGCTCTACGACTGGATGGGCGCCATAGGCAAGACCCGGGCGCGGTTCTGGTCGGCGCTGCGGCAGTCGGGGATCGAGGTGCGCTGCTTCAACCCGTTCCGGCTCGCCAGCCCGCTGGGCTGGGTCCACCGGGACCACCGCAAGAGCCTGGTGGTGGACGGGACGGTCGGGTTCGTGGCCGGGCTCTGCGTGGGGGACGCGTGGGTCGGGAACGCCGCCCGCGGCATCGCGCCGTGGCGCGATACCGGCATCGAGGTGCGGGGCCCGGCGGTGGCGGAGATCGCCCAGGCGTTCGCCCGGGTCTGGTCGGTGGCGGGGCCCCCGCTGCCCGTCGGGGCGGCGGGGGCGGGGGCGGACGGCGAGGCTCCCCCGCCGGCCGGCGAGGTGGCGATGCGCATCGTCGCCAGCGAGCCCGCCCGTGGCGGACTGCTGCGGGTGGACGAGCTGGTCGCGGCCGCCGCGCGCGCCACGCTCTGGCTCAGCGATGCCTATTTCGCCGGTCTCCCCTCCTACGTGCAGGCGCTCCGCGCGGCGGCCCTCGACGGGGTGGACGTCCGCCTCCTCGTGCCCGGCGGCACCGACATCCCGCTGCTGCGCCCGCTCTCGCGGGCGGGGTATCGGCCGCTGCTGGAGGCGGGGGTGCGGGTGTTCGAGTGGAACGGACCGATGATGCACGCCAAGACCGCGGTCGCCGATGGGCGCTGGGCCCGGGTCGGCTCGACCAACCTCAACGTGGCGAGCTGGCTCGGCAACTACGAGCTCGATGCGGTGATGGAAGACGTCCCGTTCGCCCAGCAGATGATGCGGCAGTACGAGGCCGATCTCACCAACAGCACCGAGGTGCTGCTGCACGGAGGCCACCGAGCCCGGCGGCTGCCCCGCTCGGCCCGCGGCGCCGGGAGTGCGGGCCGGGCCACGGCCGGCGCCCTCCGCCTCGGCAACACGGTCACGGCGGCGGTGGCCGGCCATCGGGTGCTGGCGCGGGCCGACGCGCGCGTCGTGGCTGGGATGGGGGCGGTGCTGCTCGTGACGGCGGGCCTGGCATTCCGCTGGCCGCGGCTGCTCGCCTGGCCGCTCGCCGCGCTGCTCGTCTGGCTGGGGGGTGCGCTGGTCGGGCGCGCATGGCAGCTTCGCCGCAGCGGGCCGGTGGCGGTGGAGCGCGCAGTGGATCCCGGTTTCCGTACGGGAGATCGCGATGGGTAAGTCCGGCAGTGGTGACCTCGGTCACCGCTGCCCATCCGCCGCGGCCTTAGCGATGGTGACTCGTCGGGTGCGTGCCTGTCCCTCCGCGCCTCCCCAACGCCCCCCGTGGTCGAGGTCCTGGGTATGCCCCACGCACGCTCCTTCCTGCTCCCCCTGGGTATCGTCCCCCTGCTGTTCGGAGGCGCGATGGGCCTGACCGAAGCGGAAGCGCAGGCCGCGTCCGCCGCCGACGGTGGAAGCTGTCCCGGCCTCGAGACCCGCCCGCCGAATGCGGCCAGCCAGAAGCCCGCGTTCCCCGGGCAGACCAGGGCCTGCGCGGTGGAATCGAATGTCGCCTTCCACGTCGTCGTCCTCACCAAGGCGCTGGAGCACCCGTGGGCCGTGGAACCGCTCCCCGGCGGTGATCTGCTGGTCACCGAGAAGCCGGGCCGGATGCGGATCGTCTCGGCGAAAGGACAGCTGGGCGAGCCGATCGCCGGCGTCCCGGACGTGGATGATCGCGGTCAGGGTGGCCTGCTCGACCTGGCCCTCAGCCCCGCGTTCGCCTCCGACCGGACGATCTACTGGAGCTATGCCGAACCCCGGCAGGGCGGCAACGCCACCAGCGTGGCCCGGGGAGTGCTCACCGCCGACCGGCGGCGGTTGGAGCGGGTGAGCGTGATCTTCCGCGCGATGCCGACCTACGACGGGACCAAGCACTACGGCTCGCGGCTGGTGTTCGGTCCCGATGGCAAGCTGTATGTCACCCTCGGCGAGCGCTCGGACACGCCGATGCGGCCGCAGGCGCAGCAGCTGGACAGCCACATGGGCAAGACCATTCGCCTCAACCCGGATGGCTCGGTCCCGGAGGACAACCCGTTCGCGGGCAGGCAGCATGCCCGTCCCGAGATCTGGACCCTGGGCCACCGCAACGTGGAGGCGGCGGCGTTCGATCAGGCAGGCCGGCTCTGGGTGGTGGAGCACGGCACGCAGGGTGGTGACGAGCTGAACCTGGTCGAGAAGGGCAAGAATTACGGCTGGCCGCTCGCCGCCTACGGCGAGGAGTACGGCGGCGAGCCGATCCCTGGCGCCGCCACCGCGCGAGCGGGAACCGAGCAGCCGGTCTATTACTGGGATCCGGTGATCGCTCCGTCCGGCGCGCAGTTCTACTCCGGCGAGGCCTTCCCGGCCTGGCGCGGCAACCTGTTCGTGGGCAGCCTCAAGGAGATGAGGCTCGTGAGACTGGTCCTGAAGGACGGGCGCGTGACCGGCGAGGAGCATCTCCTGGCCGATCGGAAGCAGCGCGTGCGGGACGTTCGCCAGGGACCGGACGGCGCGCTCTACCTCGTCACCGATCAGGCGAAGGGCGAGCTCTGGCGGATCGCGCCCGGCCGGTAGGCGCCGCGCCTGCTCGGCCGCCCCCTGCGCGGCACCCACGCTCTGAAGCCAGGTCGGCCGCCTGTCAGCGGTCGGCCGCCCGCCGCGCCGGCTGGTCGGCCGTCGGCAGGCGCCAGCCCCGGCGGATGGCCAGGAAGCGGAGGAGGAAGCAGAGGATCGCGCCGGCGACTGCGCCCGTCGGCGTGGGCAGGCGCAGCAGGTTGCCCAGCACCACCACGGCCGCGCCCGCCAGGGCGGCCGAG
>DATAOR010000359.1:0-6258 GCA_036265635.1 Gemmatimonadales bacterium
GAGCTGTCCTTCAGCCAGGTTTCCAAGATCTAGAAGAGAGACGTACGTGCCCCCGAAGAGGAAGCTCACTGCAGTCATCAAGCTGCAGATCAAGGCCGGCCAGGCGACGCCGGCCCCGCCGGTCGGCCCCGCGCTGGGCCAGCACGGCGTGAACATCATGGAGTTCTGCAAGCAGTACAACGCCGCCACCGAGGCGCAGCGCGGTCAGGTCGTCCCGGTCGAGATCTCCGTGTTCGAGGACCGGAGCTTCACGTTCGTCACCAAGACGCCGCCGGCGGCCAAGCTGCTGCTGGCCGCCGCCGGTGTGGAGAAGGGCTCGGGCGAGCCGCACAAGACCAAGGTCGCCACGGTGACCCGGGACCAGGTGCGGGAGATCGCGCAGACCAAGATGCCCGACCTCAACGCCAACGACCTCGACCATGCCGAGCGGATCATCGCCGGCACCGCGCGCTCGATGGGCATCACCGTCGCCGACTGAGTGTTGTAGTCCAGTGAAACCCAGCAGTACGTGGGAGGGCCCGGGACGGTCCGGGTCCGCCATGACCACAGGAGGAACGCAGTAGTGAAGCACAGCAAGGCATACCGGTCCGCTGCCGAGCAGGTCGACCGGACCCGGCTCTACTCGCCGATCCAGGCGGCCAAGCTGGCTAAGGAGACCGCGACCACGAAGTACGACGCGACCGTCGAGGTCGCGATGCGGCTCGGCATCGACGCACGCAAGGCCGACCAGATGGTCCGGGGCACGGTCAACCTGCCGCACGGCACCGGCAAGACCGCCCGGGTGATCGTCTTCGCCTCCGGCCCCAAGGCTGCCGAGGCCGAGGCCGCCGGCGCCGACATCGTTGGCGCTGAGGACCTCATCGCCCGGATCCAGGAGGGCTTCCTGGACTTCGACGCGGCCATCGCGACGCCGGACCAGATGTCGAAGGTCGGGCGCATCGCCCGGATCCTCGGCCCCCGCGGCCTGATGCCCAACCCGAAGACCGGCACCGTGACGATGGACGTGGCCAAGGCGGTCGCCGACATCAAGGGCGGCAAGATCACCTTCAAGGTGGACAAGCAGTCCAACCTGCACCTGGTGATCGGCAAGGCGAGTTTCCCGGTCGAGCAGCTGGTGGAGAACTACGCCGCCGCCCTCGACGAGGTCCAGCGGGCCAAGCCGTCCGCGGCCAAGGGTAAGTACCTCAAGAAGGTCACCTTCGCGACCACGATGGGCCCCGGCATCCCCGTCGACCCCAACGCAACGCGCAACCTCCTGGTCGACGACACCGCCAGCTAAGCCTCGCCCCCGACGCCCCCGGTCCTCCAACCGGGGGCGCCGCCACGTCCCGGGCCCCCAGCGGCCGGCGTGTCCCGGCTGGCCGGGGTGGACCCGGCTGGCCGGGGTGGGCCCGGCTGGCCGGGGGGCCCGGGGGGCCCGGTGGCCCGGGGGGCCCGGCTGGCCCGGGGGCCCGGCTGGCCCGGGGGCCCGGTGGCCCGGGTGGCCCGGCTGGCCCGGTGGCCCGGGTGGCCCGGCTGGCCCGGCTGGCCCGGTGGCCCGGTGGCCCGGTGGCCCGGGGGCCCGGCTGGCCCGGTGGCCCGGCTGGCCCGGTGTTCCCGGTGTTCCCGGTGTTCCCGGTGTTCCCGGTGTTCCCGGTGGCGGGTTCCAGCCGGCGGGCCGGTTCATTCCTTGGATCGGGGCGGCGGCGCATTTCCTCGGGTTGCGGTTCGGGTTCTAAGCTGCGCGGCGTGCGGGGACGGGGGCGTCTTGCAGCGGTCGTGGCTGCGCTGTCGCTGGCGGCAGCGTGCAGCGGCGATCCCGCGACTCCGGCAGCCGGCTCAGGGCCGCCGGAGACCTCCCGGCCGGCCGCGCCGGCGCCGACCACACCGGCTCCGACGCCGACCGCGCCGCCAACCGTCACGATCGGCTGGTCGGGGGACGCGGTGCCGGCCAGCATCGACGCCGGCCTGCCGCCGGACCCGGCCCGGCTGTTCGGCGCGATCACGCCGTACGTCCGGGCGCCGGACGTGATGATCGGCAACCTCGAGGGGACGCTGACCGACGTCGCGGGCAGCTCCAAGTGTGGGCCGGGCTCCACCGACTGCGTCGCCTTCCGCGCCCCGCCCGCGTACGGAACGCTGTTCGCCCGGGCCGGCTACGACGTGCTCAGCCTGGCCAACAACCACGCGCACGACCACGGCGAGGCCGGCCTGGCCCAGACCCGCCGGGTGGTGCGGGCCAACGGGATGCTGACCACCGGCGGCCCGGACGAGATCGCGGTGACCACCGTCCGCGGCGTGCGGGTCGCCGTCGTCGGCTTCGCCTCGTACGGCTGGGCCGCGCCGCTGAACAATCCTGCCGCGGTGCGTTCGCTGGTGCGTCGGGCTGCCGCCACCGCCGACATCGTGGTGGTCGTCTTCCACGGCGGGGCCGAGGGCGCCGGCGCGCTGCACGTCCCGGCCGGCCGGGAGACCGCGTTCGGCGAGGACCGCGGCGACCTGCGCGCGTTCGCCCGGACCGCGGTGGCGGCCGGAGCGGACGCGGTGTTCGGCGCCGGGCCGCATGTGGTCCGCGGGGCGGAGGTGGTCTCCGGCCGCCCGGTGGCGTACTCGGTGGGCAACCTCGTCGGCTACCGCGTGCTGTCCACCGCCGGCGTGCTCGGCACGACCGCGATGCTCCGGCTGACGTTCCGGGCGGACGGCCGCTGGGTCGGCGGCATGCTCCACCCGACTCGCCAGGTGCAGCCCGGCTACCCGGAGCCCGACCCGGACCGGACCGCGATCGCCCTGGTCCGGCGCCTGTCGTCGGAGGACTTCGGCCGGACCGCGATGCGGGTCGATGCGGACGGGACGCTCCGCCCGCCCGTGTAACATGTGCGGTGACCAACCGATGACCGCCGGCCGCTGGGCTCGCCCAGCCGAAGGTCCCGTCGCGAGACGGGCGACCCGCGCAGGATGGACGGTGTCGCCGCGGGTCTGGCCCGCGCCCGCCCCGTGCGCCCTGCGCCGGGGCGTCTCTCTTTCCCGGGCCCGGGACGCCGGCCCGAGCACAAGAGAGGAGGCACGTGGCGAACCAGGAGAAGACCGCAGCCGTCGCCGAGATCGCCGAGCGGTTCCAGGGCGCGTCCGCGGCGGTGCTCACCGAATACCGCGGGCTCACGATGGCCCAGCTCACGCAGCTGCGCCGGTCGCTGGGCCGGGACACGACGTACGCGGTCGTCAAGAACACGCTGACGAAGCGGGCCGCGGCCGAGGCCGGTTTCCCGGTCCCGGACGAGCTGCTGACCGGCCCGACCGCGATCGCCTTCATCAGCGGCGACCCGGTCGAGGCGGCCCGGGGCCTGCGCGACTTCTCGCGCACCAACCCGCTGCTGGTGATCAAGGGCGGCGTGCTGGAGGGCAAGGTCCTCTCGCCGGCCGAGATCCGGCAGCTGGCCGACGTAGAGCCGCGCGAGGTGCTGCTGGCCAGGCTGGCCGGCGCCATGAACGGCTCGCTGGCCAAGGCGGCCGGCCTGTTCCAGGCCCCGCTGTCGCAGGTCGCCCGCCTCGCCGCGGCCCTGCAGGAGAAGAAGGGCGCTGAGGCGCCCACCACCGAGGCGTCCGCCCCGGAGGCGCCCGCCACGGAGACCACCGCCGACTCGGCGACCGAGTAAGCAGAGAGGACCCGCCGACATGGCGAAGATCAGCAACGACGACCTGCTCGACGCGTTCAAGGAGATGACGCTGCTCGAGCTGTCCGACTTCGTGAAGCAGTTCGAGGAGACCTTCGGCGTCACCGCGGCCGCGCCGGTCGCGGTCGCCGGGCCGGTCCAGGGCGGCGGTGGCGGCGGTGTCGACACCCCGCAGGCCGAGGAGCAGGACGAGTTCGACGTCGTCCTGGAGGCCGCCGGCGAGAAGAAGATCCAGGTCATCAAGGAGGTGCGCGCGCTGACCAGCCTCGGCCTGAAGGAGGCCAAGGACCTGGTCGACGGCGCTCCGAAGCCGGTGCTGGAGAAGGTCAACAAGGAGACCGCCGACAAGGCGAAGGCCCAGCTCGAGGGCGCCGGCGCGACCGTCACCCTCAAGTAGTCCGATCCACCCCGCGCTGCCCCCGTCTGCCCCCGCGGCCGGGGGCAGCGCCCTTCCCAAGCCACCCCGCCCGTCCCGTCGCGCCCGGGACACCGCCCGTTCCAAGCCATTCGCTGCCCCACCCGCCCGGCCTCGGGATGGGTGGCGCGCTCGCCGGCTGCGCTCTCCAGGTCGCGCTCTTGGCCCGCTCCGGGCCCGTGATGGTGTCCGCCCGCGGGCCGCGCGCTCTTCCCGGCCGGACGCTTCGCCCACTCGGTGGCCGATGATGCCGGCGCGCTTTCCCAGGCCAGGCGCTTTCCGCCCGCTCCCGGCTCGTGATGGGTGGTCCCTGGCGGAGCGCTTCTAGGTCGGGCGGTTCCGCCGCTCCGGGCTCGTGATGGGTGGCTCGCCGGCGGGGCGCGCTCGCTGGCCGGGCGGCCGGCATGCTCCGGGCTCGTGATGGGTGGCCTGCCCGCGGAGGAGCGCTGTCCAAGCCGGGCGCTTCAACCCCGCTGTGCGGCACCGATGGGTCCGCGGGGGCAGGTCCTGCCCAGGCGGACGCAGTGGGACGCGCTTCGCGGCCGTCGGCGGTGAGCGGTGGGCTCGTCTGGGGTGGGGCGGAGCCGCTTCCGAGGCCCCGGCTGCTCGGCAATGAGTGCCGCGCGGGCGCGGGCAGGCAGTGGTGGCGGATCAGGAGTGATATGGATACGCCGGGTTGCGGGGGCGAGGGGTGGGATCGGGTGAGCTGGGTAGTCGGGAGGGTGGCCTCGGCAGGCAGCTCAAAGGAGGGGGCCTGACCTGGGAAAATGGTGTCGGCGGGGTGGGGAGGGCCGGGAATCGGGCGACACGCCGCACGGTGCGCTCTTGACGTCTCGCGCCTGGCGAGTCACCCTGACGCACGAAGTGGACGTCAGGGGAAGGGCGGCGGCCTCGACAGCAGTGTGCGTTTAGCCTACACTGCTAGTTTGCGCTGTCCTCTGACCGTCCGACTCGCCTTCCTTCCAGGAACCGGGACCGGGTGGTCCGCGGACGCGCGCACTGACGGCGCCTGTCCTTGGAAGGACACATCTTGGTCTCCCGCTCCGACACCGGCACGACCACCCTCCCCGAGCGCAAGCGGATCCCGGGTTCGCCCGATCGGATCTCCTTCGCCAAGATCCGGGAGCCTCTCGAGGTCCCGAACCTCCTCGCGCTGCAGACAGACTCGTTCGACTGGCTTGTCGGCAACGACAAGTGGCGCGCTCGCGTGGCCGACGAGGAGGGGCCGCGTTCCGGGCTGGACGAGATCCTCGGCGAGATCTCGCCGATCGAGGACTTCTCCGGGTCGATGTCGCTGTCCTTCTCCAACCCGCGCTTCGAGGACGTGAAGGCGTCCGAGGAGGAGTGCAAGGACAAGGACATGACCTACGCGGCTCCGCTGTTCGTCACGGCGGAGTTCATCAACAACACCACCGGCGAGATCAAGAGCCAGACGGTCTTCATGGGTGACTTCCCGATGATGACCGTCAAGGGCACGTTCATCATCAACGGGACCGAGCGGGTCGTGGTCTCGCAGCTGGTGCGCTCGCCGGGGGTCTACTTCGACCGCACCCTCGACAAGACCTCCGACAAGGACGTCTACAGCTGCAAGGTGATCCCGAGCCGGGGCGCCTGGCTGGAGTTCGACGTCGACAAGCGCGACACCGTCGGCGTGCGTATCGACCGCAAGCGCCGCCAGCCGGTCACCGTGCTGCTCAAGGCCCTCGGCTGGAGCGCGGACAAGATCCGGGAGCGGTTCGGCTGGTCCGAGACGTTGCTGGCCACCCTGGAGAAGGACCACATCCAGACCCAGGACGAGGCGCTGCTGGACATCTACCGCAAGCTGCGCCCGGGCGAGCCGCCGACGCGGGAGTCCGCGCAGACGCTGCTCGACAACCTCTTCTTCAACCAGAAGCGGTACGACCTGGCCAAGGTCGGCCGCTACAAGGTCAACAAGAAGCTCGGCCTCGACCTGCCGGTCGCCCAGGGCGTGCTCACCGAGGACGACATCGTCGCCACGATCGAGTACGTCGTGAAGCTGCACGCCGGCGAGGAGGGCTTCGAGGTCGACGACATCGACCACTTCGGCAACCGGCGGCTGCGCACGGTCGGCGAGCTGATCCAGAACCAGATCCGGGTCGGCCTGTCCCGGATGGAGCGGGTCGTCCGGGAGCGGATGACCACCCAGGACGTCGAGGCGATCACGCCGCAGAC
>DATAOR010000360.1:0-8757 GCA_036265635.1 Gemmatimonadales bacterium
ATCTGGACCGGAATGGACGGGCCGGCCTCCTTGACCGTCTTGCCGCGCTCGTCGTACAGCGCGCGGACGCGGCCCGAAAACTTGCCGCAGATGAAGTTGTCGCCGCCGTGCAGAGTTCCCCGCTGGACCAGGACGGTAGCCAGCGGCCCCTTGCCGGGGTCGAGGGTGGCTTCGAGCACCGCCCCGTGTCCCTTGCCTTCGGGGTTGGCCTTGAGATCAAGGATCTCGGCCTGCAGCAGGATCTGCTCCAGCAGGCTGTCGATCCCGGTGCCCTTCTTGGCCGAAATCTCGGCCGAGAGCACGTTGCCGCCGAACTCCTCCAGCACGACGTTGTGCTGCAGCAGGTCCTGCTTGACCTTGGGAACGTTGGCGCTGGGCAGGTCGATCTTGTTGATCGCCACGATCATCGGCACGCCGGCGTTCCTGGCGTGGCTGATGGCCTCGATCGTCTGCGGCATGACCTGGTCGTCGGCCGCCACCACCAGCACGACGATGTCGGTGACCTGGGCGCCGCGGGCCCGCATGGCGGTGAAGGCCTGGTGGCCCGGGGTGTCGAGGAAGGTGATCGCCCGGTCGCCCGGGAGGGTGACGTGATAGGCGCCGATGTGCTGGGTGATGCCGCCCGCCTCGCCCGCCACCACGTTGGCCTTCCGGATGAAGTCGAGCAGCGAGGTCTTGCCGTGGTCCACGTGACCCATGATGGTGACGATGGGCGGCCGCGGCACCTGCTGCTCGTCGGTGCCCTCGGTGTCTTCCGTCTCGATATCCGCGGCGTACTCGTCCTCGCGGACCGCCTCGAAGCCGAAGGCCGACGCGATCAGTTCGATCTGGTCGAAATCGAGCCGCTGGTTGACGGTCACCATCAGGCCCAGCTCCTTGAAGGCGAACTGGACGATCTGGGTAGCCGGTACCTTCATGGCCGAGGCCAGCTCGGACACCGAGACGAACTCGTTGACCCGGATCCGGGTCTTCTCCCGCTCCTTCTCCTCGGCCAGGCGGCCGGCCACCACGTCACGGTACGACGGCTCGTCGGTCCGGCGGACGCCTTTCCGCCCGGCCGGTCCCTTCATCCCCTGCAGGGTCTTCAGGATGTTGGCCTGCACCGCATCCTGATCCACCGACGACCGCTTGCCCTTCTTCCCCTTCTTCCGTCCCCCGCCCTTCTCCGCGTCGGGCCCGAACTGGCGGGCCGGCGGCGCGGCGCCACGATCGGTGCCCGGCCGGGCCGGGCCACCCGGCCGAGCCGGCGCCGAGGGCGCGCTGCTGCTGAACACCGGCTTGGGGCCGCGCGGCGTGCTCGGCGCGGGCCGCGCAATCCGGGGCGGAATGAACGGCGCCTTGGTCGGCGTGCTGGAATAGGCCGGGGTAGGCGCGCGCGGCGGCGCCGACTCGGCCGGGGGGGTCTGGCCGTCGGCCGCCACGGGGCTGCGCGGCTCTTCGGTTTCGGCCGGCGCGGGAGGCAGGTCCTTGAACAGCGCCCGGGCCCGCTCCTCGAGCGACTGGGCCGGCGCCGCTTCCTCGATCTCCACGATGGGCCGTTCCAGCTCCAGCGCGGCCAGTTCGGCTTCCTTCTCCGCCTGGTGCAGGGCCTCGACCTGGGCGACCTCGGCGGCGGTCCGCCGGCGCTTGGTCGGCTTGGCCTCGACCGGCGCGGGCGGCGGCTCGGCTGCCTTGACGGCCTTGCGGCGGCCCTTCTTGGCGGCCGGCTCGTCGGCGCTCTTGCGCTTCTCGCGCTCCCAGCGCACCCGGATGGCCGACACCTGGTCGTTCTCCAGCGCCGACAGGTGACTGCGCACGAAGATGTTCATGTCCTTGAGCATGTTCAGCAGCTGCTCGGGGGCGACGCCGAACTCGGCGGCCAGGTCGTGCACTCTCGTCTTGACCACTCAATCCTCCATCAGGAGCGTACGGGCGCCGTCGGCACCATGCCCTCGGCCAGCGCGCGATCGCGTACGCCTACCGCCATCACGGGCGGCTTGCCCAGCTGCGCGCCGATCGCGGCGGCGCGCGGGCCGGCCAGGATCGGCACACCCTTCGCCGAGGCCAGCCGGACCACCTTGTCCACGGCGCGCGGGCTGGCGTCGTCCGCCACCACCACGCACCAGATCTTCCCTGCCTGCAGTTCCTTCCGCACCGCGTCCACGCCGACCACCACCCGCCGGCCCCGGTACCCCAGTCCCAGCAGTCCGAGCAGCTTGCGCACCGAGGGCTCGCGGCCGCCTGCGCCGCTACTTCTCGCCGGCGTCCTCGTCGGTCAGCTCCGCCAGGAACCCGAGGAGCTGCTCCGACGCCTCCGGCGTCATCCCGGGGATCTTGGCGATGTCCTCGCGCTCGAGGTCGAGGATGTCGTTCAGCATCCGGTAGCCGGCGCTCTCGAGGATGGCCGTGAGCTCGGGCGAAAGGCCCTTGAGCTCGCTGAGCGGGATCTGGGCGACGGTCTCCTCTTCCGGCGGCAGCGGGGCGAACAGCGGGCCTTCGCCGCCGCGCTCGAGCCACTCGCGGCTGGAGTAGAGATCGATCTTCCAGCCGGTCAGCTCGGAGGCCAGCCGGACGTTCTGCCCGTTCCGGCCGATGGCCAGCGACAGCTGGTCCTCGTCCACCACCGCCTGGATGGTCTTGGCCTCGGGGTCGCTGAACACCTTGGCGACCCGGGCCGGCGCCAGCGCCAGCCGGGCGAACCGCTCGGGGTCGGGCGACCAGGGCACGATGTCGATCCGCTCGCCGCCCAGCTCGTTGACCACTGCCTGCACCCGCGAGCCCTTGAGCCCGACGCAGGCCCCGACCGGGTCGATGGCGTCGTCCCGGGAGATCACCGCCACCTTGGTGCGGCTGCCGACCTCGCGGGCGATGGCCCGGATCTCGACGATCTGCTGCTGGATCTCCGGCACCTCGAGCTTGAACAGCGCCTTGACGAACAGCGGATCGCCCCGGCTCAGGATCAGCCGCGGACCCTTCGGGGTCTCCTCCAGGCGCTTGAGTACCGCCCGCATGGTGTCGCCCTGGTGGAAATGCTCCCGGTGGTTCTGCTCGCGGTAGGGGATGATCGCCTCGGCCTCGCGGAACTTGTTGAGCATGATCACCAGCTTGCCCCGCTCGATCTGCTGGACCTCGCCCGACAGGAGCTCACCCACCTTCGACGCGAACTCCTCCCGGATCCTGGTCCGCTCGCCTTCGCGCACCCGCTGGATGATCCGCTGCTTGGCCGCCTGGACCGCCAGCCGGCCGAATTCGACGAAGGGGACTTCCTCTTCCAGCATGTCGCCGACCTGGAAGTCGGGGTCCTCGTAGCGGGCCTCCTCCAGGGCGATCTGCCAGCTGCTGTCCTCGACCGCCTCGACCACCTGGCGCAGCCGCACCACCTTGATGGTGCCCTGCAGCTCGTCCACGCTGAGCTCGAATTTCACGTTGGGGCCGAACTTCCGCACCAGCGCCGCCTGGATCCCGTCCCGCAGCAGATCGAGCAGGTCGGAACGCTCCAGCTGCTTCGCGGTGGTGAGCTCGCGGAACGCGGCCAGCATTTCGGTCGATCCTGCCATGCGTGTCACTCCTGTTGCGCGAGAGGTCTCGCTGCTTGTCATCGTCGTTCGGGCGTGTCCGGCTCTGCCTACCGGCCCCGGCCCCGCCGCGGCCCGGCCGCCCGCAACTCGGGCAGCTCGCCCAGCAGGACGGCGTCCCGGATCTCCGCCAGCGGCACCGTGACTTCGGGGCCGTCGTCGGCCCGGAGCGTCACGTGGTCGTCGTCGGGCACCGCCACGATCCGGACCAGCCGCCGCCCGCCCAGCGCCGCCGCCCGGACGCGGGCGCGCTGCCCCACGAACCGCCGCCAGTGCTCCGGCCAGCGCAGGGGTCGCTCGATGCCGGGAGAAGACACCTCCAGCACGTACCGCGGCCCGACCATCGCGCTCGATTCGAGGAAGCGCTCGAGGGACCGGCTGATCCCGGCGCAGTCGTCGGCCGTAATCCCCTGGCCGGGTCGGCTGTCCGGGCGGTCCACCCGCACCTGCAGGATGGGTCGCTGCGAGGTTCCGACGTGGCGCAGATCGACCAGCTCGAAGCCGAGCCCGGCGATGTGATCACGAATCGGAGCGAGCAGCGTGTCGACAGACATCGGGGGTTGCAGGAAAAAAAATGTGGGGGAACTCCCCCACATCGACAGTTGGCCCGACCAGGCGCCCCCCGGGACAGCCACCAAAAGCTATCGCGCTCGCGGGACGGAGTCAATCAGGCGGCAGGGATTCCCAGGTAGGCCACCATCCGCCCGTCGGCGCCGCCCGAGCGGCGGTGACTATAGAAGAGCGGGCCGTCATGGGCACTGCACCAGGTCGAGCTCGTGGTCCGGCCGATGCCCAGACCGGCCGCCTGATCCAGCAGGACCGAGCGGAGATCGACGTGCCACGGTCCCCGCCCGGCGGCCGGCAGGCCGCAGCCCCTCACGACTTCAGACCCCACTTCATAGCAGGGGCCGCAAATCCCTACCCCGGCGTGCATTATAACATCAGACACAGCCGCTCCGGTTCCCTCGAGCAGGGCCGCCAGTCCCCGACCCAGGATACCGGCTGCCGTGCCCCGCCAACCGGCGTGCAGCAGGGCGACACCGCGGCCGGGCACGGCCAGATACACCGGAATGCAATCGGCCAGGGTGACGGTGAGCAGCAGTCCGGCAGTGGTGGTTGCCCACCCGTCCACGCCATCCATCTGGACCCAGCCGCGGGCCGCCGAAACGCTTCGGACCTCGGCCCCGTGCACCTGGCTACCCAGGATGACGGCGTCGAACTGCGGGAAGACCCCCCGGAAGGTTCGCCACCGGCTCAGGACCTCGCCGACCGGCGCGTCGGACCACAGGCCCAGGTCGAAGCCCCGGTCGGGCCCTGCGCCGCGCCCGGTGATTCCCGCGGTGAGACCGAGGGCCTGCCAGGGGAGGATGTCGTACAACGGGAGGGGACCGGCCCGGGCCGCCTCGCGGACCGTGCCGGGCCCCGTCTCAATCATCCCGGCGTTCGATGTCGGCACCGAGCGCCCGGAGCCGCTCGTCGATCCGTTCGTAGCCCCGCTCGATCTGCCCCACGTTGTGGATCGTGCTCGAGCCTTCGGCCGCGAGCGCCGCCAGCAGCATCGCCATGCCGGCCCGGATATCGGGCGACTCCACCACCCCGCCCTTGAGCGCCGAGGGACCGGAGATCACGGCCCGGTGCGGATCGCAGAGCACGATCCGGGCTCCCATGCCGATCAACTTGTCCACGAAGAACAGCCGCGACTCGAACATCTTCTCGAACACCAGCAGCATGCCCGAGCACTGCGTGGCCGTGACGATGGTGGTGGACATCACGTCGGCCGGGAACGCGGGCCAGGGGCCGTCCTCGAGCTTGGGCACATGGCCGCCTAGGTCGGGACGGATCCGGCGCTCCTGGTCGGCGTCCACGATCAACCGCTGGCCGTCCACCCGCGGCCGCACGCCCAGACGCTCGAGCCCGAGCAGGGTGCTGCGCAGGTCCTCGGGTCGTACCGGGTCGATGGTGACGGCCCCGTTGGTCACGACGGCCAGGCCGATGAAGCTGCCGATCTCGATGTGATCGGGTCCGATGCTGTACGCGGCCCCGTGCAGGGTCCGGCCGCCCTCGACGGTGTAGACGTTGGTGCCGATACCCTCGATCCCCGCGCCCATGGCCACCAGCGTCCGGGCCAGGTCCTGGACGTGCGGCTCGCAGGCGGCGTTCCGGAGCACCGTGCGCCCCTTGGCGGCCACCGCGGCCATCAGCGCGTTCTCGGTGCCGGTGACGCTCGGCTCGTCGAGGAAGATATCCGCGCCGGTGAGGCCCTTCTTCGCCTCGAGCTCGTAGCGGTCGCCCACGTTGACGGCGGCCCCGAGCTGCTCGAGCGCGAGGAAGTGGGTGTCCACCCGGCGGCGGCCGATGACGTCGCCGCCCGGCGGCGGCAGCGTCACCGACCCGAACCGCGCCAGCAGCGGCCCGGCGAGCAGGATGGAGGCCCGGATCTTGGCGCAGAGCTTGGGATCCAGCGGCTTCAGGCGGACCCCGCGGGTGTCCACCCGCACCAGGTTCGGCCCGGTCCACTCGACGGTCGCGCCGAGATCGACCAGCAGATCGAGCATGGTCTCGACATCCCGGATGCGGGGGATATTGTCGAGCTCCATGGGGCCGTCGGCGAGGACGGTGCTGGCCAGGATGGGGAGCGCCGCGTTCTTGTTGCCGGCCGGCCGGATGGTGCCGCGCAGTGGACGGCCACCGCGGACCAGGAAACGTGGAGGCATGGCCAAAGCTGAGGGGGTCGGGGAATCGCGTCAAGCGGAACCAGGGGGTTGCGGTGGACCCCGGACCCCGTTGTCTTTCGCTGATGGCGTCGGCCACGCCGCCGCCGCGGCGTCGCGGTCTCTCTGACGGAGGTCTTGGTGGCTCCCCACACACTCGCACTGCTTCAGGTCGCCGCCGCCGAGCCGGGGTGGGTCGGACCGACCATGGCCATCTCGCTGGCGATCATCGCCCTGGCGGTCCTGGGGACCGCGACCGCACTGGGCATTGCGGCCCTCAGGGTCTCCGGTGAAGTGAAGAAGCTGACCGGCCTGGTCGGCGGCCTGCAGGACGACACGGCCCAGGCGCTCAAGGCGGTGCGCCGTCTGACCGAGCAGGCCCAGGACCTCATGGTGGTCGTCCGCAATGAGGCCGGCGCCTTCGCCCAGACCAGCCGCCGAGTCCGCCGGAAGCTGACCCGCGGCGTCGACCGGGTCGAGCAGCGCCTGGGCGACCTCGAGACCCTCTACGACCTGGTCCACGGGGAGGTCGAGGACGCGGCCCTCGACGTGGCCGCCACGCTGCGTTCGGCCCGGCGGGGCAACGGGGTGCTGGGCCGGGTTCGCCGCCTGCTGGTCGCCGGCCGGTCATGAGACCGGCGCGCCTCGCGCTCGCGTTGGTGGGCGTGGGGCTCGTGCTCCTCGCGCTGCCCGACTCGGCCCACGCCTGGACGCCAGGCACCCACATCTATCTCGGCGAATCGGTCCTGGGCAGCCTGGCGCAGGTGCCCGCCGACGTGGCCAACCTGCTCCGCGCCTACCCGTTCGACTTCCTCTACGGCAACATCGCCGCCGATTCGTCCATCGCCAAGCACTACGCGCCGCTGGGCCGGCATTGCCATTACTGGCACGTCGGCCAGGAGATCCACGACCTGGCCGCGTCGGAGGCGCTTCGCGCCTTCGGCCTGGGCTACCTCTGCCACCTCGCCGCCGATACCGTCGCCCACAACTACTTCGTGCCCCGCCAGCTGATGATCACCAGCAGCACGGCGGCCGTGGGCCACTCCTACTGGGAAACCCGGGTGGAGACCCATCTGGGGGACGCCTACGCCAAGTCGGCCAAGGACGTGATCCGCTTGAGCCATCGGGAAGCGGATGCCCACCTCGACCGGATCATCTCGCCGACCATCTTCAGCGTGCGGACCAACCGCCGGCTGTTCCGCGGCATGGTCCACCTGACCGAGAGCTCCAGCTGGCAGCGCGCCACCCAAGTGGCCCGCGAGTACAGCCGATGGCCGCTGGCGGACGAGGACGTCGAGCGGCACCTCGGCCTGTCCTACGACTTCATGGTGGAGCTGCTGGGCGCCTCCGCCTCCCCGGCCCATCAGCTCGACCCCTCGGGCGAGCGGCCCCTCAAGATCGCCAAGGAGCTGCGGCGCCGGGTGCTGCGGGACACCGGCCGCCGCAACGTGGCCAAGCTGGAGGACGCGGCGCAGGAGCATTTCGGCCTGCCTGACCGTCCCCTGGCACACTGGGTGCGGATGTCGGCCCGCCTGCCCTGGCGCGCACCCGAGAGCGCCGCGCCCTCGCCCCGGGCCCTGGTGAGCGGCGACCGCTGAACCCCGACGAGGCCATCCGCCGGCTCGGCCTGCGGCCGCACCCCGAGGGTGGCTACTACGGTGAGACCTTCCGCAGTCCGCTCCGGCTCACGCTCCCCGACGGTCGCATCCGGAGCGCATCCACCGCCATTCACTATCTCCTCCCGGTGGGCAGCTGGAGCGCATGGCATCGGGTCAGCGCGGACGAGGTCTGGCACCGCTATGACGGGGCCGCGCTGGCCCTGTACCGGCTCGGCCTGCCGACGATCCGGCTCGACGGGGATACTCCGCAGGCGGTGGTGCCGGCCGGCGTCTGGCAGGCCGCCGAGCCGCTCGGTGGACCGGTCCTCTGCGGCTGCACGGTGGCACCAGGGTTCGAGTTCGAGGACTTCGAGCTGGCGTCGGCGGACCGGCTGGTGGCCGAGTTCCCCGCCGAGGCGGAGCTGATCCGCCGGCTGGGACGGTGAGACCGGGTCGCCCGTTGCTGTTCGCCGCCCTGGCCGCGGCGCTGCCCGCGGTGCTGCCCGCGGCGCTGACCACAGTCCTGCCCTCGCCCGCGGCGGCGCAGACCGCGACCGACTCGAGCCCGGGGCAGAAGCCCGCGAGCTCGCTACGGCTGGTGTCCGACGCGGCGGGCGCTCACCCCGCCGGGGCCGACACCGTCCTGGTGGAGACCTATCCCTCCCCGGCCAGGCGCGGAACCGTGGTCTGGCTGGTGGTCCGCCCGCTGGTGGTTCCCAACGACTCGCTCACCCTGGACGGCACCGCCGCCGGCGAGCCGCTCCACTTCGAGCGCCTGCCGGCAGGGCTGTTCCGCTCGCTGGTGGGGAGTCCGCTTGAGGGTGGCGACAGCCTGCCGGTCATCCTCCGACGCTCCACCGGTGCCACCAGCGACACCTTGCGGCTGGCGGTGCC
>DATAOR010000361.1:0-7815 GCA_036265635.1 Gemmatimonadales bacterium
CTGGCTCGAGGCCATGGGGGTGATGGCACAGGGCACCACCCTGTTGCCGGCCCGCGGCCGACTGCTGGAGCTGGTCCGGGCGGCCGGTCTCGATGGATGGGCCGTTGCCGGGGCCGGGTAGACTCCACGGCCCGGGTAGACACTCCACGGTGAGGATTTCCATGCGTCCCATCAGTCCGATCGTGCTGATCGTCGCTTTCGCCTGCGCCCCCAGGCCCGGGGCCGCTCCGGCCGCCGATTCGACCGGCGTGGCCGCCGAGCCCGCCAGGCCGGATTCAGCGGCGGCGGCCCCGGCCGTTCCGCTCGAAGGCACTGCCTGGCGGCTGGTCGAGGTCGACGGCCAGCCGGTGTCCGCTCCGGCCGACAGCGCCAGGGCTCCGGGTCTTACGCTGCTGGCGGACGGTCACAAGGTCCAGGGCTCGGCCGGCTGCAACCGGATGATGGGGAGCTACCAGCTGAGCGGCACCTCGCTCAAGCTCGGTCCGCTGGCCACGACCCGGATGGCCTGCCCCGCGATGGAGGTGGAGCAGAAATACCTCAAGGCGCTGGGGGCCACCACCCGCTACGAGATCGCGGGGAGCTCCCTCACCCTCTTCGACCCTGACGGGCCGGTGGCCCGGCTGGAGGCGGTGCCCCCCGCCTGAGGCTCAAGCTCTTCCCTGGCGTCAGGATCGGACCGGTCGGGCCGACTGTCGAAAGCACGCCTGGTCCTCTGCCGACCCGCTGTCACCTCGCTGGCCCGCTCTCACGTCCGGCGCCCCCCCATCGTACGCTTCCGAACCGTCGCGCCTCCCGTCGTCGCTCACCTCCCCGATTCGACGGCGCCGTGACCCCCGAATGGTCACTACTTCCAGCCGTGGGTGACATGGCGCACCGCGACGCACCGGTGCGGGACGCATCCTGAGGCCCGTTCCTAAATGACCACGACGTCCGGACCCCCGGTCCGGCGGCAGAGGAGCCCTAGCATGACCATGCCAAGAAACGTCGGCGCCGGTGCCGGGCCGAACCAGTTCGAGCGGGGGGCAACCCCGGAGAGTTACGAGACCGGCACGGCCAGCGGTGTCACACCCGGGGCCGTCACCGGAATCGAGCCAGCCCCCGATGAGCCGTCGACCGGCGGGTCGACCCGTTCCAAGATTCGCGACGTGAAGGACCAGGTGGTGGACCAGGCCAAGCACAGTTTCCGCGACGCCCGCGACAGCGCCAGCTCCAGCCTCAACCAGAGCCGCACCCAGGCCGCGGACCGGATCGGCAGCATCGCCGGGGCCGTGCGCAGCACCGGCGACCGCCTGCGTTCCGAGAATCAGACCGGCATCGCCGACCTGACCGACTCGCTGGCGGACTCGGTCGAGCGGCTCTCCTCCTACCTGCGCGACCGCGACCTCTCCGCCGTGCGCCAGGACGTCGAGTCGTTCGCCCGGCGGCAGCCCGCCGTAGCCATCGGCGTGGCCCTGGCGGTCGGTCTGGTGGCTGCCCGCTTCCTCAAGAGCTCGCCCCGGGCTGGAGGAGGTGTCGGATGACCGACCTCGGCCGGCGCACCGCCGAAGAGCGTAGCATCGGCGAGCTGTTCGGCGCACTGTCGCAGGATGTGGCGCTGCTGGTCCGGCAGGAAGGCCAGCTGGCCAAGACGGAAATGCAGCAGAAGCTCACCCAGGTGACCGGTGATCTGGTCTCGCTGGCCTCGGGCGGGGTGGTGGCGCTGGTGGGCGGTCTCGCCCTCACGGCCGCCATCATCCTGCTGCTGATCGATCCCATCGGGGTCAAGCCGTGGCTCGCCGCCCTGATCGTCGGCGCCGTCATGGGCCTGATCGGCTGGATGATGCTGCAGAAGGGTCTCAAGGACCTCAAGCGAACCGACCCGACGCCTCGGCGGACGGTGGACACCATCAAGGACGACATCCAATGGGCGAAGGAGCAGCGGCCATGAGGCAGGACGAACGGGAGGACCGGCTCGAAGCCGGTGAGCCGACGCCGCAGGAGCTCGAGTTCGAGATCGAGCGCACCCGCGAGCGGATGAGCACCAACATCGACGCCCTGGGCGACAAGCTCAAGCCCGAGAACCTCAAGCAGCAGGCCAAGGAGGCCATCGCCGAGAAGGCCCAGGACGTGGTGGCCAATGTGGGGGACCAGGCCCGCGAGACCGGCTCCCGGGTGATCGACTTCATCACCCAATACCCGCTGCCGGTCGCCGCCGTAGGCCTGGGCGCCATCTGGCTGTTCTCGCTTCGGAAAGGCAACCAGAGCGAGGTCTCGGGTGATCGGATGGCGCGGTTCGCCTACACCGGCCCCGAGCGGCGCGAGCCCAATGGCCGGCCCAGCCTCGGCCGCCGGCTGCACGATGGGGCCGACGCCGTGCGCCATTCGGTCGGGAGCGCCGCGTCACATACCGGCGAGCGCGTGGGTGAGCTGCGCGAGCGGGTCGCCGAGCGGGCAGGCGAGTTCAGCGGCACCGCCCGGGCCAAGGCCCGGGAGGCCCGCGGGGGCCTGGAGCAGATGGTCCGCGACAATCCGCTGGCCATCGCGGCCGGGGCGGCCATCATCGGCATGGCGCTGGGCATGCTGCTGCCCGAGACGGATCCGGAGCGCCGCGTCATGGGTGACGCCCGGGAAGAGCTGGGCGAGCGGGTCTCCGCCGTGGCGGACCGGGTCAAGGACGCGGCGGTCGAGGCCGGGCGCGAGGTGAAGGAAACCGTCCGGGACGAGTTCGAGGCCCGGGCACCCGAGGTGACCGGCAGCCTCAAGGAGGCGGCGGCCAACCTCAAGGAGCAGGTCAAGGCCTCGGCGGGGCGGGTGGCGGACGAGGCCAAGCAGGAAGTCCGCCGCGGCTCGTCGGACCGAGTAGGGTGAGCCGATGGCCCTGAAGGAGCAGCTGTCCTTGCTCAAGGAGAGCGCGCAGGGCTTCATCGACGACGATTGCCCGACCCAGGCGGCGGCCCTGTCGTATTACACCATCTTCTCCCTGCCGCCGCTGCTGATGGTGATCCTGCTGATCCTGGGGGTGCTGGTCGACCCTCAGGACCTCAGGGGGCAGCTGGAGTCACAGATGGGCGCCCTCATGGGCCCGTCGGCCACCGAGCAGATCCGTTCCATCCTGTCGCAGCTGCACGCGCCGGGTGCGGGAGGGCTGCTGCCGACCCTGTTGAGCGTCGGCGCCCTGGTGCTGGGCGCCACCGGTGCGTTCGGCCAGCTCCAAGCCGCGCTCAACAAGGCGTGGGAGGTGACCCCGGACCCGAATCAGGGCGGCATCAAGGCATTCCTGATCAAGCGGGTCTTCTCCTTCGGGATGATCCTGAGCGTCGCGTTTCTCCTGCTGGTATCGCTGGTGGTCAGTGCGGCGCTGGGTGCCTTCGGCGGGGCCCTGGGACGGTTCCTGCCGGACGGCATCTCGACCGTGCTGCTGCAGGTGCTCAACTTGGTGGTGTCGTTCGGCGTGATCACGGCGCTGTTCGCCGCCATCTTCAAGGTCCTGCCCGACGCCACGGTGGCCTGGCGGGATGTCTGGGTCGGCGCGGCGGCGACGGCGCTGCTGTTCGTGATCGGCAAGTTCCTCATCGGCTTCTATCTCGGCCGAAGCAACCCGGGCCAGGCCTTCGGCGCGGCCGGCTCGCTGGCGGTGCTGTTCGTCTGGGTCTACTACTCGTCTATGATCCTGCTGTTCGGCGCGGAGTACACCCAATCGTGGGCGGTCCACCGGGGCAGCGGGATCGTGCCGGAGCAGGGCGCGGTCAGGGTGCGCAAGATGACCCAGCGGCTGAGCGGGCGGAAAACCGCCGTGGCCTAGTCGGTGACCGTTGCGGTGGGGCATCGGAGTCGTGAAAACCGAAGGGGGTCGGCCTACTGCCGGCCCCCTTCGTTTCACTCAGGCCGCGCCGTAGATTCGTGCCCATGGCCCCGCCTGCTGCCGCTCCGCTCTCGTCGGCCCACCGGATCGTCGTTCCCTGCCGCCGATCCGCAGTCTCGTGCCCACGCTCCTTCGTCGCAACGCGATCGGGGAGCGCGGCGGCCCGGCCCGCCGCCGAGAGGGCGCGGCGAGCCGGGACGGGGGTGCGGTGACTCTCCGGCGCACCGGCGATGGCGCCGGGGCCGGCAACTACGGCCGGATCTACGCCGTCATCCGGCGGATCCCCCGCGGACGCGTCGCCACCTACGGCCAGGTGGCCGAGCTGGCGGGGCTGGCCGGCCACGCCCGGCAAGTCGGCTATGCCCTCCATGCCCTGCCGGCCAGCACCGCCGTCCCCTGGCACCGGGTCATCAATGCGGCTGGAGCGGTCAGCCCGCGCGCCGTCCCCGGCGCCGAGCTGACCCAGCGCCAGCTGCTCGAGGATGAAGGCGTCGGCTTCGATCTGCGCGGCCGGGTGCGGCTGGAGTCGGTCCGGTGGTGCCCGCGCCGCAGGCCGCGAGCGGCGCTTCCCCGAAGGGCGAAGGCAGGGTGAGCGGGCCGGCCGGAAAGACTCCACTCCCCGACAGCGGGCTGGGTCGGCCCGACCCCTGGCAGCCGCTTCGGGCCGCCACCCCGGCGCGGATCGCACTCGGCCGGGTCGGCGCCAGCCTGCCGACCCGGGCGCACCTCGATTTCCAGCTCGCTCACGCCCGGGCCCGCGATGCCGTGCACGAGCCGCTCGACGTCGAGCAGCTCCGGCGGGCCCTCTCCGAGGCCGGCTGCGGCAGCATCGCCGTCCGGAGCGCCGCCCCCGACCGGGCGATCTATCTGCAGCGCCCCGATCTGGGGCGCCGGCTCGAGGCCGGCTCGAGCGAGGCCCTGTCGGTCGCCGCCGCCGGACTGTCCGAGGGAGTGGACGCGGCCTTCGTCATCGCCGACGGGCTGTCGGCCCGAGCGGCCGCCGCCCACGCGGTGCCGGTGGTGGGCGCCCTGATCCCTCGGCTCGCGGCCGCGGGCTGGCGGCTGGCGCCGGTCGTGGTGGCGGAGCAGGGCCGGGTGGCCCTGGGCGATGAGATCGGCGCCCGGCTCGGCGCCGCACTGGTGGTCGTTCTGCTGGGCGAGCGGCCCGGCCTGTCGGCTCCCGACAGTCTCGGCGCCTACCTCACCTGGGCGCCTCGCGCCGGCCGGACCGATGCCGAGCGCAACTGCGTGTCCAACATTCGACCGGAGGGCCTGATGCCCGCGCACGCCGCCGACAAGCTGTTCGGCCTGATGCTGGAGGCTCGCCGCCGCCGGCTCTCGGGCGTGGGCCTCAAGGACGACGGCACCCGGACGCTTGGCGCATGATCGTTCACGTCCTGGGCGTTCCCATGGACCTGGGGTCGGGCCGGCGCGGCGTCGATATGGGTCCGTCCGCCATCCGGATCGCCGGTCTCGATGGTGCCCTCCGCGATCTGGGCCACACCGTGGTGGACGAGGGGGACATCACCATCAAGACGATGGAAGCGCTCAAGGTCGGGGACGAGCGGGCCCGCTACCTCGGCGAGATCGCCCGGGCCTCGACCGCGGTCTGCCGCAAGGTCGACCGGATCGTGAGCCGGGGCCATTTTCCCCTGGTGCTGGGCGGCGACCACTCGATCGCGGTCGGCACCGTCTCCGGCCTCGCGGCCGCGGCCCGCCGGGCCGGGAAGAAGGTGGGCCTCCTCTGGGTGGACGCCCATGGCGACATCAACACGCCGGAGACATCGCCCAGCGGCAACATCCACGGCATGCCCGTGGCCGCGCTGCTGGGCGAGGGGCCCAAGGCACTGACCGGCATCGGCGGGAAAGACCCCAAGGTGGACCCGGCCAACGTGGCGCTGGTCGGCATCCGCAGCCTCGACGACGGCGAGAAGCGGCGGCTCAAGCAGACCGGGGTGCAGGTTCATACCATGTCGGAGATCGACCGCCTCGGCATACACCGGGTGATGAAGAAGGCGCTGGCCCGGGTGACAGACGGAACCGACTACGTCCATGTCAGCTTCGACCTGGACGCGGTGGACCCTACCGTCGCGCCCGGCGTGGGCACGCCGGTGAAGGGCGGGCTCGACTACCGTGAGGCCCACCTGATCATGGAGGTCATGCACGATTCGGGGGTGATGACGTCGCTCGAGCTGGTCGAGGTCAACCCGATCCTGGACCAGGGCAACGCATCGGGCGCTTTCGCCGTCGAGCTGGTCCAGTCGGCCTTCGGCAAGAAGATCCTCTGACCCCGCGACTCGGCCAGGCGGGCGCCGGCGGGCCGGACCCGGCGGCGGGCCGGCTGCCGTGTGTCCCCGGTCACCGGCCCAAGGCTGCGGAGGCCCGGCGCGGAATCGGGATATCGCCTGCATATTGAGCAGACGGCTTTCGGCACCTCAGCCAGGAGGATTCGTGCCCCGCATCCTGCCGCTGCTCATCGCCCTCGCACTGGTCCTCGGACCGGTCCACCCGGCCGCCGCTCAATCCGGCGAGCTGCAGCCCGAGCCGCTGCCCGCCCCGACCCTGCCGAGCGACACGCTCGAAGCCAACTACGCTCCCCGGGCCGAGCCGGCCCCGATGCCCGAGCTGGCGCCCAGCCTGCCGAGCGACACCCTCGAGGCGACCGAGCCGGTGGACTCCTTCCCCACCGACGAGGACTGGAGCGATTCGTCCTCCAGCTCGCTCAGCCCCGACGACATCCTCCCCCAGGCGGCGCCCGAGACCTCGAGCGACAGTGCCGCACTCCGCGAGATCAAGGACTGGATCCGCCACCACCGGGAGGAGATGGCGCCACCCCCGGCCCGGGCCATCCTGCTCAAGGCCTGAGGGCCTTCAGGTACCGCAGCATCTCCGCGGTCCGCTCGAACACCCGGACCGCCGGATCGGCCAGAGCCCGCTCGCGGGGCTCGAGCTTGAGATCCAGATGCGGCCAACGGCGGTTCCCCAGGTGCAGTGCCTGCTGGGGCGCGCCGACCCGGACCCGGAACCGGTCCAGCTCCTCCAGATCGTTGGTGGTGGAGAGGACGTGCGACCACCCCCGCGCCGATCTATTCTCCCGGTCCATCACGATCACCCCGCCGCCTCCGCCAGAAACCCCGCCGTCGCCCTGACCACGCCCGCGTCCCGCAGCACCGCCCTATGGCCCAGTCCGTGGGTCGCCAGCAGTCGTGCTCCCGGCCAGGCCGCGGCGATCTCCTCGGCCTGCCCGAAGGGCACGTCGGTGTCGTTCCGATCGTGCACCACCAGCGCCGCGGCACTGAGCCCGCGCACGATCGCGGGCAGATGAAGGTCGTCCCACCGGGCGTTGAGCCGGACTTCCAGGTTCCGCCGCATCGCCGTGCGCACCACCGCCGGGATGCGAAGGTGATCGGCGAACGCGGTTGAGAATCGGACCACATCCGCCGGCGCCGCGATCAGCACTGCGCGCGGCGCCGCCAGCCCGTCCCGCAGCGCCAGCACCCCGGCGGCGGCGCCGAGCGAGTGGCCTACCACGGCGTAGACCGGTCCCACCGCGTCACTGACGGCTCGGAGCGCCCGGGCGAACTCGATCAGGGACGCCAGCCGGCCGGTGGATCGTCCGTGGGCCGGCGCGTCGTAGGCGACCACCCGGAAGCCGCGCGCGGTCAGCGCCTGGCCCATGGCGCTGAACCGGCCCGCCCGGCTGCCCCAGCCGTGCGCCAGCACCACGGTCCGCGCGCCAGGCCGCCCGCCGGGCCACTCCCACGCGGCCAACGTCTCGGGCCCGCTCCGCACGGTGAAGTGGCGCCCGGTGGCCAGGAATGCCTCATCGGCGGCGCGCGGCTGGTGGCGGGGCGGGGTGCAGAAGAGCGTCTCGGCCCAGCGCGCGGCCGTCGCCGGGGCGACGTGGCCGACCGTGCGGAACACGGCTCGCAGGGCCACCAGCCGAGCGGACGGCCGGCTCATGTCGGAGAGGG
>DATAOR010000362.1:0-4301 GCA_036265635.1 Gemmatimonadales bacterium
GACCCGCTCGCCGGCCGCGACCAGGGTGTGCGCGGCCATGGTGCCGCCGAACCCGCTGCCGATCACCACGGCATCGTAGGCGCTCATGGCTGCGCCTCCCGGCCCAGGGCGACCGCGGCGGCGGAGCGGTCGGCCCGGTGAATGGCGGCGTCCACCGCTTCGGGCGACTCCTCGAACAGGTAATGCCCGGCGTGGGGGACGCTGTCGAGCGAGAACTGCGGTATCTCCCTGGCGAGCAGGCGGATCTGGTCGGCCGGGATCCCGCCCTGATGAGGCGCGGCACCGACCAGCAGCCCCAGCGGCACCCGCAACTGGTGCAGCGCCGGCGCCAGCCGCTCCGGCTCACGGGCATCCGCCATCCGGAGGTAGGCCTTGAGCGTGCCGTCCAAATCGCTCGCCGCGCCGGCGGTGTAGGCGTCGAGCACCGTGCCCGTGATCCAGGCGGAGTCCGCCGAAGAGGCGATCAGGTCGTGCCGGATGCGCGGCTTCAGCCGCTTCATGCCACCCAGCCACTTGACCCACGGCACGTAGGTCATCGCGCGGCGGAAGCCCTTGGTGGCGGCCGACTCCATCGGTCCGCCGTCGAGCAACACGATGGCGCGCACAGCCGCCGGATGGCGCAGGGCCAGCCGGAGCGCGGTCGAGGCGCTGACCGAGTGCGCCACCACGATGACGGGGCCGGTCTCGAGCCGGCGGATGGCCTCCGCCAGGCGGTCCGATTGGGCCGTCAGCGAGTAGTCAGCGTGCTCGGGTCGTGGCGAGCCCCCGATGGCCAGCGGCTCGATCACGATGGCGCGGTAGCCCTCGGCCGGCAGGCGGTCGAGCAGGTGGCGAAAGCCGTAGGCGCAGCCGAACAGGCCGGGCACCAGCACGACCGGCGTGCCGCGCCCGGCTGCGACGACGTGGAGCGACTCGCCCGGCGCAACCACGACATGGAAGGAGGCGACCGGGGGGACCGACTGGGCGGCGGTGGCTACGGCGGGGCGGCCGGCGGCCAGGACGGCCAGGGCGGCGACGGTGGAGAGTGCGGTGCAAGGTGGGCGCATGAGGGGCTCCGGGAGGGAGCGGGGGCCGCAGGCCGTTGCCTGGGCTGGTCCCTCGCTCGACCCCGACAGCTTGCAGCGCGCGCGTCCCCTGGACGTGCAACGGGGCGTCCCCTGGGTGTGACCCGGGACTTCGCGAATCAGGGGACGGTGGCCATCGAGTCGGACTAAGCGACACGGCCGGCGCGCGCTCGGCGCCTATCCACCACCATGCGCCGGCCTAGCAGATCGACGATCCCGGACAGACCAGAGTCAGCGTGAGCTTCCACTGGGTGCTGGGCGCGGCGAACGGAGCATCACAGAGGACGGGAAACGCGTCGGAATCCGCCCGTCGGGCGCTTTGGCGTTGGTCACACGCTGTGCAACCGCGGCGCGGCAAGACGTTTCCTCACGGTCTCGGTAACCGGAAATAGCCGTTCACGGAGTCGGGCAAGACCGTGGGCATTCCCGGACCGGAGAGATCGTCCGCCACGCATCACCAGGGTTGCCCCAGTGTGGAGGCCGCATGCCGTGCCTGTCCCGCCGGTCCGCCGCGTTCGCGATCGCGCTGCTCCTCGCCTCGTGCGGTGACGACGGCGGCTTCAGCCCGACCCTCGAGAACCTCTCCGGGAGCTACTCGGCCTCGGCCTTCACGGTGACGGGTCCGACCGGGACCACCGATCTGCTCGCGCGGGGCGCGCTGGTGCAGGCCACCCTGACGCCCGATGGCACGCTGACCGGCCGGCTGCTGGTACCGGGCGGCGATCCGGACGGCGGTGATTTCGAGGAAGACCTGGCTGGGACGTGGACGCTGGCGGGGAGCAAGGTGTCATTCAGCCCGAGGGGCCCGGCAATCATTCGTAACCTTCAGTTCACCGCCGATCGCGATCAGCTGGCAGGCGAGCTCCCCGCCGGCGGCCAGACGATTCGCCTGGTGTTGACCAGGGACCGCTAAGAGGCCCCGGTGAATCACCGGGCGACGGGAACCTCCGCCTCCGTAAACCGCTGGTACCGCTCGCGCGCCGCCGCCATCAGCTCCCGGAACCGCCCGTTCCCCCGCAGCGCCAGCAGAAACCGATCGTGCCGCGTGAAGTACACGTAGTCGATCCATCCCCGCACCCCCACCGCATGCTCCAGCCACCCCAGCGCCTGCTCCTCCTCCCCGACCAGGGCATAGGCGGACCCCATCAGATACGACCAGTACTCGTCCGACTCCGCCACCGCCCGCTCCGCCCCGTCGAGCGGGGCCAGCACGGCGGGCCGGTCACCGACCAGCCCGCGCCGGAACCGCACCCCGACCCTGGCCAGGTGGTTGTCCGACGGCTGCCGCTCCAGCCAATCGAACTGCTCCGCCGCCTCCTCCGGCTGCCCCGCGAGCGTGAGCGCGACCCCGGCGCACAGCCGGCAGATCGTGCTCTGAGGATCCAGCTCCACCGCCCGCCGGTGGGCGGTCAACGCCCGGGCAGGCTCGCCGCCGAGCGACCAGCTCAGCCCGAGCAGGCAGTGATTGCTCGGCGTCAGCGGATCCAATTCGACCAGCCGGGTACACACCTCCCGCATCGGCCCGATCCGCCCGCCCAGCAGGTATGCGCCGCCGAGCTGGTGCATCGCGTCCGGATTGTTGGGATCGACCTCGCAGGCCTCGGCCAGCAGCCGCACGGCCTCGCCCGGCTGCCCCCGGCGATAGGCCACCTGCCCCATGATTGAAAGCCCTTGGGCCGACCGGGGGTTCAGCTCGAAGGCACGCCGGGCACAGGCCTCGGCTTCCCGGAGCGTGGCTTCTTCGGTCCCCCCCAGCATCGCCGCCGACCAGGCGTGTACCGTGCCCAGCATCCCGTACAGCGCCTCGTTGGGTCCCGCCACCGCGAGCCCGTGCTCCGCCAGCGCCCGCGCCGCCGCCATCCCCTCGGGGGTGTAGCGGTAGTACTCCTGCCGGGCGCGCTGGTAGTACTCGTAGGCCCGGATGTCCGCGATCGGCCGCTCGGCGATCTCCCGGTCCTCCGGCGGCGTCAGCGTGATCCTGAGCGCCTCCACGATCCGGCGCGACAGCCGTTCCTGGAGATCGAACACGTCGTCCACCGTGCCGGCATACTTCTCCGCCCACAGATGGGCCTCGGTCTCGACGTCGATCAGCTGGGCCGTGATCCGGAGCGCGGCCCCGGCCCGCCGCACGCTGCCCTCGAGCGCGTAGCGGACGTTGAGCTCGCGCCCGATGCGCCGGAGGTCCCAGCCCGTCTGCTTGAGCTTGACCGACGAGGTCCGGGAGATGACCGTCAGCGCCCGCACCCGGGAGAGGTCGGCGATCACCTCCTCCATCAGGCCGTCGGCGAAGTACGCGTTGTCGGGATCGGGACTCAGGTTGGCGAACGGCAGCACCACGATGGCCTGCTTCGGCGCGGCGGCCGGCATGGCGGTGGCCGCCGTCGCCGCCATCGCCGCCGTGATTGCCGTCGCCGCCGTGCCTGCCGCCGCCGCCGTGACTGCCGTTGCCGCCGTGCCTGCCGCCTCCGGGGCCTCGACCGCGGCCAGGAAGTCCATCACGGTGGCGAACCGGTCTGCCGCGTCCTTGGCGAGGGCCCGTTCGATGGCCGCTCGCACCGCCGCGGAGACGCTGGGCCGCAGCGTAGTGATCGGCGGCACCGGATCGAGCACCTGCCGGGACAACACCGCGGCGACGGTGGGCCCGGTGAAGGGCGGCTGACCCGCCAGCAGCTCGTAGAGGACGCAGGCCAGGCTGTACTGGTCGGCCCGGGCATCGACTCCGCGCTCGCCCCCAGCCTGCTCGGGGCTCATGTACGCGGGAGTCCCCAGCCCCAGGCCGGGCTGGGTCAGCGGCTGGCCCCCTCCGGCAACGCCCGCCGCGCGGGCAATTCCGAAGTCCGCCACCAGGGCGTGGCCCTGCGAGAGCAGCACGTTCTCGGGCTTCACATCGCGATGGATCAGCCCCTGCCCGTGGGCATAGTGGAGCGCCTCGCCGATCTCCCGGACCAGGCGCAGCGCCTCGGCCACCGGCAGGGTGCCCTCGCGGGTGAGCCGCTGGCGCAGGCTCTCACCCTCCACGTACGGCATGACGTAGAACGGTCTCGGGGATGCATCACCGGTGGTGCCGGAGTCGAGCAGCGGGAGGATGTTGGGGTGCTGGAGCCGGGCCAGGATCTGGATCTCGAGCAGAAACCGCTGGGCACCGAGATCAGCGACGACCTCCTGCCGCATGATCTTGATCGCGACCGGGCGGTCGTGCTTGCGGTCGCGGGCCAGATAGACCGTGGCCATGCCACC
>DATAOR010000363.1:0-10215 GCA_036265635.1 Gemmatimonadales bacterium
AACAGGTTCGGCTGTTCGAGCGCCGGGGCCGGCTGGTCTACGCCGCTGCGCCATCGGGTCAGTCACCGGCGGAGTTCACCAGCGTGTCGGTGTCGGACAGTGGGGTCACGTTCGAGAACCTGGATCACGACTTTCCCCAGCGCGTCCGCTACCGGCGAGCGGGGCCTGACTCGCTGCTGGCGCGGGTCGAGGGCCTTCGTCGGGGGACCCTCAGGGGCGTGGACTTCGGCTACCGCCGGATGGCCTGCCCCTGACGCCAGCGAGGCCGGCCGGAGAGGGCATCAACCGGGAGCAATCATGGCCGCGAGCCTGCCGTCGCAGACGCCGATCGACGTCCTGGCCCAGTTCGACCGGGTGACCGACCACTGGTCCCCCAAGGTCATCGCCCGGGTCAATGATCAGTACGTCAAGGTGGCCCGTCTGCTGGGTGAGATGGATTGGCATGCGCACGCCGACGAGGACGAGCTGTTCTGGGTGCTCCGCGGCCGGCTGCGCCTCGAGTTTCGCGATGGCGTCGCCGAGCTGGCGGCAGGACAGTGCTGGGTGGTGCCCCGGGGGGTGGAGCACCATCCGGTGGCGCCCGAGGAGTGCTGGGTCGTGCTGATCGAGACGGTCACCACCCGGCACACCGGCGACCGGATCACCGCTCAGACCCGCTCGATCGAGGAGCAACTCAGCTGAGCCGGTCCGGCGGGGCTCGCGGTCCGGGCGCCGGCCTGGCGGCGGCCCTCGTCGCCTGGGCGGGGCCGGCGTGATACCTTCCGGGATGGAGCCGGTCCGGATTCACGTTCGCCGGTTCGTCATCGGAACGGAGGCGATGGACGGCCAGGGCCACGTGAGCAACCTGGCCTACGTCGGCTGGATGCAGGACATGGCGATCGAGCATTCCGCGGCCGCCGGCTGGCCGATGGCGCGCTACCGCGAGTTGGGCGTCGGTTGGGTGGTGCGGTCGCACTTCGTCGAGTACCTTCGGCCGGCCGTGGCGGGTCAGCGCCTGGCGGTCTACACCTGGGTGCCCGAGTTTACCCAGCGCTCGACCCCCCGACGGTACCTGTTTGTCCGCGAAGACCACCACCAGCTGGTGGTGCGCGCCGAGACGCGCTGGGTGTTCGTGGACCTGGCCACCGGGCGCCGCCGGGCACTGCCGGCGGACCTGCTGGCGGCCTTCGTCAGCCTGCCGGACGACGCCGAGGTCCGGCGGCTGGCCGGCCTCGACTCTTAGCCCGGGCGGAGAGAGCCATGGCCTTCACCATCCGGCGGCTGAGCGGGCAGCAGGTCTACCTGGTTCGCGGCGAGGGCGAGGGCCACGTCGGCGAAAGCGAAACCATCCTGGACGAGCTGCGCCGACTGATCACGCCGGCCGACCAGGCCGGCGTGCTGTTCGACGTTCGCGCCCTGCGGTACATCCCCACGGCCGCGGAGGCCCGCTATATCGGCGAGCGCTACGGCGACGTCGGCGCGACGTACGGTCTCCGGATGGCGTACCTGGCGCCGCCCGGCGCGGCCTTCGGCGTGGCCCGGAGCATCGAGATCATGTCGGGGTTGCGGGGCGCGGTCGCCCGCGTCTTCACCGACGAAGACGAGGCCATGGCCTGGCTGCGGGAGGGCCGGCGCCAGGCCGGGCGCACCGAACGCAAGCTGTCCTAGCATGGATCTCTCCCCGGTCACCCTCGAAGGTCCCACCGTCCGGCTCGAGCCTCTCGACCCCCGCCATCTCGACGGGCTCTGCCGGGTCGGCCTCGATCCGGAGCTGTGGCGACTGACGGTGAACCGGGTGACCGACCGCGCGGCGATGGAGCGCTATCTGGCCGAGGCCTGGGCCGAACAGCGGACCGGCACCATGCTGCCGTTCGCCACGGTGGATCGGGCGAGCGGCCAGGTCATCGGCAGCACCCGGTTCGGCAACGCCAGCCCGGCCAACCGGCGAGTCGAGATCGGCTGGACCTGGCTTGGCCGGCCGTGGCAGCGGACTGGGGTCAACACCGAGGCCAAGTATCTCATGCTGCGGCACGCGTTCGAGGTGTGGGACTGCATCCGGGTCGAGCTCAAGACCAGTGCGCGCAACCAGCAGTCCCGCACGGCCATTGCCCGGCTGGGCGCCCGGGAGGAAGGCATCCTCCGCCATCACATGATCAACCAGGACGGATCGCTGCGCGACTCGGTGTTCTACTCGATCCTCCGCGAGGAATGGCCCGGCATCCGCGCCCGGCTCGAGTCGATGATGGCGAGCCCGGGCCGTCGGATGGCCGCGCCATGAGCCCGCTCCCCCGCTCGACCAGCCGTACCCCGACGGTGGCCAACCGGGTCACCCCGGCCGCCCGATGACCGTGCGGAGTCGCCGCCCCTATGGATGAGACCATGACCTCGACCACCTGGACCCTCGAAGGCCACCGGATCGTGCAGGGGTTGGGCGTGGTGCGGGGCGTCACGGTCCGCTCGCGCTCGGTGTTCGGCTCGATCGGGGCGCGGATCGAGACGCTGCTCGGCGGCCAGATCTCGATGCTCACCACCTTGTGCGAGCGGGCCCGGGCCGAAGCTTTCGACATCTTGCTGGCCCACGCGCAGCGCCGGGGCGCCAACGCAGTCGTCGGTATCCAGTACGACGCGACCGAGATCATGCCGGGCGTCACCGAAGTGCTGTGCTACGGCACCGCGGTCGTGGTCGAGCCGCTCCCCGGGTATGGCCTGCTGCCCGACGCCGAAGGTGGCGGGGAACGGCTAGGTTTCGCGTGAGCTCGTTCCCGTCGCCGCCGGTGGCCGCTGAGGCATGCGGCGCTGCAGGTGACGTTCGCGGCCCATGACCATTCCCACTGCAGAAGGGACATTCCTGCATGTCGACTGAGGTCCTGCTGCTCTTCCGTCTGCTGCACATCGCCTGCGGCGTCTTCTGGGTCGGCGCGGTCACCCTGGTCGCCTTCTTCGTCGGCCCCAGCGTCTTTGCGGCCGGGCCCGCGGGCGGTGCGGTCATGCGCCAGTTGATGGAAGTCCGCCGGATGGCGGCCTGGCTGATGGGGGCCAGCGCGGTCACGATTCTCTCGGGCTTCGCCCTCTACTGGCACGATTCCGACGGCTTCCAGGCCGCCCAATGGCTCGGCTCGGGCCCGGGTCGCGTCTTCGGGCTGGGGGGCGTGCTGGCCGTGGCGGGGCTGGTGGTCGGCATGGCGGTCAACGTGCCGGCCGCCCGGCGCCTTGGCCCGCTGACCGCCGGAATTCAGGCCGCCGGCCGCCCTCCCTCGGCCGAAGAGCTGGCCGCCATCGCGCGCCTGCAGCGCCGGCTGGCCTGGGGCTCGGCGGTCGGTGCGGGGTTGCTCCTGCTGGCCACGGCCGCGATGGCGGTGGCGCGCTATGTCTGACCGCACGGCGGACCGGCCGCGCGCGCGGCAGTATCCGGTGGTGCCGCCGGCTGGTCACGTCGGACGGTGGTGCCGGCCTAGCGGCTGGGCTGCCCGGTCCACCACCGCCAGCAGTCGGACCACCTCTGGGATCAGTTGGACCATCTCTGGGGTCGGTCGGACCACCTCTGCGAAGGGAAGGGCATGACCCACCTGCGACCGGTTCGCGTCCTCACGCTGGATGGCGCCAAGGCAATCGCCGCCGCCGCCGAGCGCTTCGCGGTCGAGCGGCAGTGGACCATCGCGGTGGCCGTGGTCGATGCCGGAGGGGGTCTGCTCCTGTTTCACCACCTGGACGGCACCCAGCCGGGCAGCCAGGACATCGCGGTGCTCAAGGCCCGCACGGCTGCCCGGCTCCACCGGCCCACCAAGGCCGTCGAGGACAGCATCGCCGGGGGACGGACCGCACTGCTGAGCGTGCCCGGCGTGGTGGCCCTCGAGGGCGGGCTACCCATCCGAGTGGACGGCGCCGTGGTCGGCGCGGTCGGGGTCAGCGGCATGACCTCGGCTCAGGACGGAGAGGTGGCGGCGGCCGGGCTGGCCGCGCTGCAGGCGTGAGCCACATCCTGCCGCAGCTGACCGACCCGCAGTACTTCCCGCACCTGCTCGCGGGGCTCCTGGTCGCGACCTGGGCCATGGCCATCGTGACCCGGCCGCGCGGGTTCTATCGCCCGGCGTTCCGCGGGCTGGTGATCGTCCCCCTGGCCGTCGCCCCCTACCTGAGCGCCGGGCTGGGACTGGCCCTGCTTGCGCTGGGTCTGTTGGTGGTGTGTGCCAACCTGGACCAGCGATGGCTGGCCTGGGCGCCGGACCGGCCGTCCCCGTCCGACGGATCAGACCCCCCGGCCGGACACGCGGCGGGCGTGGCGGCGGGGGTGGTCTTCCTGCTCGGGGGCGTGGGGCTCATGGCGCTCAGCGGGAGTGGGGCCTGGAGCTGGTGGATCGGTGCCGGGACCGCGGCCCACGGGGCGCTCATCGCACTCACCCGGCTGCGCGGCGCGCGCGATTTCGGACCCTGGAGCTGAGCGGGAGGGCGCCGGACTTGAGCCTCGAGATGCGAGCCGCCTGCGAGCGTTGCACCGCTACGCTGGCGCCCGACGACCTGGCCTTCATCTGCAGTCACGAGTGCACCTTCTGCCCCGGCTGCACCCTGCAGCTGGGTCAGCGGTGTCCCAACTGCGGGGGCGAGCTGGTCCGGCGCCCCCGCCGGGTGGTGGGGTAGCCCGAGCAGGCAACCTTTCGCCCGGACGTCGGGTCCAACGAAGGTCAGCGACCACCTTCCCGTCCCGCCGAGCGACGTCATGGATACCCTGCTGCAGGATCTCCGCTACAGCGTCCGCCGCCTGCTCAAGAGTCCCGCCTTCAGCCTCATCGTCGTGCTCACGCTGGCGCTCGGGATCGGGGCCAACACGGCGATCTTCAGCGCGGTCAACGCGGTGCTGCTGCGCCCCCTGGGGTACGCCCAGGCCGAGAGGCTGGTGACGGTCGAGCACCGGTATCCCTCGCTGGGCGATCTCAAGGCGCCGGTCTCGGCGCCGGGCTTCCGCGACTACCAGCAGCAGGCCCGGTCCATCGTCTCGATGGCCGTCGAGCGCAACTGGGCCGCCAACCTGACGGGGCAGGGCGAGCCCGCCCGGTTGGTCGGCGCCCGGGTGTCGGGCCGCTTCTTCACCACGCTCGGCGTGCCGGCCCTGGCCGGCCGGACGCTGCTGCCTGGTGAGGACAGCGCCGGACGCGAGCACGTGGTGGTGCTGAGTCACGGGCTGTGGCAGCGTCTGTTCGGCGGCGCCCGCTCGGCCGTGGGCCGGTCGCTGGAGCTCAACGGCGAGAGCTACCAGATCGTGGGCGTGATGCCGGACGGCTTTCGCGACGTCCAGAATCGGCTGGTGGAGCTGTGGACCCCGATCGTGTTCCGGGCCGACCAGCTGGCCGACGATCAGCGCACCTCCGAATCACTCAACCTGGTCGCCCGGCTCCGGCCCGGAGTGCCGCTGGAACAGGCCGTGGCCGAGTTCCACACCCTGGCGGAGCAACTCAAGCGCCAGTACCCCGACAGCTATGCCCCCGACTGGACCCTGCTGGTCACCCCGCTGGCCAGCCGCCTGGTCGGCAATGTCCGGCCGGCACTGCTGGTGCTCCTCGGGGCGGTCGGCTTCGTGCTGCTGATCGCCTGCGCCAACGTCGCCAACCTGCTGCTGGCCCGGGCCGCGGCCCGGACCAAGGAGATCGCGGTCCGCACCGCCCTGGGGGCGAGCCGCGACCGCCTGGTCCGGCAGCTGCTGACGGAGAGCGTCCTGCTCGCCCTCGCCGGTGGGGTCGTCGGCCTGGCTCTGGCCTACTGGGGCGTCCGCACGCTGGTGGCCATCAATCCGGGAAACCTGCCGCGGGCCGACGAGATCGGCGTCGACCCCCGGGTGATGCTGTTCACGCTGGTGGTGTCGCTCTTCACCGGGCTCCTGTTCGGCCTGGCCCCCGCCCTGCACACGGCCACCGCCGACATCCACGCCGTGCTCAAGGAGGGTGGCCGCGGCAGCGTCGGCGATCGCCGCGGCCACGGCGTTCGCCGGATGCTGGTGGTCGCCGAGGTCGCGCTGGCGCTGACCCTGCTCACCGGCGCGGGGCTGCTGATCCGGAGCTTCGCCCGGCTGCAGGGCGTGGATCCCGGGTTCGACCCCGACCACCTGCTGACCTTCAACCTGTCGCTGCCGCCCGCTCGGTATCCCTCCGACACCGCCCAGGCCGCATTCTTCGACCAGGTCCTGCCCGCAATTTCGGGGCTGCCCGGCGTCGTCGCGGCCGGGGCGACCTCGGTGCTTCCCTTCAGCGGCGGCTGGACCACCGGCAGCTTCGAGATCGAGGGCTACCAGCCTCCGCCCCGGCAGCCGTCCCCCTGGGGCGATATCCGTATCGCCAGTCCCGGGTACTTCGAGACGCTGCGGATCCCGCTCCGTCGCGGCCGGCTGCTGACCGACCAGGACCGGGCGGGCGCGCCGATGGTGGCGGTGATCGACGACGAGTTCGTCCGGCGCTACTGGCCCCACGATGATCCCCTCGGCAAGCGCTTCAGCTTCGGCCCGCCGCCCGGTGTCGCCGATACATCGGCGCGGGAGTGGATCACCGTGGTCGGGGTGGTGGGCCACACCAAGCAGGAGGGTCTGGATGCCGAGAATCGGCTGCAGCTGTACCTGTCCTATCGGCAGTCCGCCCGGCCCTTCCTGGGTATCGCCGTCCGGACCACCGGCGACCCCCAATCCTTCGTCAACGCGGCCCGGGCCGCCGTGCAGTCGGTCGATCCCGATCAGCCGCTCTCGGCGATCGCCTCGATGGACGAGCTGCTGGCCCGATCGGTCGGCCAGCGCCGCCTGTCGATGATGCTGCTGAGCCTGTTCTCGGGTATCGCGCTGGTGCTGGCATCGGTGGGGATCTACGGCCTGATGAGCTACTCGGTGGCGCAGCGGGCCCGCGAGCTCGGCGTCCGGATCGCGCTGGGCGCGGCCCGGCGGGACGTGCTCCGGCTGGTGCTCCGGCAGGGCATGTCGCTCGCCCTGATCGGCATCGTGGTGGGGCTCGCCGCCGCGCTTGCTCTCAGCCGGGTGATCGCGAGCCAGCTCTACGGTATCCACCCCGGCGATCCGGCCACCATGCTGCTGGTCGCCGGCCTGCTCGCGGTCACCGCCCTGACGGCGAACCTGATCCCGGCCTGGCGGGCCACCCGGGTGGACCCGGCGGTGATCCTCCGCGAGGAGTGACCCCGGCCGGCAGGCTGGGTCTCAGGTCGAGCGTCGGCCGGCGCCGCCCTGCCGGCGCTCGGGACCGCGGTAGCCGGGGTCGTGGCGATGGCGCCGCTCGATCGCGGCATCGCCGATGGCGGGCTCGGGCCGGGCGGGGGCGTCGGGATGGGACCCCGGGTGCCGGCCGTGGGCGCCGGCGTCGGCGGCACCGCCCATGCCGGATTCGGGAAGTGGGTCGGGTGGGGTGCGACGGTCGTCGGACATCGGGGCCTCCGGGCAACGGATGGGTGGGAGGCTGACCGAAGCTAGGGCCAGGGGCCGGGCCGACGATAGGTGCCCGGGAACATCTACCCGAAAGGTGCCGACCGGGCGACATTTGCAGGTGCCCCCACCCCAACCCGGGAACCGCAACGTGATCGCACCGGACAGTTCCGCCCATCGCGTCCTGATCGTGGACGACGAGGCCGCCATTCGGCGATTCGCCGCCCGTGTGCTGCTGGAGGAAGGTTTCGAGGTGCTCGAGGCGGAGGACGGTGTGCAGGCGCTGACGACCATCGCCACCGGCCAGGTCAACGCGGTGGTCTCGGATATCGTGATGCCGCGGCTCAACGGGGTGCAGCTGATGGAAGCGCTGTCGATCTCCCATCCGCACCTGCCGGTAGTGCTGATGTCGGGCTATGCCACCGGCGAGCTGGTCGGTATGGGGATCGCGGCGCCCTGCGCCCTGATCGCCAAGCCGTTCCCGCCCGAGCGGCTGATCGAGGAGGTGCGACGCTGTCTCCGGGGCGCCGATCCGCTGGCCCTCGGCGCACGGAACTGAACCGGCCCTGCCTCGGGCCGGGGAGTGCGGTCAGTAGGCGGCGGTATCGATCGCCGCCCCGGCGAAGACCGGAGCGTGGCCGCCCTGCCAGGTCGACCAGGTCAGCGGACACGGGTCGCCGAACGGCGGATCTGGATGCCCCGCTCGGCCCAGCAGGTCGTGCAGCATCTCGTGGCGCACCACCATCTCGTCCATCGTCCAGTCCTGCGCCAGGTAGATCCGGTGGCCCGGCTCCCAGTGTCCCGCGCAGGTGCCGCTCTTGCACTTGAAGCCGTAACCCGGCACCATCGACCACTGGATCCGCTCGAAATCCCCCCGCAATCCGGAGCAGGCTTCCGTCTTGGCCCACCACTGCCGATAGACCGCCGGCGGGGCCATCGGCGAATCGTCACCCGGGTCGAAACCGCAGGCGGCGAGGGCGATGAGCGCCAGGACGAGTGGTGAGAAGCGAGGCAGCACGGGCCGGCGAAGGGCAACTGACGTGCCGTCGAGCCTGAGGCGCTAACTCGTTGCTCGACAAGGGGTCTCGCAGCAGAGTCGCGAGCCTCTCCCAACCTGGTTCTCTCATGTTGCGAGGTGGGATGACGAGTTACGCCCGTCGCCTCGGGCTGTTCTCGGCCACCATGGCGGTGGTCGGGGGCATCATCGGTGGGGGCATCTTTCGCACGCCCGCGGCGGTGGCCCAGCGCGTGACGACGCCGGGGCTGGTGCTGGCGGTCTGGGCCGCCGGCGCCGCGGTGGCGCTGGCGGGGGCGTTCTGTTACGGCGAGCTGGCCTGGCGTCGGCCGCGGGCCGGGGGCGGGTACGTCTACCTGCGCGAGGCCTGGGGCCCGCTGCCGGCCTTCCTCTACGGTTGGGGTCTGCTGCTGGTGATCGCCACCGGCGCCATCGCCGCCGTGGCGGTGACCTTCGCCGACTATGCGGTGGCGCTGACCGGGCTGCCTCCGGCGCTGGCCCAGCCGATCGCCGTCGGAGCGATCGTGCTGGTCGCGGGCATCAACGTCCTGGGCGTCCGGCCCGGCGCCACCGCGGTGAACATCTTCACGGTGCTCAAGCTGGGCGCGCTGGTGGCGCTGATCGTGGGCGGCCTGGTCGTGGCCGCGCCGCTCGCCGTCAGCGCGGTCGCGCCGGCCGCGGCCGGCCCCGCCGGGGTGGGAACAGTCGCCGGCGGCAGCTTGCTTCGGGCGTTCGGTGCTGCACTGGTGCCCGTCCTGTTTACCTACGGCGGCTGGCAGCAGACCAACTTCATCGCCGAAGAGATTGTCGCACCGGAGCGGACGTTGCCGCGCGCGCTGACCTTCGGCGTGCTGATCGTGGCCCTGGTGTATCTCCTGACCAACGTTGCCTATCTGCGGGTCCTCGGCGCGGCCGGCCTGGCCGCGAGCACGGCGCCGGCCGCCGACACCATGCGCACGGCCGTTGGCCCCGCCGGGGGGACGTTCATCGCCGCTGGGATTGCCCTCTCCACCTTGGGCTTTCTGAATCTCGTCATCCTCGTCACGCCGCGGGTGCTGCAGGCGATGGCCGCCGACGGGGTGTTCTTCCCTCGGCTCGCCACCCTGCATCCGCGGTATCGCACCCCTGTGGCGGCCATCCTGCTGCAGGGCGGCTGGGCCATCGTGCTTACCCTCACGGGGACCTTCGCCCAGCTGGTGGACTACGTCTCCTTCGGCGACTGGATCTTCTTCGGACTCACGGTGGCTGGTCTGGGCCGGATCCGAGCCGCCGACGATCGGGCCGCGCGCGATCGAGCCGCGGCCGGTGCGGGTTCGACGCCCGGGAATCCGGCCGGCCCCCGGGTCCCGGGATATCCCTGGACCCCCGCCTTGTTCGTCCTGGCGGCCGGCCTCGTAGTCTGGAGTACGGTGCGGGAGAGCCCCCGCAACGCGGCGGCCGGCGCGGGCCTGCTGCTCCTCGGCATTCCGGCCTATCTCTGGTGGACCCGGGGGCCACCCGCGCGTGAAGGCCCGGTCTCTGGGGCGATGGTCGGCCCGAGCCGACCGGGTGGATGAACCAGTCCTCGTGAAGTGGGCGGCGGCGGCGCTGGTCGTGGTGCTGAGCTGTGCCAGGGGGGGCACCTCGCTGCCAGCCCCGGCGCCGCCGGTCCAGGTGACGGTGCAGGGCCCCGTCGAAACCGGCGATTCGGGCGCGCCCCGGGTGAGTGCGGCCGGTCGCTACGTGGTGGTTCGAGGTGTCGCTGATGCTGCCTTGGGGGCCGAGCTCTACGGCGACGTGGACCTGTCCTCCCCGCCGCTGCTCCGGCTGACTACGA
>DATAOR010000364.1:0-6075 GCA_036265635.1 Gemmatimonadales bacterium
GGGCAGCTGGCGGTACCGATGCGCTACGGCATGACCCTGGGCGAGCTGGCCCTGCTGGCCCGGTCCGACCTCGGCCTCGGGACCGCGCTCCGGGTGATTCCAGCGGCGGGCTGGCGGCGCGACCTGACGCTCGACCAGACCGGACTCCCGTTCATCGCGCCGAGCCCCAACCTCCAGTCGCTCGAGGCGCTGTTCGACTATCCGGGCACCTGCCTGGTCGAGGGCACCACTCTGAGCGTGGGGCGGGGCACCGACGCGGCGTTCCGGCAGGTCGGCGCGCCGTGGCTCGACACGGCGGCCGTGCTGGCACGGGTCCGCGGCGCCAGGCTGCCGGGCGTTGGGTTCCGGGGTGTGACGTTCACGCCCCGCGCCCCGGGCGACGGCAAGTACGCCGACACCCTGGTGGCGGGCATCCGGCTGGAGGTCACCGACCGGGCACGGTACGACCCTACGGCGACGGCGGTCACCCTGCTGGCGGCCGTGCTGGCGACCCACGGCGGCCAGTTCGGTTGGATCCCGAAGCACTTCGACCGGCTCGCCGGCGGCCCGCGGCTGCGGGAACAGCTCGAGGCCGGGACCTCCTCCGGGGCGATCGTGGCGGGCTGGGCGGACGAGGTCCGGGCGTTTCGGGCGCGGCGGCGGGCGTTTCTGCTGTATCCGGAATGACCCGGGCGCCCAGCGCCACGCCTGAGGCACTCGTCCGCCGGACGCTGGCGATCACGGCCAGGCACTCCGGCCGGTTTCCGCGGATCCGGGCCCGCATTTCCTTCCGCCGGCCGCTCACCCGCTCCCGGCCTCGGCCGTGCCTCACCAGGCGCACCGGGTCCGATTGCCCTAACCGGTTCTCACGATTATTCTTTCGCCCGGCCGCCCAGCCCGGGTCCGGCCGCTGCCAACGCTCGCGGGGGGCCGACTCGACGTGAAGCTGCTGGGTGCGCTGGAGAAGCCGTTCTACGCGGCGGTCGATCCGCTGGTGGCGCGGCTGATCCGGTCCGGCGTGCGGCCGAACACCATCACCACCATCGGCACCGGGCTGGTCCTGGTGTCCGCCCTGGCCTTCGGCCTGGGCCACGTCCGTCTGGGCGGGCTGCTGCTGCTGGTGAGCGGCATCGCCGACACGCTGGACGGCCAGGTGGCGCGGGGCGGCGCGATGGTCACCCGGTTCGGCGCCTTCTACGACTCCACGCTCGACCGGGTGGGCGACGGGGCCACCTTCATCGGCATCGGCGCCTTCCTCCTGACCGCGCCGGACGTGGCCTACCGGGTCCCCGCCACCATCGCCTGCATGATCGCGATCCTCAGCTCGCTCCTGGTCAGCTATGCCCGGGCCCGGGCCGAAGGCCTGGGCCTCGACTGCAAGGTCGGCATCGCCCAGCGGGCCGAGCGGATCCTGCTGGTCGGGGTCGCCTCGCTGGTGGTCGGCGCCGGTCCCCATGCCCTCCTGCTCGAGGGCATCGTCGCCCTGCTGGCGGCCGCCTCGATCATCACGGTGATTCAGCGGTTCGTCTACGTGTTCCAGCACGCCGACCTGCCGGCGGCGCCGGTCCGGGAGCCGTCGGCCAAGGAGCCGGCCCGGGCCCGCGAACCCGGCCGGGACGCCGGCGTGCCGCTCGACACCCTCGCCAAAGGACGGTAGCGTGGCAGATCAGACGGCCCGGCGGATCCAGCCGGCCCAGGGGAAGCTCGGTGTGCTCTGCGTCGGTCTCGGAGCCGTGGCCACCACGTTCATCGCGGGGGTGGAGAACATCCGCCGCGGCGCAGCCCGGCCGATCGGCTCGCTGACGCAGATGGGCACCATCCGGCTGGGCAAGCGGACCGAGGGGCGGGCCCCGCTGATCCGCGAGTTCGTGCCGTTGGCCGACCTCGAGGACCTGGTGTTCGGGGCCTGGGATCCGGTGCCCGACGACGCCTACGCGGCCGCGCGCCATGCCGGGGTGCTCGACCGGCACGAGCACCTCGAGCCGATCGCCGACTTCCTCAAGGCGATCAAGCCGATGCCGGCCGCGTTCGACCAGACCTACGTCAAGCGGCTCGAGGGCACCAACGTCAAGCAGGCCAAGACCAAGCGCGAGCTGGCCGAGGCCCTGCGCCAGGACATCCGCGAGTTCAAGGCGAGGCACCGCTGCGACCGCCTGGTCATGGTCTGGTGCGCCTCGACCGAGATCTTCATCAGCCCGGGCCCGGCCCACCAGACGCTGGCGGCGTTCGAGCAGGCGATGGACGCCAACGACCCGTCGATCGCGCCCTCGATGCTGTACGCCTACGCTGCCATCCAGGAAGGCGTGCCGTTCGCCAACGGCGCGCCCAACCTGACCTGCGACTTCCCGGCCATGGAAGGGCTGGCCAAGGCCAAGGGCGTGGCCATCGGGGGCAAGGACTTCAAGACCGGCCAGACCATGGTGAAGACGGTGCTGTCGCCCATGTTCAAGGCCCGGATGCTGGGGGTGGCCGGCTGGTACTCGACCAACATCCTGGGCAACCGGGACGGCGAGGTGCTGGACGACCCCGAGAGCTTCAAGACCAAGGAGGAGTCCAAGCTCGGCGTACTGGAGTACATCCTCCAGCCCAAGCTCTACCCCGAGCTGTACGGCGAGATGTATCACAAGGTGCGGATCAACTACTATCCGCCCCGGGGCGACAACAAGGAAGGCTGGGACAACATCGACATCTTCGGGTGGCTGGGCTACCCGATGCAGATCAAGGTGGACTTCCTCTGCCGCGACTCGATCCTGGCGGCGCCGCTGGTGCTCGACCTGGCCCTGTTCTTCGACCTGAGCCAGCGGGCCGGGCTGAGCGGCATCCAGGAGTGGCTGTCGTTCTACTTCAAGAGCCCGCAGAGCGCGCCGGGCCTCTATCCCGAGCACGATCTCTTCATCCAGCAGACCAAGCTCAAGAACACGCTGCGATACCTGATGGGCGAGGAGCAGATCACCCATCTCGGCATCGAGTACTACCAGGACGCCTGATGAAGTACTTCCATCGGACCCACCTGGCCCCCGAGCAGGTGCTGGGCCGCGCGACCGCCTTCTTCGGCGGGCGGCTGAGCCCGGTCGAGGAGGCGCCGCGGCGGCGCAAGTTCACCGGGCCGACCGGCCAGCTGGCGGTGACCGTGCAGGCCGACGGGGGGCACTACACCCTGGTGACGGTGGCGACCAACCAGGTGGGCGAGAGCGAGCTCGACAAGCTGGCCAAGCGGTTCCTCACCCTGGTGCACACCATGGCGGAGCCGACCCATCGGCCGATCGGGGCGTACTGAGCCCATTTCCACGCTCCGGCCGCGCCCCGTGGCGCGCCCGCGGGCCCGCATGACCGTTCCTTCCAGGAGGCGTTCTCCGATGACCGATCCGCGCCCGGCGCTGAGCCGTGCCGTCCGTGCCCTTCGTCCCATGATGCTGGCGATGGTCGCCCTGACGCTGCCGGGGCTGTCGCTGGCGGCGCAGCAAGCCGCCCCCCGCCACGCCGGCGGCGGCGAAGCCGCGTTGGTGCTGCCCGACCTGCGCGACGCCACGTTCCTGGGCGGCATCGACGGCAGGACCCTGCTCCTTGGCGGCCTGGTGGTCTGCTTCCTTGGGCTTGCCTTTGGTCTGGTGATCTACCGCCAGCTCAAGAACATGGAAGTGCACAAGTCGATGCTCGAGGTGTCGGAGCTGATCTACGAGACCTGCAAGACCTACCTACTGACCCAGGGACGCTTCCTCCTCATCCTCTGGGTCTTCATCGGCATCGCGGTGGCGGTCTACTTCGGCAAGCTGGCGGTCAATATCGATCCCAGCGGGGCCGAAGTGCACGGCTATCCGCTGTCGCGGGTGGCGATCATCCTGATCTTCAGCCTGATCGGCATGGCCGGCAGCTACGCGGTGGCCTGGTTCGGGATCCGGGTCAACACCTTCGCCAACAGCCGGACCGCCTTCGCCAGCCTCAGGGGCAAGCCGTATCCCTGCTACGCCATCCCGCTCAAGGCGGGGATGAGCATCGGCATGCTGCTGATCAGCGTCGAGCTGCTGCTGATGCTCTGCATCCTGCTGTTCGTGCCGGGTGAATACGCCGGCCCCTGCTTCATCGGCTTCGCCATCGGCGAGTCGCTGGGCGCGGCGGTGCTCCGGGTGGCCGGCGGCATCTTCACCAAGATCGCCGACATCGGCGCCGACCTGATGAAGATCGTGTTCAAGATCAAGGAGGACGACGCCCGCAACCCCGGCGTCATCGCCGACTGCACCGGCGACAACGCCGGCGACTCGGTCGGCCCCTCGGCCGACGGGTTCGAGACCTACGGCGTCACCGGCGTGGCTCTGATCACGTTCATCCTGCTGGCGGTGACGGACGCGAATGTGCAACGCCAGCTGCTGGTGTGGATCTTCGCCATGCGGATCATGATGGTGATCGCCGCGGCGGCCTCCTACTTCATCAACGAGGCGATGGCCAAGGCCAAGTACCAGCAGGCGGCCCGGATGAACTACGAGGCGCCGCTCACCACCCTGGTGTGGCTGACCTCGATCGTCTCGGTGGTGCTGACCTACCTGGTGTCGTACCTCCTGATCCCCACGGTGGGCGGCGACCCCTCGCTGTGGTGGAAGCTGTCGACCGTGATCACCTGCGGCACCCTGGCCGGCGCCATCATCCCCGAGCTGGTCAAGGTGTTCACCTCGGTGGACAGCCGGCACGTCCGCGAGGTGGTGACCAGCTCGCGCGAGGGCGGCGCCTCGCTCAACATCCTGTCGGGTTTCGTGGCAGGCAACTTCAGCGCCTTCTGGCTCGGGCTCGCCATCGTGTCGCTGATGGCCATCGCCTTCGGGGTCAGCACCCTCGGCCTCGAGAGCCAGATGCTGGCGCCGGCGGTGTTCGCCTTCGGCCTGGTGGCGTTCGGGTTCCTGGGGATGGGGCCGGTCACCATCGCGGTGGACTCCTACGGCCCGGTCACCGACAACGCCCAGAGCGTGTACGAGCTGTCCACCATCGAGCAGCTGCCCGGCATCGAGGCCGAGATCAAGCGCGACTTCGGCTTCTCGCCCATGTTCGAGGAGGCCAAGCAGCACCTCGAGGAGAACGACGGCGCCGGCAACACCTTCAAGGCCACGGCCAAGCCGGTGCTGATCGGCACCGCGGTGGTCGGCGCGACCACGCTGATCTTCTCGATCATCCTGAGCCTGACCCACGGGCTGCAGCCCGAGCTGCTCAACAACCTGTCGATCCTCCACCCGCCATTCCTGCTCGGCCTGATCACCGGCGGGGCGGTGATCTACTGGTTCACCGGCGCCTCGACCCAGGCGGTCACCACCGGCGCCTACCGGGCGGTCGAGTTCATCAAGGCCAACATCAAGCTCGAGGGCACCACCAAGGCCTCGGTGAGCGACAGCAAGAAGGTGGTGGCGATCTGCACTCAGTACGCCCAGAAGGGGATGTTCAACATCTTCCTGGTGGTGTTCTTCGCCACCCTGGCCTTCGCCTTCGTCGAGCCGTACTACTTCATCGGCTACCTGATCTCGATCGCCCTGTTCGGGCTGTACCAGGCCATCTTCATGGCCAATGCCGGCGGCGCCTGGGACAACGCCAAGAAGATCGTGGAGACCGAGCTCAAGGCGAAGGGCACCGAGCTCCACGCCGCCACCGTGGTCGGCGACACCGTCGGCGATCCCTTCAAGGACACCTCGTCGGTGGCGCTCAACCCGATCATCAAGTTCACCACCCTGTTCGGGCTGCTGGCGGTGGAGCTGGCCGTCTCCCTCAGCAACGAGCAAGGCCTGGGGCTGACCCACGTCCTGGCGGCGGTGTTCCTGGCGGTGGCGCTGGTGTTCGTGTACCGGTCGTTCTACGGCATGCGGATCGAGTCGCCGGCGGCGGAGCTGCCCGGCCGTCAGGCGGTGGCGGTGAAGGCGTAGCCGAAGCCGCCCGGGGCGGGTGTCCGCCCCGCGCGGCTGGTTGGCCCAGACGGCCGGCGGGCAACGAGGGGGCATGCGTCAATGCATGCCCCCTTCGCTTGCCCGGCGCTGCCGGGGCCGGCGCCGGAGCTTGAACCGACCAGGGCCGAGCGGACACCGGTCGCCTCGGGGCGGCGCCCGGCACCCCACGCTCACCTTC
>DATAOR010000365.1:0-11642 GCA_036265635.1 Gemmatimonadales bacterium
CCGCGACGCCTTCCAGGAGACCGACATCATCGGGATCACCCAGCCGATCACCAAGCACAGCCGCCTGGTGGAGGACGTGAGCGAGCTGGCCGAGGCGGTCCACGAGGTCTTCGAGGTGGCGCGCGAGGGACGCCCGGGCCCGGTGCTGCTCGATGTGCCCAAGGACGTCCAGAACCAGAAGGGCGAGCACCAGGGGCGGGCCCGAGCGGCCGAAGACCGACGGCCGGGTCTGGTGGGGCGGCCGACGCCGACCGCGCTGGTCGAAGCCGCCCGGCTGATCGCCCGGGCGGAGCGCCCGCTCATCATGGCGGGCCACGGGGTCATTCTGAGTGACGCCTACGCCGAGCTGCGCGAGCTGGCGGAGCGGACCGGGATTCCGGTCATCACCACCCTGCTCGGGATCAGCGCCATCCCCGAGTCGCATCCCCTCCACCTCGGCATGCCGGGAATGCACGGGGAGGTCCACGTCAACCGGGCGATCCAGCAGGCCGACCTGATCATCGGGCTCGGGCTCCGGTTCGACGACCGGGTCACCGGCAACCTGGCCGCGTTCGCCCGCGGCGCCAAGGTGATCCACATCGATCTGGATGCCTCGGAGATCGGCAAGAACGTGCCGGTGACGGTCGGCCTGGTGGGAGATGCCCGGGACGTCCTGCGCCACCTGCTCGAAGCGATCGCGCCGCGGCACTGTGATCTCTGGCGGGTGGAGATCGACAGCTTCGTCCGGCACCGGGTGGAGAGCTTCAAGGGCGGGCTGTCGCCGGAGGGCATCCTCGGGGCGCTCGAGGAGGCTACGGCCGGGCGGTGCACCGTGGTGTCCGACGTCGGGCAGCACCAGATGTGGGTAGCCAAGCTGTTTCGCTACCAGCGGGCCAACACCCATATCACCTCGGGTGGTCTGGGCACCATGGGGTTCGCGGTGCCGGCGGCGATGGGGGTGGCCCTGGCCCGCCCGAACGAGCCGGTGTGGGCCATCTCGGGCGACGGCGGCTTCCAGATGAACATGCAGGAGATGGCCACCATGGTGCAGGAGCGGATCCCGGTGAAGATGGCCATCTTCAACAACGGCTATCTGGGCATGGTGCGGCAATGGCAGCAGTTTTTTCACGGCCGACGCTACTCGGCGACCCCGATCTGGAGTCCCGACTACGCCAGGCTGGCGGAGGCTTACGGCATTCCGGGGTGGCGGGTGGAACGGCCCGACCAGGTGGATGGTGTGCTCGCCGCGGCGCTGGCGGCCCCGGGACCGGCCCTGGTCGAGTTCCTGATCGAGCAGGAGGCGAACGTGTTCCCGATGATCCCGCCCGGCGCCTCCCTGAGCGAGCCGATCGAATCGGAGACGGTCTCGGTATGATGACCCAGCGCGCCGTCACCGTCCTGTTGGAGGACCGGCTGATCACCTTCACTCGCGCCGTCGGGCTGATCCGGCGGCGGAACCTGCCCGTGCGAAGCATGGCCGTGGGCCCCACAGTCACCCCGGGCCTGTCGAGACTGACCATCATGCTGCATTCGGACGAAGCGACGGCCGAGCGGGTCGTCCAGTTTCTGCAGAAGGTCGTGGGCGTGCGGGACGCGGTCGCCTTTCCGGCCCGCGACGGGGTCACCCGCGAGCTGGCGCTGGTGAAGGTGCGGCCGGCCAGCGATCGCTATGCCGAGCTGCTCGACGTGGTCCAGCTGTACCACGCCTCGGTGGTGGACGACAACCCCGAGGCCACCATCGTCGAGTTGACCGGGTCGGAGGCGTTCGTGCTCTCCTGCATCCGGGCGCTCGAGCGGTTCGACATCCTCGAGGTGGCGCGCAGCGGCGCGGTGGCCCTCGAGACCGGAGTGACCGAGACCGGCCCCCGCGTGCCGGCGACCATCTAACACCGACGGAGCCCGACCGAGCCATGACCAACGATCCCGTGCAAGTGTACTACGACACCGATGCCGACCGCAGCCGCCTCGCCGGCCGGACTTTCGCCATCATCGGCTACGGCAGTCAGGGGCACGCCCACGCCCTCAACCTGCGCGACAGCGGCGCCAAGGTCATCGTGGGGCTCCGGAAGGGCGGCGGCTCGTGGGATCGGGCCGAGGCGGCCGGCCTCGACGTCCGGACCGTGGCGGAGGCGGCCTCGGCGGCGGACTTGGTCATGATGCTCACGCCCGACCAGGACGGCCGGGCGATCTACCAGGGTGGCGTGGCGCAAGGCCTCACCCCGGGCAAGACGCTGATGTTCGCCCACGGATTCAACATCCACTACGGCGAGATCGTCCCCCCGGCGGGGGTGGACGTGTCGATGGTGGCGCCCAAGTCGCCCGGGCACCTGGTCCGGAGCGAGTTCGAGGGCGGTCGCGGCGTGCCCGGGCTGGTGGCGGTGCACCAGGACGCCAGTGGCCAGGCTCTGGCCAACGCGCTGGCCTATGCCGCCGGCATCGGCTGCACCCGGGCCGGCGTCATCCAGACCACCTTCCGCGAGGAGACCGAGACCGACCTCTTCGGGGAGCAGGCGGTCCTCTGCGGCGGGGTGTCAGCCCTGGTCAAGGCCGGGTTCGAGACCCTCACCGCGGCGGGCTACCGTCCCGAGATGGCCTACTTCGAGTGCCTCCACGAGCTCAAGCTGATCGTGGACCTGATGTACCGGGGCGGCCTCCAGTTCATGCGCTACTCGATCAGCGACACGGCCGAGTACGGCGACTACACCCGCGGGCCACGGATCGTGACCGAGGAGACCCGGGCGGCGATGCAGCAGATCCTCCGGGCGATCCAGGACGGCAGCTTCGCCCGCGAATGGCTGGCCGAGAACCAGAACGGTCGGCCCAATTTCGAGCGCATGCGCCAGGCCGATCGCGACCACCCGATCGAGCAGGTGGGGCGGGAGCTCCGGGCGATGATGCCATGGTCGGAGGAAGGCAAGGCCGCGGCCGCACGGGCCGCCGCGCCCAAGGAGCCGGCCGCGCGGAAGGCGGCGACGGTTTCGTGACCCCGAGCCGGACGCTGTTCGACAAAGTCTGGGACGCGCACCTCGTCGCCGGGGACGGCGGCGCCGGCGGTGGCCCGGCGCTGCTGTACGTGGACCTTCACCTGGTCCATGAGGTCACCTCGCCCCAGGCCTTCGAGGGACTGCGGCTGGCCGGGCGCAGGGTCCGGCGGCCCGACCTCACGGTCGCCACGGTCGATCACAACGTCCCCACGGGCGACCGGCGGCTTCCCATCGCCGACGAGATTGCGGCCCGCCAGGTGGCGGCGCTGGTCCGGAACGCCCGCGAGTTCGGCGTCGAGCTATTCGACCTCGACAGCCCGGACCAGGGGATCGTCCATGTGATCGGTCCGGAGCTGGGGCTGACCCAGCCGGGGATGATCATCGTCTGCGGCGACTCGCACACCTCCACCCATGGCGCGTTCGGTGCGCTCGCCTTCGGGATCGGGACCAGCGAAGTGGAGCACGTCCTGGCCACCCAGTGCGTCGTCCAGGCCCGGCCCCGGACCATGGAAGTCCGGTTCGAGGGCCTGCCCGCGCCCGGGGTCACCGCCAAGGATCTGGTGCTGGCGCTGATCCGGCGGATCGGGACGGCTGGGGCGACCGGCCACGTCATCGAGTACACCGGCGAGGCCATCCGGGCGCTCTCGATGGAAGGGCGGATGACGGTGTGCAACATGTCGATCGAGGCCGGCGCCCGGGCCGGGATGGTGGCGCCCGACGAGACCACCTTCGCCTACCTGCAGGGCCGCCGCCGGGCGCCCCAGGGCGAGGCCTGGGCCCGGGCCCGAGCCGCCTGGCGCGACCTGCAAACCGACGCCGGCGCGAGCTACGACATCACCGTCCGGATCGACGCGGGCCGACTGGGCCCGCAGGTCACCTGGGGAACCAGTCCCGGGATGACGGCCGACATCACCGAGCGAATCCCCGACCCGGCCGACGCGACGTCCGAAGCGGAGCGGGAGTCGGTGCAGCGGGCGCTGGAGTACATGGACCTCAGACCGGGGATGCCGCTCGAGGGACTCAAGGTCGACCGGGTGTTTCTCGGCTCCTGCACCAATGGGCGGATCGAGGACCTGCGCGAAGCGGCTGGGGTGGCGCAGGGCCGAAAGGTCGCTCACGGAGTCCGGGCCATGGTCGTGCCGGGATCGCAGCTGGTGAAAGCGCAGGCGGAGCAGGAGGGGCTCGACCGAATCTTCACCGAGGCCGGTTTCGAGTGGCGCAATCCCGGCTGCTCGATGTGTCTCGGCATGAACGACGACATTCTCGGTCCGGGTGAGCGCTGCGCCTCGACCTCGAACCGGAACTTCGAGGGTCGGCAGGGCAAGGGTGGGCGCACCCACCTGGTCAGTCCCGTCATGGCGGCGGCGGCGGCGGTGGAAGGGCATCTGGTGGACGTCCGCGGCTTCATGCAGGCCGCAAGCCGCTGATATACACTGCCTCCAGCCCGGTATCCGGCCGGCGAATGTACTGTAATAACTGGCATATAAATAATTGTGTAGCAAGCAATTGCGCGGGTCAGTGAAAGCAATTTCTCAGGTCCGCTGAAATCTCCGACGCATATTTACTCGGGAGCCTATGCAGCCCTTCACCAGGCACACCGGCCGAGCCGTTTCCTTACCGCGCGCCAACGTCGACACCGATCAGATTATCCCCAAGCAGTTCCTCAAGCGGATCGAGCGGACCGGCTTCGGGTCAGCGTTGTTCTTCGACTGGCGCTATCGTCCCGACGGCACGCCCAATCCCGACTTCGAGCTCAACCGGCCCGGCGCCGCGGGCGCAACCATTCTGCTCGCCGGCGCCAACTTCGGTTGCGGCAGCTCGCGCGAGCATGCGCCCTGGGCCCTGGCCGAGTACGGCTTCCGCGTCATCGTAGCGCCGTCGTTCGCCGACATCTTCTTCGGCAACTGTTGCCAGAACGGGTTGCTTCCCGTCGTCCTGCCCGAGGTGGCCCTGGCCACCCTCGCCACCCGGGCCCCCCAGCCTGACTACCGGGTCACCGTCGACCTGGTCGAGCGGCGAGTGACGGACGAACAGGGGTTCTCGGCTCCGTTCCCGTTCGACGACTATCGCCGCGACATGCTGCTGCAGGGGCTCGACGAGATCGGCAGGACGCTGCTCCAGGAGGAGCGCATTGCCGCCTTCGAGCGCCGGCGCGCGGCCGGGGTCGGCGCGTGACCCGCTACACCGTGGCCGTGCTGCCAGGGGACGGCATCGGGCCCGAGGTGACCGCCGAAGCGGTGCGGGTGCTGCGGGCCGCGGCCGACCTGCACGGGTTTTCGCTCGAGACCCGCGAGTACGCCGTCGGAGCCGCCGGAGTAGCCGAGACGGGCGACTCGTTGCCGCCGGCCACCGCCTCCGCCGTCACCCAGGTGCACGCGGTGCTGCTGGGCGCGGTCGGCCATCCCTCGCTGGCCACGGCCGAGGGCCGGCGGCGCCCCGAAGCAGGTCTTCTGGCCCTGCGCAAGCTGCTCGGTGCCTACGCCAATCTGCGGCCGGTGACGGTCCACCCGGCGCTGCGACACGCCTCGCCGCTCCGGGAGGACCGGCTGGAGGGGGTCGATCTGCTGATCGTTCGAGAGCTGCTGGGAGGGCTCTACTACGGGCAGCCGCGCGACCTCCAGCGCCACTCGGCGGTCAATACCATGCGATACACCGTCCCGGAGATCGAGCGGGTGGCGCGGGTGGCGTTCGAAGCCGCCCGAGGCCGGCGGAAGCTGGTGACCTCGGTCGACAAGGCCAACGTGCTGGAGGTCTCGCAGCTGTGGCGGGAGACGGTGAGCCGGGTCGCGGATGAGTTCCCCGACGTGCGGCTCGAGCATCTCTACGTGGACTACGCCGCCATGCGGCTGGTGGCCCAGCCCGCCGCGATCGACGTACTGCTGACCGAGAACCTGTTCGGTGACATCCTGAGCGACGAAGCCGCCGTGCTGAGCGGCTCGCTCGGGCTGCTGCCCTCGGCCTCGATCGGCGAGGGCTCCGGCCTGTTCGAGCCGGTCCACGGTTCGGCCCCCGATATCGCGGGGCAGGGAACGGCCAATCCGCTCGGCGCCATCGCCTCGGCCGCGCTGCTGCTGCGTTACGGGTTGGCCGAGGCGGAGGCGGCCGACGCGGTCGATCGAGCGATCGCCGCCGTGCTCTCGGCCGGCGTGCGCACGCCCGACATCGCCCGCCCGGGCGAGGCCACGGTCGGCACCCGCGAGGTCGGCGAGCGAGTCGCGGGGCTGGTGCTGGAGGGCGTGGGGGTCTAGCTCCCGGGTGCCAGGGCCTGCGTCAGTGACCGGCTGGTGTCCCGCCGCCCAGGACCGGTTCCGGTCCCCCGCCACTTCCACTCGCTGCCCGCTCCCACCACCACACCCACATCGCCGCCCACGCCGTCCCGAGCAGCAGCCCGGCGATGACGTCCGTGGGCCAGTGTACGCCGAGGTACACCCGCGCCACCGCCACCAGCAGCGAGAGGCTTCCGGCCAGCAGCAGCAGGGCCACGCGGGCGGGCCGGGGCCATGGAGCCGACCAGATGAGCGCGCCGAGGCCGAAGACCAGCGGCGCCAGCATGGCATGGCCCGAGGGGAAGGAGAACCAGCCCGAGTCCGCCAGGCGAGGGATGATCCGGGGACGCGGCCGGGCAAAGCTCCACTTGGCCACGCCATAGAGGGCCCAGCCGCTCAGGGCGGCCGCGGCGTAGCCGGCCGCCTCGGACCGCCGCCGGATGAGCGACAATCGCAGGCTGAGCAGCAGCGCCACCGGCACTTCGACCTCGCCCTTGCCCACCAGGCTGATGGCTCGCATCACCCCGGTCCGCGCGGGCGTGCGCCAGGGCACCACCGCCAGGAGCACCCTGCGGTCGAAGCCGGCGGTCCAGCCGGCCAGCACCGCCACGGCCAGGAGCACGAAGAGGAGGAAGCAGAGCAGCGCGACGGCCCCGCTGACGGCGGCCCTGGCCGACGAGCGGGCCCGGGTGCCGGCGCCCGGGCTAGAGATCGGTCACCGCGCCGAGGCTCGCGCTGGACACCTGGCGGGCGTACTTGTGGAGGACGCCGGCGGTGTATCGGGGCGGAGGGGGCTGCCAGCCGCTCCGCCGCCGGGCCAGCTCCTCGGGGCCGAGGTCCACGGCCAGGAGCCGCTGGTCGGCGTCGATGGTGATCAGGTCGCCTTCCTCGACCAGCGCGATCGGCCCGCCGGTCGCAGCCTCCGGCGCTACATGTCCGACCACCAGGCCATAGGTCCCGCCCGAGAACCGGCCGTCCGTGATCAAGCCGACCGAATCGCCCAGGCCGGCTCCGATGATGGCCGACGTGGGCGCCAGCATCTCCCGCATGCCGGGCCCGCCGCGGGGGCCCTCGTAGCGGATCACCAGGATGTCGCCGGGCCGGATCCCGCCCGCCAGGATGGCCTCGAGGCAGCGCTCCTCGGACTCGAACACCCGCGCGGGGCCGGTGATCCGCGGCTGTTTCACCCCGGTGATCTTGGCGACCGATCCCTCGGGGGCGAGGTTGCCGCGCAGGACGGCCAGGTGACCGTGGGGATACAGCGGGCGGCCCCACGGCCGGATCACGTCCTGGTCGGGCCGCGGCGCCTCGGGCACGGACCGCAGGCTCTCGGCCACGGTGTCGCCGGTGATGGTCAGAGCGTTGCCGTGGAGGAGGCCATGGGCCAGCAGCAGCTTCATCACCTGCGGCACGCCGCCGGCGGCATGGAGGTCGGTGGCGACGTAGCGACCCGATGGCTTGAGGTCGCACAGCACCGGGACCCGGGCCCGGATGGCCTCGAAGTCGTCGATGGTCAGAGGCACCCCGGCCGAGTGGGCGATGGCCAGCAGGTGGAGCACCGCGTTGGTACTGCCACCCAGGGCCATGGTGACCGCGATCCCGTTCTCGAACGCCGGCCGAGTGAGGATCTCCCGGGGACGGAGGCCGCGCCGCACGGCCGCCACCAGCACCTCGCCGGAGCGGGCGGCGCTCTCGGCCTTCTCGGCGTCCTCGGCGGCCATGGTGGACGAGCCGGGCAGGCTGAGCCCCATCGCCTCGATGACCGACGACATGGTGTTGGCGGTGAACATCCCGCCGCAGGAACCCTTGCCGGGGCAGGCGTGGCGCTCGACCTCGAGCAGCTCCTGCTGATCGATCTTGCCGGCGCTGAACTGGCCCACGGCCTCGAAGGCGCTCACCACGGTGAGATCGCGCCCGTGAAGGCGGCCGGGCTTGATGGTGCCGCCGTAGACGAAGATGGCGGGAATGTTCATCCGGGCGATGGCGATCATCGCCCCCGGCATGTTCTTGTCGCACCCGCCCACGGCCACCACCCCGTCCATGCTCTCCGCCCCGCAGGCCGTCTCGATCGAGTCGGCGATGACCTCCCGGGAGACCAGGCTGTACTTCATCCCCTCGGTGCCCATCGAGATGCCGTCGCTCACCGTGATAGTGCCGAACAGCTGCGGCATGGCGCCGGCGGCGCGGACCGCGGCTTCGGCCCGGCGGGCCAGCTCGTCGAGTCCCGCGTTGCACGGGGTGATGGTGCTGTAGCCGTTGGCGATCCCGATGATGGGCTTGCCGAAGTCGTCGTCGCCGAAGCCGACCGCGCGGAGCATGGCCCGGTTGGGCGCACGCTGGACGCCGGCGGTGATGGCGTCGCTCTTGAGAGGGGTCATCCGGGAAATCTAGGGTCGGGCAGGGGGCGAACAAGCGGAGGGACGGCGCGAGCGGCCCGCCCGTGCGGCCGGACCCGCCGGCAATGCCGGCTAGGCCGGCATCGTCGGTTGGCCGGGGCCGGGGCGGGGATCATCCGCCCTGCCATCCCTCGTATGCCTCGACCTCAGGGGCCACGGTGGGGCTGCGGCTGGTGAGGGTCGACCCGGCGCTGGCCGTGATGACCAGCGCGACGGCGAGCCACTGGGTAGGCGTGAGCCGCTCGTGCAGGAGCACCAGGCCCACGATGGCGGCCACAGCCGGCTCCAGACTCATCAGGATGCCGAAGGTGCGGGCGGGGAGCGCCTTGAGGGCGATCATCTCCAGCGTATACGGAATGGCGCTGGAGAGGAGCGCCACGCCCACGCCCGCGCCGAACAGACCCAGCGTGAGGTGGGCGAAGCCACCCATCGCTCCGGCGGCGGGAACCGCGACGAGCGCGGCGATCAGCATCCCCAGCGACACGGCCGGGCCGCTCGGCAGCAGGCGCGAGAGCCGGCCACCCAGCACGATGTACGCGGCCCAGCACGCTCCCGCCGCCCCGGCCAGCGCCACGCCCAGGGGATCCACGCCGCCGCCACCCGTCCAGGGCGCGATCAGCGCAATCCCGGCGCCCGCCAGTCCCACCCAGAGCAGGTCCAGCACCCGGCGCGAGCCGAACACCGCCACCGCCAGCGGACCGGCGAACTCCACCGTGACTGCCAGTCCCAGCGGGATGCGGTCGAGCGAGAAGTAGAAGACCATGTTCATGACGCCCAGCACCAGGCCGTACGGGATCACGGCTCGCCACTGGGCCGGCTCGAGGCTCCCCAGCCGGGGACGAAAGGCCGCCAGCAGGACTATCGCGCTGATGCCCGTGCGCAGCCCTACGGTTCCCGCCGGGCCCAGTGCGGGAAAGAGGCCCTTCGCCAGGGCGGCGCCGCCCTGCACGCTCAGGATCGCGCCGAGCACGGCCGGGAGCGGCGGGATGGCGGACCTTCGAGGCGTCGATGTCATGCGCTCGGGATAGGGTATCCCGAGCGCGCGGTCAAGTCTACCTGCCGCGAACTTCGATTCAGGCGTCGTAGTAGAGGAAGAACTCGTACGGGTGCGGCCGCAGGCTCACCGGAGCGATGTCCTTGGTCCGCTTCATGGTGATCCAGGTCTCCAGCACGTCCGCCGTGAACACATCTCCCGCCAGCAGGAAGTCGTGGTCCGCCTCGAGCGCGGCCACGGACTCGGCCAGTGACCCGGGCACGGTCTTGATCGACGCCTTCCGCTCGTCGTGCAGCTCGTACAGGTCCTCATCGATCGGCGCGGGCGGCTCGAGCTTGCGCTGAATCCCGTCGAGCCCGGCCATCAGCATGGCGGAGAACGCCAGGTATGGGTTGGCCGTCGGGTCGGGCGCCCGAAACTCGACCCGGCGGGCCTTGGGGCTGCTCGAGTAGGTCGGGATCCGGCAGATGGCCGACCGGTTCCTGGCCGAGTACATCAGGTTCACCGGCGCCTCGAAGCCCGGCACCAGCCGTCGATAGCTGTTGGTGGTCGGCGCACACAGGGCCAGCAGCGCCGGCGCATGGGCGATCAGCCCGCCGATGTAGTGCCGGGCCGTCTCCGACAGCAGGGCGTAGCCGTTCTCGTCGTAGAACAGCGGGCTGTCATTCAGCCACAGCGACTGGTGGACGTGCATGCCGGAGCCGTTGTCGCCGAACAGGGGCTTGGGCATGAAGGTGGCCGTATAGCCCAGGCTGTGGCAGACGTGCTTGACCACGTACTTGTAGGCCATCAGCCGGTCGGCGGTCTGGACCAGGGTGCCGAACCGGAAGTCGATCTCGGCCTGGCCGGCGGTGGCCACCTCGTGATGCTGGACCTCCACCGGGATGCCGGCCTTGATCAGGGCCAGCATGATCTTCGAGCGGACGTCCTGCAGCCGATCCGCGGGGGGCACCGGGAAGTAGCCCTCCTTGTGACGCGGTCGGTGGCCCAGGTTCGGGCTGCCGCCATTCCGGCCCGAATTCCAGACGCCTTCCTCGGCGTCGACGTGGTAGTAGGCCTCGTGCGCGTTCTGGTCGAACCGGACGCTGTTGAAGATGAAGAACTCGGCCTCCGGGCCCCAGCAGGAGCTGGTGGCGATGCCGCTGGTGCGCAGATACTCCTCGGCCTTGAAGGCGATGAACCGCGGGTCGCGCGAGTACGGCTCCAGCGTGAGCGGATCGTAGATGTCGCAGGTCAGAGACAGGGTCGGCACCTCGAGCACCGGGTCCACGAAGGCGGTGGACACGTCGGGCAGGAGCAGCATGTCGCTCTCGTTGATCGCCTGGAAGCCACGGATCGACGAGCCGTCGAAGCCGAGCCCCTCGCGGATCATGGCCTCGTCCAGGGTGCCGGCCGGGATGGAGAAATGCTGCCAGCTGCCGGGCAGGTCGCAGAACTTGACGTCAACGACCTGGATCTGCTGCTGCCGGATCAGGTCGAGCAGCCGGTCGACCTCGCTGGAGGCGGCGACGCGCTTGGCGGAGCTGGGGCGGGCGGTGGTGGCCATGGGCGATCTCGCGCTGGACGTGGGAAACGGGCGGCCCAGTGAGAAGCCCCTGCGCGGGACCAACGCAGGGGCCTCGGACCTGTGCCGGGCGGCGCGTCCGCACCCGGGTAAGTCGGCACCTCCAGCCGGCCGCCTGGCGCTCGGCCCAGGACGGTGTTTCCGGCCCGGTGCGGGTGTCGGACCGGGTGAGTATATCAATCTACGGTCGCAGTGTCAAGAGAAACGTGCATGAAATGCACGAATACACGATCACAGGTCCAACTTACTCCCGGTTTTTGAAACGGTATCTGCCAATTTATGCACATCTTGTCCATATCTGTAGACAAATAGTGCCCAGCAACGCCTCCCGCTGCCGCCCCCCGCCCGATCGGTTAACCTTCACCGTCGCGTCCCCCGACCGGAGGCCCGCTGCCCCTGCTCGTCTGCTCGTCCTGCCACGCGCCGCTGCCGCAAGGCACGGTGCACTGTCCGCGCTGC
>DATAOR010000366.1:0-3487 GCA_036265635.1 Gemmatimonadales bacterium
GGCGCCCGGCACCCCACGCTCACCTTCGTCCGGGGCCGCCCCGGCGGGCCCGTCGTCCCGCTCCCCCGCGGGCGGCCGGGCAGTATTTTGGAAGACCCACCCTCTCCAGCCAGGAGCGCCGAATGCCCGACCCCCGCGAGCCACTCGACCGCCGAGCCTTTCTGGGCCACGCCGCCGTGCTCGGCGCCGCGGCGGCGGGCGGTGCCGCCTTGCCCGCGGCCGCCACCGCCCCGCCGCGGGCCGACTCGCCGCGGGCCGACTCGCCCCGGGGCAGGGCAGTCGCCTCGACCGACTTCGATCTCGAGGAGATCACCCTGGCCGCCCTCCAGGCCGGGCTCGCCTCGGGGCGCTACACCTCGCGCGGGGTGGCCCAGCAATACCTCGACCGGATCGCCGCCATGGACCGGGCCGGCCCCGGCCTCCACGCCATCCTCGAGACCAATCCGGAGGCGCTGGACCTGGCCGACCAGCTCGACCGCGAGCGGGCAGCCGGGAAGACCCGCGGCCCGCTGCACGGCATCCCGGTCCTGCTCAAGGACAACATCGACACCCACGACCGGATGACCACCACCGCCGGGTCGCTGGCCCTGGAGGGCTCCATCCCGCCGCGCGACTCGACCGTGGCCGAGCGACTCCGGCGGGCTGGCGCCATCCTGCTGGCCAAGACCAACCTGAGCGAGTGGGCCAACATCCGCTCCAGCCGCTCGAGCAGCGGGTGGAGCGCCCGGGGTGGCCAGTGCCGGAACCCGTACGTCCTGGACCGCAACCCCTGCGGCTCGAGCTCGGGCTCGGGGGCGGCGGTGTCGGCCAACTTCGGCGCGCTGGCGGTGGGGACCGAGACCGACGGGTCGATCGTCTGCCCGGCGTCGGCCAACGGCGTGGTGGGCATCAAGCCGACCGTCGGGCTGGTGAGCCGGGCGGGGATCATCCCGATCTCGCATACCCAGGACACGGCCGGCCCGCTCTGCCGGACGGTCGCCGACGCGGCCGCGCTGCTCACCGTGCTGGCCGGCGCCGATCCGCGCGACCCCGCCACCGCCGCCGCCGGCCACGCCGCGCCCGATTACACCGCGTTCCTCCGGAAGGACGGGCTTCGCGGCGCCCGGATCGGGGTGGCCCGGGCCAAGTTCTTCGGCTACAGCGACGCCACCGACCGCCTGGCCGAGGCGGCGATTGCGGTACTGAAGCGGGAGGGGGCCGAGGTGATCGACCCGGCCGACATTCCCCACGCCGGCGAGTACGACGCCCCCGAGCTCGACGTGCTGCTGTACGAGCTCAAGGCCGACCTGGCGGCGTACCTGGCCGCGCTGGGCCCGTCGGCCCGGGTCAAGACGCTGGCCGACGTGATCGCGTTCAACGAGCGCGAGCGCGAGCGGGAGATGCCGTACTTCGGTCAGGAGCTGTTCATCCAGGCGGAGGCCAAGGGGTCGCTGACGGACCCCGGCTACAGGAAGGCCCTGGCCCTGTGCGGCAAGCTGGCCCGGAAGGACGGCCTCGACGCCGTGCTGGCCCGGCACCGGCTCGACGCCCTGGTGGCGCCGACCGGCAACCCGGCCTGGCCCACCGACCTGGTCAACGGCGATCACTTTACCGGCTCGAGCTCGACCCCTGCGGCGGTCGCGCGCTATCCCAGCGTGAGCGTGCCGATGGGCTTCGCCTGGGGCCTGCCGGTCAACCTGTCGTTCATCGGTCCGGCCTGGAGCGAGCCGGTGCTGATCCGGCTGGCCTATGCATTCGAGCAGATAACTATGCATCGAAAAGCGCCCGCGTTCGCGCCTACGCTCGCCTGAGCGACTCGCTTGACTCTCCCCCGGCAGGGGGGGATTTTCCAGCCCGGCACGACGCTTCCTCCAACCGGGACCCGCATGGCCGTCACCAGTCCTCTCGCCTCCGATCCGGCCAGCCGGGCGGGGTTGTCGCGGGACCAGCTCCTCGAACTCTACTACTGGATGCGCCTGACCCGGTCGCTCGAAGAGCGGCTGGTCAATCTCTACCGCCAGACCAAGGTGGTGGGCGGGCTGTTCCGCTCGCTCGGTCAGGAGGCCTGCGCCGTAGGCTCGGCCTACGCGCTCCGGCCGGAGGACGTGTTGTCGCCGCTGATCCGCAACCTGGGCAGCATGCTGGTCAAGGGCGCCACCCCGCTGGAGGTGCTCCGGCAGTACACGGCCAAGGGCGACTCGCCTACCCGCGGCCGGGAGCTCAACATCCACTTCGGCGACGTCGCGGAGCGCAACTTCGTCGGCCAGATCTCGCATCTGGGCGACATGGTGCCGGTGATGGCGGGGGTCACCCTGTCGTTCAAGCTGCGGCGGGAGCCGCGGGTGGGGCTGGTCTACGTCGGCGACGGGGCCACCTCGACCGGCGCGTTCCACGAGGGGATCAACTTCGCGGCGGTGCAGCGCTGTCCGCTGGTGGTGGTGGTCGAGAACAACCGCTACGCCTATTCCACCCCCACGTCGAAGCAGTGCGCCGCCGAGCGGCTGGCCGACAAGGCGGCCGGCTACGGGATCCCCGGGGTCCGGGCAGACGGCAACGACGTGCTGGCGACCTACCAGGTCACCCGCGATGCGGTCGCCCGGGCCCGCCGGGGCGAGGGGGTCACCCTGATCGAGCTGATGACCTACCGGCGCAAGGGCCACGCGGAGCACGACAACCAGTCCTACGTCCCCGCGGGCGAGATCGAGCGCTGGGCCCGGGAGAACGACCCGCTCGACCGCTACCTCCGCCGGCTCACCACCGAGGACCGGGTAGCGGCCGAGGAGCTCGCCGGGATCGACCACCGGGTCCAGGCCGAAGTCGACGACGCCACCGACGTGGCCGACGCGTCACCGCCGCCCGAGCCGCGCGACAGCTTGGTCGGGGTCTACGCCGAGCCGCCCGCGATGCCGGCGCTGTGGTACCGCCAGGGCATCCGGAGCGTGGTGGAGCGGCACGAGCGGCCGGCCAGCTGGGGCACCCACGATGGCTGAGGCGACCTTCCTCGAGGCCATCCGCCAGGGACTGTTCGAGGAGATGGAGCGCGACCCCAGCGTGTTCTGCCTGGGTGAGGACATCGGCGCCTACGGCGGCGCCTTCAAGGTGACCGAGGGCCTGCTCGACCGGTTCGGCGCCGATCGGGTGATCGACACCCCGATCAGCGAGACCGGTTTCGTCGGCGCCGCGGCCGGCGCGGCCCACATGGGCATGCGGCCGGTCTGCGAGATGCAGTTCATCGACTTCGTCTCCTGCGCCTACAGCATCCTGACCAACTACGTGGCCACCGCCCGCTACCGGGCCTTCCTGCCGTGCCCGATGGTGGTGCGCGGCCCCAGCGGCGGCTACGTCCGGGGGGGCCCGTTCCACTCGCAGAACCCCGAGGCGGCCTTCCTGCACACCCCGGGGCTCAAGATCGTCTATCCGGCGACCGCGTCCGACGCGCGGGGACTGATCAAGTCGGCCATCCGGGACGACGATTGCGTGCTCTTCTTCGAGCACAAGTACCTTTACC
>DATAOR010000367.1:0-5525 GCA_036265635.1 Gemmatimonadales bacterium
GAAGGCCCAGCTTCCCCACAGCGCCAGCCGCGCGCTGTCGGTGATCCGGCGAGCGGCCCAGTCCTCACGCCAGAGCCAGGGCGCGTCGGGATGACGCTGCTCGAGGGTGGCCCCCTCCGCCAGCCGCCGGCGGCTCCGCACCAGCGAGGCGATGCCGCCGAAGCCCACCCCGCCGAACACCAGCGCGAACACGGTCAGGAAGCCGGCCTGAGCCCACTGGCCGGCCTCGGCGGCCCGGCTGGCCTGGACGACCGCGAACACGCCGACGGCGCCGAACGGCAGCAGGAACAGCACCATGCACCCCAGCGCCGCGGGCTTCGCGGGACCGGCCGAACGGAGTACCGGCGGTCCGGCGGTCATTTCGGACCGGTCGAACGGAGCACCGACGGTCCGGCGGTCATCCCGGACCGGTCGCGACCGGCGTGTCGTCGCGCCCGCCCCACTCGCTCCACGAGCCGTCGTAGAGGGCGACGTCGTCGTGGCCCAGGAGGTGGAGCGCATGAATCAACGCGCAGGCGCTGGTACCCGAGCCACAGGTGGCGATGATGGGACGGCCCGGATCCACCCCGGCCTCGCGAAGCCGGAGCCGGAGACGCTCGGGCGGGAGCAACGTCCCATCATCGCCGACCAGGGAGGTGTAGGGGACATTGCGACTGCCGGGAATGTGTCCACCGCGGAGGCCGGGCCTCGGCTCGGGATCGATCCCGGTGAAGCGCCCGGCCGGCCGCATATCCACTACCTGCGCCGAGCCGCGCTGGGCCGCATCGCGGACGGCGGCGAGGTCGCGCACGGCGGCGGGATCGAGCCGCGCAGTGAACCGGCCGATCCGCGCCGGCGGGGGGACCGACTCGAGCGGCCGCCCCTCCCGCCGCCAGGTCCCCAGCCCGCCGTCGAGCAGGGCGACCCGCGGATGCCCGAACACGCGGAACATCCACCACGCCCGAGCGGCGCTCAGGTTGGCGCCGGTGCCGTCGTAGACCACCAGGTCGTCCGCATCGTCCAATCCCAGGGCCGACATCGTTGCGGCGAAAGCGTCGGCCCGGGGGAGCATGTGCGGCAGGCCGGTGGCGGGGTCGCTCACGGCATCCAGATCGAAGAACCGCGCGCCGGGGATATGTCCGGCGGCATACTCGGCACGAGGATTTCGGCCGGCGCCAGGCAGATACCAGGAGGCGTCCAGCACCTGGAGCCCCGGCTGCCCCAGCCGGCCGGCGAGCCAGGCCGCCGACACCAGCCCCGGAAGCGGCTCTGCCCTCGGCGGGTTCACGGAATCAGCAGCACCTTGCCGGTGGTCCGCCGACCCTCGAGCTCGCGATGCGCCTCGGCCGCCGCGGCCAGGCTGAACTCGTGGCCGACCCGAATCCGGAGCGAGCCTTCCGCCGCCCAGCCCAGCACGTCGCCCGCGCGCTCCAGCAGCTCGGCCCGAGTTGCGGTGTAGTGCGGCAAGGAAGGACGGGTGAGAAAGAGCGAGCCCTTCCGGTTCAGCACCAGCGGGTCGATCGGCTCGACCGACCCGCTACTCTGGCCGCAGAGAACCATGGTGCCGCGCCGGGCCAGGGTGTCAAGCCCCTTGGCAAAGGTGGTCCGTCCCACCGAGTCGTACACCACCTCCACGCCGGCACCGCCGGTCAGCCGCCGCACTTCCGGCTCGAAGTCCACCCGGGTGTAGAGGATGATCTCGTCGGCCCCGGCCTCGCGGGCGAGCGCGCCCTTCTCCTCGGTGGAGACCGTGGCCAGCACCCGCGCTCCCCGCCGCTTCGCCATCTGGCACAGCAGCAGGCCGACCCCGCCGGCGGCGGCGTGAATCAGGCAGGTGTGACCACGCTCGAGTGGAAAGGTGGCGGTGGTCAGGAAGTGCGCGGTCATCCCCTGGAGCAGTGCCGCGGCACCCACCCGCATGCTGACCCGATCGGGCAGCGGCACCAGGCGATCGGCCGGCGCCAGAGCGTATTCGGCATAGGCGCCCAGCACGTCGATCGAGGCCACCCGATCGCCCGGGGCCACCAGGGTGACCCCGGGTCCCACGGCCTCGACCGTGCCGGCGGCTTCGCTGCCGGGAGTGAAGGGCAGAGGCCGCTGGTAGAGGCCGGTGCGCTGGTAGATCTCGATGAAGTTGACCCCCACGCCTTCGATCCGGAGCAGCGCCTGGCCGGGGCCGGGCGTAGGCACGGTCGCCTCCTCCGGCTGGAGCACGTCGGGCTCGCCGAGGGCATGGACTCGAATGGTCTTCACCGGATGGACCTCCTGGAGTGGACGAAATGTGGCAGCACGACGGGGGAGAACGCCATGCGCTCTCCCCCGTCGCCCAGTCCGGCTCGGCTGCGACCGGATGGCGCTGGCTGGACGTACGGGCGCCGCCGCCGGGCGGCTAGACGGCCGCCAACCTCCGCTCCGGGCCGGCGTAGGCCGGATCCTGCCAGGCGCGCCGCTCCCGGCCCGAGCTGGCCGCATCGCCGCTCCGATCGGCCGCCCGGGCCCGGTCGAAGGCGCCGTAGCGCTCGGAGCCCGACGGGCCGAAGTCCATGTCGTGCCGGTTGAGGATGGCCAGCGCCTCGGCGGTCCGCGAGCCCGCGTCCACCGTCACCAGGGTGTGGCCCGACCGGATGCCCTGATCGAAATGTCTGGCATCGCCCTCGGGAACGCCCATGCCAATCAGCGCGCCGATGATGCCGCCGGTGGCCGCGCCGACCCCGGCGCCGGTCAGCATGGACGCCAAGACCCCGCCCACCACGATCGGTCCGACCCCGGGGATGAGGAGCGAGCCCAGCAGACCGATCAGGCCGCCGACGATGCCGCCGCCGATGGCGCCCTTGGCCGCGCCTTCGGCTTCCTTCCCGCCGGCGGACTCGAGCAGATCGCGCTGTTCGTCCTGATCCTGCAGGGCCACCCCTATCTGCCGGTCGTCGAAGCCGGCCGCCTTGAGGTCCCGGATAGCGCTTTCGGCGTCCGCCCGCCGGGCGAACAACCCTACCACGGTGCGACCGGTGGTATCCTGGTCCGCCGTCACCTCGTGCCTGTCGTGTCGAGTCATGACCTACCTCGGAATGTCGCGGGTGAACCGCCCAGCCAATGTCGCGTGGCCGTCGCGAGGCCAAGGTAGGCCGGCGGCCCTGGCCAGGGGGTGAGCGTCCTCACAACCCGGGACCAGCGTGCACGACCGCTGGTTGACGGGCTCGTTCATGAGTCGCGGTGGCCGCGGGGCCGGGCGCATGATGCGCGGCCCCGCGTGCTTCAGGTCGGGTGGTGGCGGGCTATGCGGCCGCTTCGGCGGCCGCCACGTCGTCCGCCGGCGAGCGCCCGCGGCGGGTGTACCGATCGAAGAACGTCCGGGCCTGCTCCAGATCGGCCGGATGGAAGTAGCCGGGGCCGAGGCCCTCGCACCCCTCGAGCGCGAGCTGGGTCAGATCAGCGGCCCGGCTGGCGATGGCCGGATCGCGGAGACCGAGCCGGCCGGCCCGCTCCAGGTCGGCCAGACTGGGCGGGCCCAGCAGATCGGCGGCCGCCCGCAGGGCGCGCGGATCGTAGGCCAGGCCTACCGCCAGCGCGATCGGAGCGGCATACCATTGCGGAGGCACGGCATCGGCCGAGCGGAGCTCGAGGTGGCCGCGGGGACGGACCTCGGGAAAGAGAGTGGTGAGGTGATCGTGCCATTCGTGGAGCGTCAGCTCGGCCCGGTCGAGCCACTGGCGGAAGGTGGGATGGGCCCCGTCCACGGTGGGCAGCAGCAGGGCCGGGGCATCGAGCGCGAACGCGCCATACGCCTCGACCGGCGCGTGCTCGCTCCAGGGCAGGCCGGTGCGGGCCGGGTCGAGCGTCCGCCAGATCTGCGCCCGGGCGCTCCGGCAGCCCGTCTCGCCGGCTGCATCCACCGCCGAGTTGGCGAAGATCGCCACCATGTAGGGCGCGGCGGCATTGAGCACCCGCCAGCGAAGCCAGGGCTCGTCGTCGAGGTCGAGCGCAACCTGGAAGGCGGCGGTCTGCCGCATCATCCTGGCGCCCGCGGGGCCGATCCCGGCCAGGTAGTCGGCCATCCGCTGGTAGCGATTGGTCCGGAGCAGCAGCGGCGCCGCCTCGATCGGGTTGGTGGGGTCGAGCCCGACCGCGAGCAGCTCGATGCCCTCGCCGGCGGCCGCGGCCCGGAGCGGGAGCACCGCGGTGCGGAGCCGGGACAACAGCGCGCTGGGACTCCGGCAGGGCGCCGCGCTGTACTCCAGCTGGCCGCCCGGCTCGAAGGTGAGCGTGCCCGACGGCAGCTCGAAGCAGGGCGTGCCCTTGGCCGTCCGGGTCTCGGTCCAGCCCTGACGGGCGCCGTGGCGACGGAGAAACGGCAGCGTGGCGAGGACGCCGTCGCCCTCGATGGGACATCGCCGGCCGCTGGCGGCCTCCACCGGGATCAGCTCGACCTCGGCTCCGACCTGACGTGGCGTCAGCGCGGCCCGGGGCGGCGCGGCGAAGGCGTGCTCGGCCAGGTCGGCCATCAGGGCGGCCTGGGTCAGGGTGGTCACGCCGGCGCTCCCAGCACCAGGCCGAAGGGCGTGTCGGGGTCGCGCGGCCAGGCCTCGATGGCGAGACCGGCCGCGTCGAACAGCGCCGCCACGCTGTCGCGGTCATACTTGGTGCTGATCTCGGTCCGGATCGACTCGCCGGCGGCGAAGCGGACGGGCTCGAGCCCCGGCAGGTGGACCATCTGGGGCCGGACCGAGACCAGGTGCATCTCGATCCGGTGAGCCACCCGGTCGTAGAAGGCCCGGTGCTCGAAGGCGTCGGGGTCGAAGTCCGCCCCGAGCTCCTGGTTGAGCACCAGCAGCATGTTGCGATTGAACTCGGCGGTGAGGCCCTGGCTGTCGTTGTAGGCGGCCTCGATCCGGGCGATGTCCTTCCGCAGATCGACGCCGAGGAGGAATCGGTCGCCCGGGGCCATGGTCGCCCGCACCCGCGACAGCAGCCGGATGGCGGCCGGTGGATAGAAGTTGCCGATGGTGCTGCCGAGGAAGGCGAACAGCGCCGGCCGGGGCAGCTGCCGCGGCAGGTTGAGCTCCTCGGCGATGTCGGCCACGGCGGGCTCCACGGTGAGGCCGGGATACTCGCGGCGGAGCCGGGCGGCCGTCTGGGCCAGAAAGGTGGCGCTCACGTCGATCGGCACGTACACCTGGCCGAGCCCGGTGGCCCGCATGGCATCGAGGATGATGCGGCTCTTGTCGGCGTTGCCGGCGCCCAGCTCCACCAGCGTTCGGGTGCCCAGCTGCGCCATCAGCTCCGGCATCCAGCCGGTGAGCAGGGCGCGCTCGGTCCTAGTGGGATAGTACTCCGGCAACCGGGTGATGGCCTCGAACAGCTCGGACCCGCGGTGGTCGTAGAAGTACTTGGGCGACAGCTCCTTCTGCGGAGCCGCCAGACCTTCGGCCACCTCGGCCAGCATGGAGCGGTTGATCGGCCGGCCCGAGGGCCGGGACGCGGGGGGATGGGAAAGCTTAGGCATCGCGGGCGCACCTGAAGCCGCTGAAGATCTGGCGGCGGATGGGGTA
>DATAOR010000368.1:0-1796 GCA_036265635.1 Gemmatimonadales bacterium
GCGAACTGCCTCACCGCCTTGGAGACCATCGGCCCGCGCCAGATAGCCGGCGATTGGTCGCCCAGGAAGAAGCCGAAGCTGATGATCGGCAGCCCGTGCGCCTCCAGCGGGATGATGTGCTTCTCCGGCGTCATCCGTACCCGGCGTGCCCCGTCCTCGATGCCCAGCAGGATGGGGAGGCTCGGGCCGTAGATGTCCGCATCGAGCAGCCCGGCTCGCAGCCCGCCGCGCGCGAGCGCAAGCGCCAGATTGGCCGCAACCGTGCTCCTGCCCACCCCGCCCTTCCCCGCACCTACCGCCACCACGTGCCGCACGGCTGCCAGCCGGACTTGGTCGGCCCAGGGGTCCCGCATGCCGCGCCCGGCCGGTCTCGGCGTGGGAGTCGGCGGCGCGATCTCCACGGCCACCGTGGCCGCCCCCAGGGCTCGCAATGCCCCGGTGATCTCGTTTCGCAGCCGCGCCGGTACGCCCGGGTCCCTGGTAGCGACGACCAGCCGCACCTTGACCCGGCCCTCGCACACGCTCACCTGCTCGACCATGCCGAACGAGACGAGGTCCCGGGTTAGCCCGGGATACCGTACCTGTCTCAGCACCTCGCGGACCCGCTCGCTGGTGAGCGGCTCGGCCACGGTCGCCGTCTCACCCATGGTGTCTCCGGGACGAGGGGCCGGCGAGATACTCCCGCAGCGCGACCGCCTCGTGGTCGTGCTCGGTGAGCCGGGGGCGGTAGACCAGAGTGCGGACCCACGAGATGGTCTTCATCCGGCCTCCGCCGCCGTGCGGAGCTCGGCGCAGAGCAGGGTGGCGTCGAGCCCGTCCCTCCGGGCCGCCTCCTCGACGCTGACTCCGCTGCCGCAGCAGGTGTCCACCCCGTAGCGCTGGAAGACCGCCCGGGTAGCGGGATGCCGCTGAGTGAGTTCGTGCACCGTGGCGGTGCAGTCCAGCTCGCGTTGGGTGTTGGACATCATCGGGCTCCTTCAAAGGTTCGGCAGTGAGTGCTGGCCGGTCCCCCTACGGCTGATCCAACGGGCCGAGGGCCTCGAGCAGAGGACACTCGCCGGTAGGACCGCGGCCACCTTGACACCCGCCAGCGAGGTGGGCCAGCGCCTTTCGGATGCGCTCGAGGTCATGCAGCTTCTGGTTGATCTCCCCGATCTTCTGTTCCGCCCGCCCCTTGATATCGGCCGCGGTGGTGTGGGGGTCGAGACGGAGCGCGAGCAGCTCGGCGATCTCCGACAGGGTGAAACCGAGCTCCTGGGCCCGGCGGATGAAGCGCAGGCGCTCCAGCGCCACCGGGGTGAATTCCCGGTAGCCCGAGGCCCTTCGGGTCGCGGGCGGGAGCAGGCGGCGCCGCTCGTAGTAGCGTACCGTCTGCACCCCGACGCCCGCGCGCCGGGCGAGCTCGCCGATCGTCATCGTTTCCATGGCAGCCTCTCGCTCCGATGACACGATACACCCTCTACCATGGTAGAGGGTCAAGGGGTCGGGCCCGGGGACGGCCCGCCTCCACGACGCCCACTACTTCACCCGGGTGATCCTGCCACACGCGATCGGCAACGTGACCTGCGCGGGAATCGGTCCAAGTGAGGCCACCGATGCCTGGAGCTTGCTGGCCGCCGGGATGCCGTGGACAAAGACCACGCGCCGATCGAGATCCAGCTTCTGACCGTCGAATGCCTTCGCGACGGCTGCCTCCAGGGCGCTTAGCGACACCGTCTCCCGGTACTGAAGCGTGCCGGCCGCCGAAGCCTTCGGATAGGTGCCTTGCGGAACGTCCATGCTGACCGGATCACCGC
>DATAOR010000369.1:0-24587 GCA_036265635.1 Gemmatimonadales bacterium
AGAGTGCCTCGCCGGTGTACAGGCCCCACCGAAGACCCCAGGGGGCGCCGTTGCGCTGGTAGCCGGCCAGCCGCTGGAGCTGGGTCGTGGCGGCGTCGAGCCGACGGAGCGCCGGCACGCCCGGCACCGCGGCGCCGGACACCGGCACCTCGGCGAGGCCGCGCTGGGCCTGAGCCACATCGGCCTGGAGCCGGCGGTTTCCGGCGTAGGACACCACCAGCCCGCCGATGGCCGCCAGGGCCAGCAGGATCACCGCCACGGCGGCCAGGCGGCGAAGCCGGCTCACCCGGCGGCTGCTGCCGGTTGAACCCAGGGCTGCCTCGTCGCCGAGGATGACCTGCGGGAAGATCCGCTCGAGGAAGACCCACTGCGGCACTCGCCGCGAGGTCCCCGCCATGGCGGTCATCCGGGGTCCGGCCACGGCCTGTTCGAGCCGGGCCGGATCAAAGACCGAGGTCGCCCCAGCCCGGGCGGCGGGACTGGCTGCGCCGACCGCCACCGGGGCGGCCGCTTCGAGTGCGCTCTCGGTCACCACCACAGGCCGCACGCCGGTGAAGTAGAAGCCGCGAAGGAAGGGGCTGATCTCCAGCTGGTTGGGCCGCGACAGCTCGACCAGGAACTGGGTGGCGTGGCCGACGACCTTGCGGAACTCGCGGGGGAACTCGTAGGCGCTGCCTGCGATCTCGGGTGCGGTCTCCCGAGGAAGGAACTTGAGCCGCTTGGCGGCCAGCGACTGGTACAGCCGCTGGAAGGCGCGGTCCACCAGCCTGAACACCTGATCCACGCTCGAGTCGGGCGGCATCTGATCGAGCGGGAAGGTGGTCCCGAACGCATCCCGCACCTCGTCGCGGGAAAAGTTGCGAACGTAATCGGTGAAGTGCGGCAGGGCGTCGGCCTTGGTGAACAGGACGTAGGTGGGGAGCCGCACCCCGAGGGCGGTGGTGAGCTCGCCGAGCCTGGCCCGGAGCGCGTGGGCGGTCGCGGTCACCGCCTCCGCTCCCTTGAGCAGCTCCTCGCAGCTGAGGCAGACCGCGGCCGCCCGGGCGGGCTGCCGGGCGCCGCCGAAGGCGGACCGGAATCGCCGGGGCAGCAGATGATGCAGCAGCCGCTGCCAGGCCGGCGCCTCGCGCAGCAGCCGGCCACCGGCCTCGAGGATCAGCCCCTCGCGGGTGTACCACAGATTGAACAGCCGGGTCGGTGCGACGACATCGCCGCGAAACACGTCCCCGGCGATGAGCTCGGTCTCCAGGCCGGACCGGATCACGCTGCTGGTCTTGGCGCCGCCCTCCGGCCCGATCATCAGCACCACCGGCAGGCTGTCGAAGGCGCCGCGGCCCGCCAGCCGGGAGGAACGAAGCCGGGCCCGCGCGGCCGCGATCGCCGCATCGATCTCCGCGGTAGCCGCGGCGGAGGCGGGCTTCGGGCCGGGAGCGCGCCGGGTCAGGAACCAGGCCACCGCCACGGTGGCGATGGCGCCCAGCAGCCAGAGACCCCCGCGGAGGATCCACAGGTCCCGGCCCGTCAGCCCCAGCGCCGAGCCGAGAAACCAGACCGCCACCGCGAACACTGCCAGGGTGGCCTGGGCGGACAGCCAGATCTTGAGGGTGCGGGTCACGAGCGGCTCATCGTCCGGCGGCCGCCTGCACGCCGGCCGTGCCCTGGGAGAGCGAGGAGCGGAAGACGCCGAACAGCAGCGCGCCGGAGAGGATGCACACGGCGGCCGCAATGCCCAGACCCATGGCCCACGGGTCCCGCTCCCGCCGGGGGGCCTCCCGGCCCGGCGGGGCCCAGCCCGGCGCGAGCTCGCCGAAGCCGCCCCGGATCCGCTGGAGCTTGTCCTGGGTGGTGGCCTGGAGGCTGCGCAGCTCGCCCCGGTCGCCGGCGCTGTAGCGTCCCTGGAATCCGAGCAACAGGCAGAGCTGGAACACCTCGAGCAGGTCGGCGGTGTCGTCCGAATCGCTTCGGGTCAGCAGCTGGCGCAGGTGCTGGAAGAAGTGCTCGCCACCCATGTGGCCGCCGAACAGCTCCTCCTGGAGGGGCCGGCTGGGCCAGCCGGCGAACATCGGCTGGGCCGAATTGAGGACCGACTCGTCGAGGAACACGACCACGGCGTAGAGCGCGGTGGCGACATCGTCGCCCGCGTAGCCCAGGCGCCGCGCCTCTCGCTCCGCGCCGCTCAGCAGCTGCTTGATATGGGTCCGGAAGGAATCGGCGTCGGCGGCCACCTGGCGGTTGGCCCGGAGCCGGGCCGTGGCGGTGAACACCTCCTGCAGGGCCAGCGCCAGCTGGCCGCGCCGGGCGGCGCTGGCCGGACGGTCGCGCGGGCCATCAGCTTCCCAGGAGCCGTCAGTCATCGTGGGCCAGTGCTTCGGGGCAGAGCGTACCTGTCGTGATTGGGGCAGGGCTGAAGACGATAACCTATGGCGCGGCCGCACAATGCGCCATACGGCGCCGGGGACTAGCCCTCGAGCACCACCATCAGCTCGAGCTCGGCCCCGGGAAAGGCGCCGGGCACGTAGACACCGACCTCGTTGGTCTGGGTGATGGCCGTCCAGCAGGCCTGGGTCGAGTGGTCGCCCCGGCGGCCGACGGTGAAGTACTCGGTGCCGACCCGGGGCGACACGGCCGCCGGCGGGCTCGGCAGATGCTGCAGCGTCAGGCCGGGCAGTGCCTCCTTGAACAGCCGTTCCACGTGCCGGCTGGAGCACAGCTTGACCAGGCGCGGCACCTTGGAGATCACGTCGGCCCGACTCGCCTCGGACCGGATCCCCAAGATCCACTCGCTCCGGCCGAAGCAGCGGCGATCACTGACCGCGCCGACGTGGAGGAACTGGTTTCGCTGCATCAGCGGGATGGTGATGCAGTTGGTGGGGATGATGATCTCGAGGTGGGCCCGGATCTGGCGGTCGAGCTCGGCGAAGCACTGGTCGGGCCGATCGTGGTCGTAGGCCGGGATGGACCGCGGGTGGGCGTCGAGGGCAAAGGTACACAGCGCTCCCGCCAGCCGGGCCATCTCGGTGAACAGCTGCTCGGGGTGCGACCGCCGCAGCTCGAGCTGATGCCGGAGCGGCGGCAGGCTGGAGCGGACGGCGTGGAGCAGCCAGAAATTAGCGACTTCCTGGCTGGCGTACTCGCGCAGCTCGCGGTGGGCGGCCGGCCGGTCCGCCGCCAGGGTCGCGCTCTTCGCCTCCAGCATGTCCACCAGCCGGCCGAGCAGCGACATGAGCTGGTCGCTGGCGCCGATCTGGAGCGACGGGGGGATGTACTCGGGATCGTAGACGAAGTGGCCCTGGCCGTCACGGCGCACCCGGGCGATGGGTAGCGCCGTATCGCCCTCGGTGGCCATGGCATCGAGCCTGAGTCGGAAGTTCTTCCGGCCGACCGACACGGGGCGCTCGTCCTGCCCGCTGGTGTCGTCCGGCACCAGGCTGGTCTCCACCCGGTACCTCAACTCCGGGCCGCCGTTGCCCTCGGGGCCCGAGTTGGGGGCGCCCACCCGCAAGGCGGGCACCGTCAGCAGCACCAGATGGGCATCCTGGGTGGGCGAGAAGGTGCCCGCGATGTCGATGGGGGAGGGCGAGGGATCGCACTCGGGGATATTGAACGGCAGCCCGTCGGGCATGATGCCCCGGGCATGGAGCAGCGCTACGGTGCCGTTGGCCAGGGCGTCCCCGTCCAGCTGGCAGCCCGCCACGCCATAGGCCCCGAAGAACAGGCTGGATACGGCGAACTGGAGGGTGTCCTCGAAGTACCGGCTCTGGGTCTGGAAGTGATGCTGCGCGAGGTACATGCCCTCGTTCCAGACCACCCGGGACAATTGCTTCATGACGTCATGCCCGTTTGCGCCCCGCTGGTGACGGAAACTATACTAACCGGTCCCTCGCAGGCCGAGTCCGACGCCCGCTCCGGCTGCCAATGACCCGCGACGAGTTCGGCACCAAGTACAAGCTGCTCAAGCCGCTGCCCGGCGGGGACGGGTGCAGCTATACGGCCGAGCATCGCTCGTCCGGGCGGGCCGCCCTGGTCCACTTCCTCCCGATGGACCAGGCGACCACCTCGCTCCTGCTCGACATGATCGCCCGGCTGCAGCCCCATGATCGCTCCAAGATCACCGAGACGCTGACGGTCGAAACGTCGGCCATCGTGGTCACCGAGTTCATCGACCTGCAGGGCTCGTTCGAGCACTGGCTGCGCAACCGGTCGGGCATCCGCCCAGTGGACCCCCGCCTGACCGATGGGGTGCCGGCGGTGACGCCGCCGCCGGCCGCCCCGCTGGATCCAGCCTCGCTGGATTCGGCCTCGGCCTCCGCGGTGTTTCCGGCCATCCCGGCGGCCCCGGCCCCGGGCGACTTCACCCAGATGTTTCGCTCGGCGGCAGAAACCGACCCGGAGAGCCCCGCCCCAGGCCCAGCGGTCACGCCGGCCCCGACACCGGCCGCGCCGCCTGCGTCCGAGCCCGCCTCCGGCGGCTTTACCGCCCTGTTCCAGTCCCACGGTCCGGCCGCGACCCCGCCACCCGACGCTCAGCCCGGCAGCTTCACGGCCCTGTTCCAGCCGGGGGGCCCGGCCGTCCGCCCGCCAAACCCGCCGGCGCCGCTCAAGCCGCTCGGGCCGCTCGGGCCGCTCGGGCCGCCACCGGAGCTCCTGCCGCGGCCGCCGCTGGTGCCGCCACTCTCGGTCACGCCCCCGTCGATCCCGATCCGGAAGCTCCGGGTGCCGACGCCGCCGTCAGCCGGCCCGCCGGCGGTCTCGGCGCCGCCCCGCATGCCGGCGCCGGACGAGCCGCTCTCGGCGACCGGGGTCGGGAACGCGCCGGGCAGCGGGCCGCCCCGGCTCGGCGATGTGCCGCCCGCGCTGCCGCCTCCCCGCTTCCGGGCGGCCGGCGAGCCGACTCCGTCACCCGCTTCGCCGCCCCGCCCCGGGGTGCGGCCTCAGCCGGGCTTCGTGCTTCCCACCATGGCGGCGCCGGATCCACTACGGCCGCCCATGGGCCAGCCGGCCCCGCCACCCTCGAGCGACTATACCCGCATTCTCAAGGGTGCCGCCGGCCTGGCCGGACCGCCCGTCGCTCCGGCGCCGCTGCCGCCGGCGTCAGCACCGGCAGCACCGGCTCCGGCGGCTCCGGCGGCTCCGCCGGGAGCGGATGGAGCCCCGCCTGGCGGCCCGTCGTATCTGCCCCTCTGGATCCTGCTCAATGTCGTCGTCATCCTGGCCGTGGCGCTGCTGCTCTACGTGATCCTGCGCCGCCACTGAGCCGGACCGGCGCCGCCACGGCGCCGCACCGCCTACCGCTCGGCCGGCAACACGATGACGAGCTCCATCTGCGCGTTCTGGACCTCGGCGGGGACATAGGCGGCCAGGTTCCGGGCCCGCACCACCGCATCCCACTCGGGGCCGGCGCGATTCAGCTGGAAGTAGTGATGGCTCAGCTTCACCGGCACCGCGCTGGGCGGCGTCTGCACATAGGCCAGGCCCACGCCCGGCAGCGCCTGCCGGATCAGCCGCTCGACCTCGTCGTGGGAGCTGAGCTTGAGCAGCTGGGGTGTCTTCCGCAGCAGGTCGGCCTGGTTGGCGTCGGCGCTCACCGCCAGGTACATCTGGACGGCCTGGAGATAGCGCTCCTGGTCGATGGCCGTGGCGTAGATCAGCGGCTGCACCTGTCGCAGCGGCAGGGTGACGCAGTTCGACGGCACCACCGTCTCGAGCAGCTCCCGCAGCTTGGCGTCCAGGTCGCCGAAGCAGCCCGACAGGTCCTCGTGGTTGTAGCTGGGCAGCTGCCGCGGCTGGATCTTGGTCGAAAAGGTGGAGAGTGATCCGGCCAGCGCGAGCATGGCATGATAGAGCTGCAGCGGATGGCCGCGGCGCACCTCGAACAGGTGGCGGAACTGCGGCAGGTGGCCGTTGACGGTGTAGAGCAGCCAGAAGCTGGCCACATCCGCGATGCTGAACTCGGCCAGGCTCTGGTTCTTCTGTCGCCGGCCGCCGGCCAGTGTACTGCTCTTGGCCGTGAGGATCTCCACCAGGCGCCGGGCGATCGAGAGCAGGTACTCGCTGGCCGAGATGTCCACCACCGGGGGGACGAACCGCGGGTCGAGCTGGTATCCACCGGTGGGCGAGCGCAGTACCCGCGCCACCCGGAGACTGGAGCTGCCCTCGAGCGACTCGCCCTGAGTCAGCAGCCGGAGGTTCTTGCGGGCCACCTGGATGGGCTTCTCGGTCAGACCGGTGTTCTCGTCGCGCCGGAGCAGCACCTCGGCGGTATACCTGGTGTTGCGGTCCCGCGATCCGGCCGACACGTTGTATCCACCGGGCCGGTACTCGGGGATGGCGAGGAACACGTCCAGCGCCTGCTGGTCGGGCTCCCAGCAGTCGTCGAGCGGTCGCGGGGCCGGAACGGGGTCCGCCGAGGGGCAGTCGAACATCAGGCCGTCGGGCAGGATGCCGGCGGCGGACGACAGGGCGAACGCGCCGCCGGCCAGGGCCTCGCGGTCGACATCGAGCCGGGAGATCCCCCAGGGAAACGCCATCAGGTTGGAGAGCTGAAACTCGAGGACATCCTCGAGGAAGCGATCCTGCGTCTGCAGGTGCTGCGGGCTGAGCAACACGCCCTTGGTCCAGAGAACCGGCTGGAGTTGACGCATCGTTCCGATAACGTAGCACGCCCACCCTAGAATGCCAGCGACCGGACGACGACCCCCGGCATCGAGCCGATGCTGGCGCGAAAGAAGGCACCATGGCGACGGCCACCTTGCGGCATTTCGATCGGCCCCAGCTGCTGTTCAACCAGCAGGAGAGCTATGACATTCTGAGGTTCTTCGGGATCGAGCCCGGCATCCAGGCGGCTGCGCTGACGGACGAGGATCGATCCTTTGCCCAGGCCCTGCTGGTGGAGGCGGTGGATGCGAGCTATGCGATGGGCTACGTCAACATCATCTACGATACGTTCTTTCTGAAGCCGCCGACCTCGCCCGAGAAGGTGAAGTCCCTGGCCAAGCGCTTTCTCGAGAAGGTGGCCGAGCACTGGTTCGAGCACGCGACCAAGGACAATCTGCGGGACCCCAAAATCTACGAGTACGTCCGGACCACCTTGCAGCGCAACGCGCGGACCGTCTGGCAGGATAGACAGTACAACGATGGCCGCCTTACCTACTGAATCGGCGCCGCCGGTAGCACCCGCGTCGAGCGCAGACCTTCCGCGGGAGGGCACGGCCGAGCAGCGCGGGCACCTCACGCAGCTGCTTGGCGAGAGTGACTTCACCACCGCCGCGGTCTGCGCCCGGCTGGGCATCGCCTCGATCTACGATTTCGTCTCGCGGCGGGAAGGCCGGGCCGGCGAGGCGCCCCTGGCCGACCGGCTGGACCTGTTGATCCGCCTGTTCATGGACGTCGAACTGGTTCCGACCGGCGAGGTCGAACGGCTCCTGAGCCCGGCGGACACGGCGGTGCTGAGATCGATCGGGCTGCTGCGGCCTCACCAGGCGGATCCCGCGCTCTGTCATGCGACCTTCCTGCTCTACCCCACCGAAGGGCTGTGGATCGCCTCGGATCTCAACGTCAGTCCCGAGGGGCCGGCCCACACCGTGCTCAACGAGGACGCGGTCTATCCGGCTATCACTAAGAACACCAGGCACTTCCTGGCCTCCCTGCCGGCCACACCGTGCCAGGATTTTCTCGAGCTCTGCGGCGGGACGGGCATCGCCGCGCTGGTGGCCAGCGGCTATGCCGCCCGGGCCTGGTCGGTCGACATCACCGCGCGGGCCACGCATTTCGCCCGGTTCAATGCCTGGCTCAACGACCGTCCGAACGTCACCGCCTGTCAGGGCGATCTCTACGCGGCCGTGCCGGGTCAGACGTTCGACCGGATCGTGGCCCATCCCCCCTACATGCCGGCCCTGGAACAGAAATACATCTTCCGCGACGGCGGGGAGGACGGAGAACAGATCACCCGCGGAGTGATCGCGGGGCTGCCGGCCCACCTCCGCCCCGGCGGCCGCTGCTACTGCACCTGCATGCTGACCGACCGGAAGGGTGCCGGCGCCGAAGCGCGGATCCAGGCGATGCTGGGCGCGGCCGCGGACGACTTCGATGTCCTGCTGGTGACCGAACGGCTGTTCCCGCCGACGGACTACTACTTCCGTCTGGCGCTCACCGGGCGGGCCGAGCTGGGCGAGGTGGTCCAGCGGCACCGGGTATTCGAGCGGCTGGAGGTCGAGCGCCTGGTGTACGGCTCGTTCGTCATTCAGCGTCACCCTTCGCCGCGACCGTCGTTCGTGGCCCGGCGACAGGCGGGCGAGACGACCGGCGTGGCGGAGGTCGAGTGGCTGCTGGGGTGGGAGGCGGCCGCTTCGGCCACGGATGCCGTGACCCAGCTGGCCGGCGCGAGGCCCTCAGCGGCGCCCGGCTGCCGGCTGCGGGTAGGCCAAAGCTACCGGGAGGGGTCGTGGACCGCGGACGAGTGCGCCCTCAGCACGGACTCGCCGTTCGCGCTCGAGGCGAGGTGTCCGCCCTGGGCCGCGGAGATGCTAGCCCGGTGCGACGGCGGCACCTCCGTCACCGACCTCCACGGGTGCCTGCGGACGGCCGGGGTACTGCCGCCGACGCTCGGGTTGTCGGCTTTTGCCCAGCTAATCCGATCACTCATTGCAGGGGGGTTTCTGCGGGTCTGAGTCGTGCTTGACACGCTCAGATTCGGCCCGTATGGTGGAGTAATCCACACCGTCGAAGCGTCCAGTCGAAGCGTTCTCTGGAGAGGTTGGGGTGCCTGTCCCATTCCCCCATCGCCGCACGAGTCTGTCGCGGGTCGATCGAGCCTGCGCGGCCGCCGGTGTGCCTCGCCTTCTGGTTTCCCCGCACCCCCCGTTCTTCACCCTCCCGGGCCGTGAGGCATCGGGGCGTCATTCCGTCAGGAGTATCCCATGCCGTCAGAGAGCGTCCAAAAGAAGCTCGAGCGGGTCCGACCGCCGAGGGTCAACATCAGCTATGAAGTGGAGACGGGCGGCGCGATCGAGCTGAAGGAGCTCCCCTTCGTCATGGGGGTGCTGGGCGATTTCACCGGCCAGCCCACCGAGCCGCTGGCCAAGCTCAAGGACCGGAAGTTCGTCGACGTCAATCCCGACAACTTCGACGACGTCCTCAAGAGCATGCGCCCCCACCTGCAGTTCACGGTGGAGAACAAGCTGAGCGACGAGCCGGACGCCGCCAAGCTCGGCGTCGAGCTGACCTTCGAGAGTCTGGACGACTTCTCGCCCGAGCGGGTGGCCCAGCAGGTCAAGCCGCTCCGGGAGATGCTCGAGCTGCGGACCAAGCTGGCCGATCTCCGCGGTACGCTCCAGGGCAACGACAAGCTCGACGAGATCCTGCAGGCCACCCTGACCGACGCGGACAAGCTGAAGCAGCTCAAGTCCGAGGTGGGTACCGAGGGAGGGTCCGATGCCTGAGACCAAGACGGCCAAGGCGGCGCCGGCCGCACAGACGGTCGAGGTGGGCTTGCTCGATCAGATCGTCGAGCAGGGCCGGTTCGGCAAGGATGCCCCCGCCAAGGAGCGGGGCAAGGACCTGATCAAGCGGTTCGTAGGCGAAGTGCTGGAGGGCTCGATCACGGTCGGGCGCGACACCGAGGCGATGATCAACGCCCGGATCGCCCAGCTCGACCATCTGATCTCGCTCCAGCTCAACGAGATCATGCACACGCCCGAGTTCCAGCAGCTGGAAGGCACCTGGCGGGGTCTCAAGTACCTGCTGTCCCAGACCGAGACCAGCACCATGCTCAAGATCAAGGTGCTCAACGTCTCCAAGAAGGAGCTGCTGCGGGATCTCCAGCGCGCCCCGGAGTTCGACCAGAGCGCCCTGTTCAAGAAGGTCTACGAGGAGGAGTACGGCGTGTTCGGCGGCGCCCCGTTCGGCGCGCTGGTGGGCGACTACGAGTTCGGCCGGGGCGGACAGGACATCGAGCTGCTGGAGAAGGTGTCGCAGGTGGCCGCCGCGGCGCACGCCCCGTTCATCACCGGGGCGTCGACCGAGATGTTCAATCTCGAGAGCTACTCGCAGCTCGATCAGCCGCGCGACCTGGGCAAGATCTTCGACAACACGGAGTACGCCAAGTGGAAGGCGTTCCGGCAGACCGAGGATTCGCGCTACGTGGCGCTGACCCTGCCCCGGATGCTGCTGCGCGAGCCCTACGGCCACGCCACCGTGCCGGTCGAAGCCTTCGGCTACGAGGAGCACGTCGACGGGACCGATCACGATAAGTATCTGTGGGGCAATGCCGCCTGGGCGCTGGCCGCGCGGGTCAACCAGGCGTTCGCCAACTACGGCTGGTGCGCCTGCATCCGCGGGGTAGAGAGCGGCGGCCTGGTGGAAGGCCTGCCGGTGCACAACTTCCGGACCGACTCGGGCGACGTGGCCATGAAGTGCCCCACCGAGGTGCCGATCACCGACCGGCGGGAAAAGGAGCTGGCCGATCTCGGCTTCGCGCCGCTGGTGCACTGCAAGGGCACCCCCAACGCCGCCTTCTTCAGCGTCCAGTCGGCCCAGAAGGCCAAGGTCTACGACAAGGACTCTGCCACCGCCAACGCCCGGATCTCGGCCCAGCTGCCGTACATCTTCGCGGTGTCCCGCTTCGCCCATTACCTCAAGACGATGATGCGGGACAAGATCGGCGGGTACATGTCGCGGAGCGAAGCCCAGACCTTCCTCAACAACTGGATCGCCAACTACGTCGTGGCCAACGACGATGCGGCCATGTCGGTCAAGGCCAAGCGGCCATTGAAGGAAGCCCGGGTTGACGTGCAGGAAGATCCGCGGAAGCCGGGGGTCTATCGGGCCATCGCCTTCATGCGGCCCCACTTCCAGCTGGACGAGTTGAGCGTTTCGATGCGGCTGGTGGCGGAGCTGCCCGCGCCGGCCAAGTGATCCAACGGGTTTCGTAGGGGCAGTCCCACGCGCAGGCGGACATTCGGCAGGGGAGATCGCGTATGGCTTTCGATGCGTTCCTCAAGATCGATGGCGTCAATGGCGAGGCCACCCGCAAGGGCTTCGAGAAGCAGATGGAGATCCTGTCGTTCAGCTGGGGCGCCAGCAATCCGTCCACCATCGGGGCGGGGGGCGGCGGGGGCGGGGGCGGCAAAGTCTCGGTCAGCAGCTTCAACGTGATGAAGAAGAGCGACGCCGCCAGCCCGATCCTGTTCCAGGCCTGCTGCAAGGGCGATCACTTCGCCAAGGCAGCGGTCACCTTGAACAAGGCCGCCGGCGCCAATGCCCTCGACTTCATCAAGTATGAATTCGAGGAAGTGTACGTCGACAGCGTCCAGTGGTCGGGCTCGAGCGGCGGGGACGACACCCCGACGGAGAGCGTGTCCTTCTCGTTCGGCAAGGTGGCGATCACCTACACGCCGCAGAACAAGGACGGCTCCAAGGGGAGTCCGGCCGTGGGCGCCTGGGATCTGACGGCGGTGTCGGCCTGATGGCCGCCGCCGGACCGCAATGACTCCCCACGAGTTGTTCCGGGCCGGGCGATTGAACGACGCGGTGACGGCGCTGAGCGCGGAGGTCCGGGACAACCCGACCGACGCGCGGCGCCGCACGTTTCTGTTCGAGCTGCTCTGCTTCGCGGGGCAGTTCGACCGCGCCGACAAGCAGCTCGACGTCCTGGCGCAGGGGGGCCACGAGGCCGCCATGGGGACGCTGCTCTACCGCAGCGCGCTCCACGCGGAGCGCGTGCGCCAGACCATGTTCACCGGCGGTGACTATCCCGCCGGCCCCCCGCCGCCGCCGGTGGCCGGCCGGCTCAACGGCAAGGCGTTCCAAGCCCTGAGCGACGCCGATCCGCGGATCGGGGCCCGGCTCGAGCTGTTCGCGGCCGGGCAGTATACCTGGATTCCGCTGGCTCAGATCGCCTCGGTGCGGGTCCGGCCACCGGCCCGGCTCCGCGACCTGCTCTGGATTCCTGCCGCCATCCGGACGGCCCCCGATTTCCAGGGGCTCGAGCTGGGCGAGGTGCTGGTGCCCGCGCTGGCGCCGCGCTCCGCCGAACACCCGGACGAGGCGGTCCGGCTGGGTCGGGCCACCGAGTGGCAGCCGCTCGAGGGCGGCGGTGAGGCGCCGGTCGGCCAGAAGCTGCTGCTGGTGGACGGCGAGGAGTTCCCCATCCTCGAGGTGCGTGAGCTCGATATCGTGCCGGCGCCCGTCGGCGTCACCTGAGCCTGGCATGCCGCTCCGCAGCGATCTGCTCCAGCCGATTCCCGGGTCCAGCCCGGCCGGCATCGATCTTCGGTACGATCCCCTGTACGACAAGATCAAGGATGCCCGCACCGAGGACGACACCGGCCCCCTGGGTGACTGGGAGCGTCCCCGCAAGGCGGCCGACTTCGGCCTGGTGGCCAAGCTGGCTGGTGATGCGCTGGCCTCCCGGACCAAGGATCTCCAGCTCGCCGCCTGGCTGACCGAGGCCCAGCTCCGGCGGGAAGGGTTCGCCGGGCTCCGGGACGGGCTGGAGCTGCTGGCGGGGCTGCTGCGCGACTTCTGGGACGACCTGTACCCTCCGCTCGAAGACGGCGACGCCGAGCTCCGGGCGGCGCCGCTGGCCTGGGTCGCCCTGTCGCTGGCGCCGCTGGTGCGCGCGGTTCCCCTCACGGCCAGCGGCTACGACTACTACCGCTACCGCGAGTCCCGCACCGTCGGGGCCGAGGCCGACGCTGGCGGCGACCCCAAGAAGCTCCAGATCCGCCAGCAGGCCCTGGACGAGGGAAAGATTCCGGCGGAGGAGTTCGACAAGGCCTTCGCCGCCACGCCCAAGAGCTGGTACAAGGCCGCCGCCGCCGACCTCGAGGCCAGCCTGGCGGCGCTCGAGGCGCTCGACAGCCTGAGCCGGCAGAAGTTCGCCGAGGCCGCGCCCAATTACCGCCGCCTGCTCGAGGGGCTGGAGGAGGTGCGGCACGTCCTGGGGCAGCTGCTGGCGATGAAGCTGCAGGCCGAGCCCGACCCGCCCGAGGCGACGCCGGCCCCGGCCGCGCAGCGGGACCCCGGTGGTGACGCGACCGCCACGCCGGGCCGAGTCAGGCCGAGCGCCGGACTGGGCCTCGCCGCCGAGCCGGCCGACCGCCACGAGGCGGCCGCCCGGGCCGTTTCGGCCGCGCAATTCCTCCGCCGGACCGAGCCGCACAACCCGGCGTCCTACCTCATTCTCCGCGGGCTCCGCTGGGGCGAGATCCGGGCCGATGGCGACGGGGTGGATCCCCGGTTGCTCGAAGCGCCTGCCCCCGAAGCGCGCACCCGGCTGCGCCGGCTGCTGCTCGAGTCCCGCTGGGACCAACTGCTGGAGGCCGCCGAGCAGGTGATGGGCACGCCGGCCGGCCGGGGCTGGCTCGATCTCCAGCGGTACAGTCTGAGCGCCTGCGCCGGCCTGGGCGATCGCTACCACCAAGTGGCGCGGGCCATGGCAGGCGAGCTCGCCGCCCTGTTGCAGGACCTGCCCGGACTGGTCGAGATGACGCTCATGGACGACATGCCGGCGGCGAGCCGGGAAACCCAGCAGTGGCTTCGAGACATGAAGTTCGGCGGTGAGGCCGGCGCGGAGACCACCGGGGCCTCGACCGGGCGGCCGCTGTCGCTGCCGGCCACCAACGGTGCCCGGCCGGCCGATCCGGTGCTCGAGCGGGCCACGGCCGAGGTCGCCGCCGGCCGACCCGAGCGGGCCATCGAGTTGCTGATGGACGAGGTGGCCAAGGAACGAAGCGCCCGGGCCCGGTTTCTCCGCCGCACTCAGATCGCCCGGATCATGGTGGACGCCGGCATGGAGCAGATCGCCGTCCCCATTCTGCTCGAGCTGCTGGCCCTGATCGACGGCCACGGGCTGGCGCAATGGGAAGCCGGGCCCCACGTGGCCGAGCCGATGGCGCTGCTCTACCGCTGTCTCCAGAAGCATCCCGACGAGCCCGCCGGCGATCACAGCCTGGCCAGCCTGTACCCCCGGATCTGCAGCCTCGATCCGCTCCAGGCCATGACGCTGGCGCGTCCCGGCGCATGAAGCATCCCGGGCTTGACCGATCGGTCCGCGGATCGGTGCTGGACCGGCTGATCGACGAGCGCCCGCGGGACACCGCCGAGGTGCCGCCCAGCTGGACCGACTCGGTGCGCGATCTCAAGATCGCCGTGCGGCGTGACCTGGAGTGGCTGCTCAACACCCGGCGGATCGCGGAGCCGGCGCCCGAGGCCTACGAGGAGCTGAACCGCTCGCTCTACCACTATGGCTTCCCCGACATCACCTCGCTCGGGCGCGACGCACGGGATACCCGGACTCGGCTGGTCCGCCGGATCGAGGAGACCCTGGCCCTGCACGAGCCCCGCCTGGCCGGGGTGCGGGTCACCCTGGCGGAGACCGAGGCGGACAACCGGCGCCAGCTCCGCTTCCTGATCGAGGCGCTGCTGCGGATGGAGCCCAATCCCGAGCAGGTGGCGTTCGATACCGTGCTCGAGATCGCCAGCGGCGAGTATCACGTGAAGGGCGGCGGCGGTGCGTGACGATCTGCTGTACTACTACGAGCGGGAGCTGACCTACCTCCGCCGCATGGGTGCGGAATTCGCGGGACGATACCCCAAGGTGGCGGGGCGGCTCCAGCTCGAGCGGGACAAGTGCGAGGATCCCCATGTCGAGCGGCTGCTCGAGGGATTCGCCTTCCTGGCCGCCCGGGTCCATCTCAAGATCGACGACGACTTTCCCGAGATCAGCGAATCGTTCCTCAACGTCGTCTACCCGCATTACATCCGGCCGGTGCCCTCGATGTCGCTGGTCGAGTTCCAGCTCGATCCCGACCAGGGCAAGCTGACGACCGGGTTCCGGATCCCCCGCGACACACTGCTCTACTCCCGTCCGGTCGGGGGCGTGCCCTGCAAGTTCCGGAGCTGCTACGACACGGTGCTCTGGCCCCTGACGGTGGCGGCGGCGTCGTGGAGCACGCCCGACCGGCTGCATCCACCGGTCAAGGACTCGGCCGCCACGGCGGCATTCCGGCTCGAGCTCAAGTGCCTGCCCGAGATCACCTTCGACAAGCTCGAGCTCGACAGCCTCCGGTTCCACCTGAGCGGCGAGAGCGGGCTGGCCTTCACCCTGTACGAGCTGCTGTGCAACAACTGCGTGCGGGTCCTGGTGCGGGACCCGACGCCCGGCAGCCGGCGGAAACCGATCCTCCTGCCGGCCGGCGCGCTCCGGCCGGCAGGCTTCGGCGAGCACGAGGGGATGCTGCCCTACCCGGGCCGCTCGCTCTTGGCCTACCGGCTGCTGCAGGAGTACTTCGCCTTCCCCGACAAGTTCCTGTTCTTCGATCTGTCGGGCTTCGAGGCGCTGCGCGCGGCCGGCTACGGCGACCGGGCCGAGTTCGTGGTGCTGATCTCGCCCTACGAGCTGAGCGAGCGCCGGGCGGTGCTCGAGACCGGAGTGACGGCCCGGACGGTGCGGCTTGGCTGCACGCCGGTGATCAATCTGTTCCCCCAGACGTCCGAGCCGATCCTGCTCGACCAGCACAAGCACGAGTACAAGATCACCGCCGATGCCCGCCGGGCGCTCACCACCGAGATCTTCTCGGTGGACGAGGTGGTCGGCATCACCCCGGGCTCGCCCGAGCCGCTTCGGTTCGAGCCGTTCTACTCGTACCGGCACGGCTCCGACCGGACCGAGCGAGAGCTGTTCTGGTATGCCAAGCGTCGGCCGGCCGGCTGGCGGGCCGACAAGGGGACCGACGTCTATCTCTCGTTCGTCGACTTGTCGAGCCGGATCGCCCACCCCGACCTCGACGCCGTCACGGCCCGGCTCACCTGCTTCAACGGCGACCTGCCCAGCCGGCTGCCGTTCGGCGACGAGGCCGGGGACTTCGAGCTGCCCGGCGGCGGCCCGGTCAAGAAGATCACCGCCCTGGTGAAGCCAACGGAGGCGATCCAGCCGCCGCTGGGCAAGCCGCAGCTCTGGCGGTTGATCTCGCAGCTCTCGCTCAACTACCTGAGCCTGGTGGACGGCGGCACCGACGCCCTGCGAGAGCTGCTGCGGCTCCACAACTTCGGCGAGGCGACCGCGGGCGACCGGCAGATCGAGGCGATCACGGCGGTCCGGAGCGAGCCCCACTTCGCCCGGGTGGTGGGCGAGTACGGCGTCAGCTTCGCCCGTGGCCGCCGGGTCGAGATCGAATTCGACGAGAGCCAGTTCGCCGGCGCCGGTCTCTACCTCTTCGCCAGCGTGTTGGAGCACTTTCTCGGGCTGTACGCCTCGCTGAACAGCTTCAGCGTGCTGGCGGCCCGAAGCCAGCAGCGCAAGCGGCTGGTCCGCGAGTGGGCACCGAGGGCGGGATGGAAGCCGCTCCTCTAACCCGCCCCGATCCCGCTGCGGCCTCGGCCGAGGGCGCGCGACCGTCGCCGCAGCCCGGGCTGGAGGCGGAGCTGCGGGATCGGGCCACGGGGTTCGAGTTCTTCCAGGCGGTCCGGACCCTGGAACGCCTGCTCGCGCACCGGTCGCCGGTGGGTCACTTCGGCGAGCCCGGAGACGAGATCGTCCGGTTCTCGGTCCTGCCGGACATCGCCTTTCCCGCCAGCGAGATCCACTCGCTGGAGCTGCCCCCGGGCGGCGGGCAGGCCCGCATGGCGGTCACCTTCATGGGACTGACCGGGCCCGAGGGTGTCCTGCCGTACTCCTACAGCGAGCTGGTCGCCGCGCGCGTCCGCGCCCGGGACACCACCCTGCGCAGCTTTCTCGACCTGTTCCACCACCGGATCATCTCCCTGTTCTACCGGGCGTGGGAGAAGTACCGCTTCGAGGTGGCCCACGAGCGCGACCGGCGCGACCTGTTGACCCAGCACCTGAAGGATCTCATCGGCCTGGGGGTCGAGGGCCTTCAGCGCCGGCTCGGCATCCGGGACGAGGCCCTGCTGTTCTACGCCGGCCTGCTCGGGCCCGGGCAGCGGTCGGCGGCGGCGCTGCAGCAGCTCGTCGCCGACTACTTCGGGGTCCCGGTCGAGGTGGAGCAGTTCGTCGGCGGATGGTATCGGCTGGCACCCGAGACCCAGTGCGCCGTGGGCCAGGAGGACGATGCCTCGGAGCAGCTCGGCTGGGGGGCGGTGGTGGGCGACGAGGTGTGGGACCCCCAGGCCCGGGTCCGGCTCCGGATCGGCCCGCTGACCCGCCGGCAGTACGATCAGTTCCTGCCCGGCGCCAGCGCCCATGAGCCGCTCCGGACGCTGACCCGGTTCTTCAGCGGGGACCAGGTCGACTTCGAGGTCCAGCTGATCCTGGCGCGCGACGAGGTGCCCGGTTGCGTGCTCGGCGGCGACGGGCCGGGCACGCCGCTCGGCTGGTGCACCTGGATGCGGTCGCGGCCGTTCGGCCGCGATCCGGACGATACCGTACTCACGCTCTGAGAGCGGAGGGGTCTCATGAACCTCAACCTGCGCGCCCTGATCGCCAAGCTGAACGACGAGACTCGGGCCGATCTCGAGGCGGCGGCCGGGCTGTGCCTGTCTCGAACGCACTACGACGTCGAGATCGAGCACTTCCTGATGAAAGCGCTGGACCGGAGCGGTGGTGACGTCGCCCTCATCCTCAAGCACTACGGCATCGACCGGAGCCGGCTGGCCGGCGAGCTGACCCGGAGCCTGGACCGGCTCAAGTCGGGGAACGCCCGGAGCCCGTCGCTCAGCCCGTCGCTGGTCCGGATGCTGGCGGAAGGTTGGAGCATCGGCTCGGTGAACTACGGCGCCGGACGCATCCGGACGGGCCACGCGCTGCTGGCGCTGGTGAGCGACGACGAGCTGGCCCGCCTGCTCCGGGACGTGAGCAAGGAGCTGCAGAAGATCCCGGCCGAGAGCCTGCGGAACGACTTCGCGGCCATCGTGGCGAGCTCGGTGGAGGAGTCGGGCGCGGCCGAGGCGGCCGTGAGCGACGGCGGGACCGGGGCGCCGCGGCACGGCGGCAAGACCCCCAACCTCGACCAGTACACCGTCAACCTGACCGAGCGGGCCCGCCAGGGACGGATCGACCCGGTGCTGGGCCGCGACTTCGAGGTCCGCCAGGTGGTGGACATCCTCACCCGGCGGCGGCAGAACAATCCCATCCTGGTGGGTGAGGCCGGGGTGGGGAAGACGGCCGTGGTGGAAGGCTTCGCGGTCCGGATCGCCAACGGCGACGTCCCGCCTCCGCTCAAGAACGTGACGCTCCGTACCCTCGACCTGGCCCTGCTCCAGGCGGGCGCCGGCGTGAAGGGCGAGTTCGAGAACCGGCTGAAGGGGCTGATCGAGGAAGTCCGCTCCAGCCCCACCCCGATCATCCTGTTCATCGACGAGGCCCACACCATGATCGGGGCGGGCGGCCAGGCCGGTCAGGGCGACGCGGCCAACCTGCTCAAGCCGGCGCTCGCGCGGGGCGAGCTCCGCACCATCGCGGCCACGACTTGGTCGGAGTACAAGAAGTATTTCGAGAAGGACCCGGCCCTGGCCCGCCGGTTCCAGCTGGTCAAGGTGGCCGAGCCGTCAGAGGACGTCTGTCTCCTGATGATGCGGGGCGTCGCCCCGGCGCTGGAGCAGCATCACCTGGTGCGGATCCTGGACGACGGGCTCGATGCCGCCGTGCGGCTGAGCCACCGCTACCTGGCCGACCGCCAGCTGCCCGACAAGGCGGTGAGCGTGCTCGACACGGCCTGTGCCCGGCTGGCGCTGGGCCAGTCGGCCACGCCGCCGGCAGTCGAGGACGCCCAGCGGCTGCTCGACGACCTCGAGGTGCAGCGCCGCGTGCTGGAGCGTGAGGGCGCCGTGGGAGCGGACCACTCCGAGCGGCTCCAGGCGATCGCGGCGCTCCGGACCGAGACCGAGGCGCGGCTCGCCGCGCTGACCGAGCGGTGGAACCACGAGCGCGAGCTGGTCGGCCGGATCCGCGAGCTCCGCGGGCAGCTCGAGCAGTCGGCGGGGGCGGCAGCGCCTTCGGCCACGCCGGCCGCCGGGGGGAACGGCGCGCCGGCCGGGGCCCCGGCGGCCGGCGGCTCGGCCGGCAACGGCACGCCGCCCGACGCGGCCACCGAGCCCGCCGTGCTCCGGGCCGAGCTGGCGGCGCTCACGGCCGAGCTGGACGCGATGCAGGGGGAGTCGCCGCTGGTCCGGGTCTGCGTCGACGCCGGCATCGTGGGCGAGGTCATCTCGGGATGGACCGGCATCCCCGTCGGCAAGATGCTGCGCGACGAGCTCGGTACCGTGCTCCGGCTGGAGCATACGCTGGGGTCCCGGATCATCGGCCAGGGCCACGCGCTCGAGGCCATCAGCCGGCGGATCCGGACGTCGCGAGCGGGCATCGAGGATCCCAACAAGCCGGTGGGGGTGTTCATGCTGGTGGGCCCGAGCGGCGTGGGCAAGACGGAGACCGCGCTGGCGCTGTCGGACCTGCTCTACGGCGGCGAGCGCAACGTCATCACGATCAACATGTCGGAGTTTCAGGAGCCGCACACCGTCTCCACCCTCAAGGGGTCGCCGCCCGGCTACGTCGGCTACGGCGAGGGCGGGGTGCTGACCGAGGCGGTCCGCCGCCGGCCGTACGCCGTGGTGCTGCTGGACGAGGTGGAGAAGGCCCATCCCGACGTGCTGGAGCTGTTCTTCCAGGTGTTCGACAAGGGCGTGATGGACGACGGCGAGGGCCGGCAGATCGACTTCCGGAACACCATCATCATCCTGACCACCAACGCGGGCACCGACACCCTGGCCAAGCTGTGCGCCGACCCGGAGACGATGCCGGCGGCGGACGGCCTGGTGAAGGCGCTCAAGCCCGAGCTGGACAAGACCTTCAAGCCGGCGTTCCTGGGCCGGATGGTCCTGATCCCCTACTTCCCGATCCGGGACGAGGCGCTCAAGCGCATCATCCTGCTCAAGCTGGGCAAGATCCAGCGGCGGATCCGGGAGACCCACCGGGTCGAGCTGAGCTACGACGACGCGCTGGTCGACGAGGTGGCCCGGCGGTGCACCGAGGTCGAGAGCGGGGCACGGAACGTGGACAACATCCTGACCAACACGCTGCTGCCCGAGGTGTCGCGGCTGCTGCTCGAGCGGATCGCGGCGGGGAACAAGCCGGCGGGGATCCGGGTAGGGATCGGGGCGGATGGCGGGTTCGAGTACTCGGTGGCGGAGGACCCCGCGAGGCGGCCCGCGGCACCAGCGATGACGGCAGCTCTCTCTTCGTAGTCGAGGCAGCGGATGGCGAAGTTCTCTCAGCAGAACCGTCCCATGCGGGTCGATACGACCTTGGGCGAGGACGTGCTCCTGCTCGAAGGCTTTGCGGGTGACGAGGCGGTCTCCTCGCCCTACGGCTACACGCTCGACCTGCTGTCGGAGGACCCGGCGATCGCGGCGGCGGACGTCCTGAGGACGCCGATGGCGGTGACCATCAAGACGCTGGACGGGCAGGGCGAGCGGTTCGTTCACGGGCTGGTGCGGAGCTTTGCCCAGCTGGGGCAGAGCGAGGGGCTCACCGAATACCGGGCCGAGATCGTGCCGTGGCTCTGGTTCCTGTCCCTCTCGAGCGACTGCCGGATCTTCCAGAACCTGACGGTGCCCGACATCGTGACCCAGATCTTCAAGGACTCGGGCTACTCGGACTGGCAGCTCAAGCTGGTCAAGCCACATCCCAAGCGGCTGTTCTGCGTCCAGTATCGGGAAAGCCACCTCAACTTCATCGCCCGGCTGCTGGAGGAAGAGGGGATCTTCTACTTCTTCGAGCACACCGGCAGCAAGCACATGCTGACGCTGGCCGACGACAACGGCGCGGTAAAGCCGTGCCCGGGCCAGTCCAAGGCGCGGATGGCCTCGGAGGCGGGCCAGTGGCAGAAGGAGGACGTGGTCACCGCGTGGGAGACCCAGGATGCGGTCCACACCGGCAAGGTGACGCTCCGGGACTACGACTACGAGCAGCCGTCGCTGCAGCTCGAGAGCGCGGTGGTCGGGGCACAGCCCGAAGAGCACTACGCCTACCCGGGCCGCTACACGGCACTGGACGACGGGGATCGGCTGGCCCGGCTGCAGCTGGAGGCGGAGGAGGCCCGCCAGCGGCAAGTCCGCGGTGCCGGCACCTGCCGTACCTTCCAGACCGGCTACCGCTTCGATCTCAAGGATCATTACCGGAAGGACGCCAACCAGGCCTACCTGCTGCTGGAGGTCCGGCACAGCGCCCGGGCGGGCGACTACCGCAGCTGGGAGTCGGCCCCGTTCGACTATCGCAACGACTTCCTGGCCATTCCGCATTCGGTGCCGTTCCGGCCGCTCCGCACGGCGCCCAAGCCGCGGATCTGGGGGACCCAGACCGCGCTGGTGGTGGGCAAGGCGGGGGAGGAGATCTGGACCGACAAGCACGGCCGGGTCAAGGTCCAGTTCTACTGGGACCGGCTGGGCAAGAAGGACGAGAACAGCTCGTGCTGGATCCGGGTGTCGCAGCCGTGGGCGGGGAAGGGTTGGGGCTCGCTGTCGGTGCCGCGGATCGGGCAGGAGGTGATCGTCGAGTTTCTCGAGGGCGATCCCGATCAGCCGATCATCACCGGGCGGGTGTACAATGCCGAGCAGACGCCGCCGTACGATCCGGGCAAGGGGGGCGTGGTGAGCGGGCTCCGCTCCAACACGCACAAGGGCAAGGGCTACAACGAGATGTCGATGGACGACACGGCGGGGAAGGAGAAGATCACCATCCACTCGCAGTACGACATGAGCACGACGGTGCAGCACGACCAGACCAATACGGTCAACAACGACTTCACGGAAACGATCAAGAAGAACGCGAAGATCACCGTCACTGAAGGCAACCTGACGCACGACGTGAAGGCGGGCACGGCCAGCTATCACGTGAAAGGGGCGGTAACCCAGAACTTCGAGAACATCTGGGACTCGAAGGTCACCGACAAGGTGTCGATCAAGGCGAACAAGGACATCTACATCGACTCCGACACCAAGATCACGCTGGTCACCGGTGGCAGCCAGCTGGTGATGGAGTCGAACGGTGCGATCTCGCTGACCGGCTCGAAGATCACCATCATCGGGAAGGACGAGGTGGGAGTGTCGAGTGCCAAGACCAGCATCGCCGGCAGCACTGAGGCCAAGTTCGGCACCGGCAACCAGACGGTGGCGACGGATGCGTCGAAGGTGGCCATCAGCGGGGCCGCCATCAGTTCCGGAGCCACCGGCCAGCACGAGATCACCGGGGCGGTCGTCAAGATCAACTGAGGCGGGCGTGCGCAAGCTCTTCGAACAGCTCCTGGCTACCATCCGAGAGTTCGTCAAGCAGCGGGACGACCTCCTTCTGGTGGTGCCCTGCGAAGACACGGATGTTCCGCTGCTGATGAAGGCGCTCCGCGATCTCGATCGCGAGTCCGGCACCGACCTCTTTCTGCTCTTCGCCGAGGATTTCGACGCGCCGGCCTCATTCGTCGATAGCCTGGCGCTGCAACTCGGGGAGGAGCACCGGCTGACCAATGAGTCGGCGCCGGACGACGCCAAGCTGCCGCCGCTGCCCGACGCCTTCACCGACCGGACCCGTCCGCCGGCTGCACGTCTGCAAGCCGGCCTGGAGTACGGACACGGACTCATCGACGTCCGCGTCGGCCAGCATTACGTCTGGGGGATGGGGCCGGGCGGGATCACCAACGCCGCGAGCTACCTGAAGCTGCTGGCGACGCTCCTGCCCGACCCGGATATCCGTCCGTGGATGCGGGGCGGGCGTATCGTCGCGCGCGTTCCGGCGAGCTTCCACCTGGAGACGTCCCCGCTGGCCCGGTCTCCGCGTGTACGCGTCCGGCCATTCGCCATCCCCCCCGATGCCCACGAGTCCGAGCTCCAGGCGACGGCCGGCGACCCGAAGGCCCCGATCGGCGACCGAATGCAGGCCGAGGTGCAGCTCGGCTACCTCGACCTGGCCTATGGCCGGATGTCGAAGGCTATCGGACGGTTCCTCAAGTCGCTGGCGTTCTTTCAGTGGGCCGAGATCGCGTCGATGGAGGCGCTCATCATCTGCGGCCTGGGTGATATCGCTCGCCGCGAGGGGAACCTGAAGGAGGCGCTGCACTGGTACCGATGCGCCCTGGTGCCGGCGGGCAAGGACGGCAGCCCGATGCTACAGGCCACCGTCGTTCAGCATCTCGCGGCGATTGCCTTCCAGCAGCAGCGATTCGGCGAGGCGGAAGAGCACTACTCCGAGCTGGTGGCCTTCAAGCGCGCCATGATCGAGGAGAATGGCCTGGCCGAGGCGCTCGAGTGGCAGGGGCTGAGCCAGGAGCGGCTCCAGGCGTACGACCGTGCCGTCGACTCCTGGTATGAGAGCGCGCTCATCTGCAAGGTGTTCGACATGAAGGAACGGCTACCGCGGGTGCTGGATCATCTCAGGCGCGGCTACCATGCCCTTGGCATGCATCAGGAGCTGGCGCAGTTCAGCGCCGAGTGGAGCGCCTAGCATGGGGGCGGTCGGTGGTTACGGGGAGCTCGAGTATAACATCGCCAACATCCGCGACCCCGAGAGCTACGCGTTCAACAAGGTCGAGCGCGACAAGCACGCGCGCACGCAGCAGGAGACCAGCACCCCTCTGCCGGCGAAGCCGCCGGTGCCTCCGCCGGCTCCGGTCGAGCCGGTGCCACCGCCGAATACCAAACAAGCGATCGCCGCAGGCCTGAAGAAGGCGAACGAGACCGCTCAGGCCATGAACTCGGCCGCGCAAACGGCCGCCTCCATTACCAGCAAGATCGCCGACCCGCTGTCGGCCGGCTTCGGTGCGGCCGGTGCGGCGGCCGACGCGAAGATGTCGGAGTTGGTGAGCGGTCTGGCCAAGGCGATCGGCCCATTCCCCGCGGCGACTCTGACCAATATCGCGCTCGGCATCCCGCACGCGCACGTCAAGCACCCGCCTAGCGGGCCTCCGCCGGTGCCTCCCACCCCGCTGCCGCCGCTTGGCCCGATCATGCTGGGCACGAACCTCACGGTCCTGATCAACAGCAAACCGACGGCGCGCTGCGGGGACTACGGATTGAACCCCACCTGCTGCGGGGTCGTGCCCCCGCTGTCGGCCTTGTACCAGATCGTGACCGGCTCCTCCAACGTCTATATCGGGGGCTCCCGGGCGGCGAGGTCGGGGATCGACATCACCATGCACTGCTTCAACGTGCCCTCGCCCAAGATGACCATCAAGCTCGGGAAGCTGGCAGGCATTGCCAGCAAGGTGGGCAAGGTCGCGGGTGCGGCGGGCAAGGTGGCGGGGGCCGCGGCCAAGGTGGCGGGCGTCACCGGGATGGTGGCGCAGGCGAGCTCGATCGCCTCCTCGTTCGCCGAGGCCGAGGCCAATGACGACGCCGCGATGGCGTCGGCGATCGGGCTCAGCGTGGCCATGATGGCCGCGCAGGCGGCGGCGGATGCCGCGGCGGCGGCGATGACCAAGACGATCGGAACGGATCAGCCGGCCATCATTCCTACGGGGACGCCCGGGATGATCCTCAACGGGTCGCCGAACGTGATGATCGGGGGCTTTCCGTTGCCGTCGTTCTCGGCGATTGCGCAGGGGCTGTTGAAGCGAGTGAAGGGGTTGAAGTTCGAGGCGGGTGGGGGT
>DATAOR010000370.1:0-4448 GCA_036265635.1 Gemmatimonadales bacterium
GCCGGCCAGGAGGGCAACGTGCCGGCGGGTCACCACCACTTTGCCCTGGCCAAGGGAGCCACGGTAGTGGAAGTCACCGCCATGGGGCCGTTCGCCATGACGTACGTCAATCCGCAGGACGACCCGCAGCGGAAGCTGGCGCGGCCCTGACCGGCGTTGGCCGGCGCGCGGTCTGCGCGCCGGCTCACTCGGCGTCGTGGAAGATGATCCCCATCGTGTGTCGCCGCCCGGACCGCACCCGACTGACTCCGTGACGGAGGTTCACCCGATAGACGCCGCGGCGGCCCTGCACCGGCCGGTGGTGCACGGCGAACACGACGCCATCGCCCTGGCCGAGCGGGATGACCTCGACCCGCGACTGCATCCGCGGCTGCTGCTCGGTCATCACGAACTCTCCGCCGGTGAAGTCGGTCCCGGGGCGCGACAACAGGATGGCGAGCTGGAGCGGAAAGACATGCTCGCCGTAGAGGTCCTGGTGGAGACAGTTGTAGTCGTCCGGTTCGTACTGCAGCAGCAGCGGGGTCGGCTTCCGCTGGCCGGCTGCCTGGCAGCGGGCCAGGAAGTCCGCATGGGCCGCCGGATACCGGACCGGCAGGCCCATCGCCTCGTTCCACCGGTTGGCGATCGGAGCCAGCCTGGCGTAGACCGCCGATCGGACCGCCGCCACCGGCTCGGGCAGGGGGTAGTCGAAGTACCGGTACTCGCCCCGGCCGAAGCCATGCCGGCTCATCACCACGCGGCTGCGAAAGCCCACCGGGTCCTGGTACCGCGCCGCCAGCGTCCGGCATGCCTCGGGCGGGACCAGGCCCGAGAGCACCGCGCTGCCCTGGGCGTCGAGGTCGCGAGCGACCGACTCCCAGTCGATCGCCGAGAGGTCGGCCATGGCCGGTGGTGCCGACAGCATGCCCGTCATGCTTCCGCCCGCTCGGTCCGCTCCCGTCCCAACAGGGCCCGCTTGCGGGCGATTCCCCAGCGGTAGCCCGATAGCCCGCCATCGGTGCGCACCACCCGGTGGCACGGGATGGCCACGGCCAGCGGGTTGGCGGCACAGGCCCGAGCCACCGCGCGCACCGCCGTGGGGGCGCCGATCCGTCTGGCGATCTCGGTGTAGCTGGCCGTGCTGCCCGCGGGGATCTCCCGCAGCGCTCGCCACACCCGCTGCTGGAAGGCGGTCCCCCGCACGTCGAGCGGCAGGTCGGCCCCGACGCCGGGGGCCTCGACCAGACCGACCACCCGGGCCACCAGGGCCTCGAAGTCGGGATCGCCGCCGATCAAGCTGGCATGGGGGAAGCGGTCCTCCAGCTCGCGCACCAGGACCTCCGGGTCGTCGCCCAGGTGGATGGCGCAGACGCCGCGCGCGCTCCGGGCCACCAGGATGGCCCCCAGCGAGCACTCTCCGATGGCGAACCGGATCTCGGCGTTGAGCCCGCCCTCGCGGTATTCCGCGGGGCGCATGCCCAGCTGCTCGCCGGCCTCGCCGTAGAACCGGCCACTCGAGGCGTAGCCGGCATCGTAGATGGCGGCGCTGACCCGGCCGCGCTTGGCCAGCTCGGCCCTCACCCGCCGGCCACGGTGAGCGGTGGCGTAGGCCTTGGGTGTCAGGCCGGTGATGGCCTTGAAGACGCGATGGAAATGGAACGGGCTCATGCCTGCCTCCGATGCCAGGGCGTCGAGCGTGGGAGCCGTTTCGGCCGTCTCGATCGCTCGGCAGGCCGCCACCACCAGCCCCGCGTGCCGCGCCGCCCGCGAGGGCTGGTCGGGCCGGCAGCGGCGGCAGGGACGGAAGCCGGCCTGCTCGGCCTCCGCCGGACCGGGATGGAACTGGACGTTTTCGGGTCTGGCCCGGCGCGCCCCGCACGATGGCCGGCAGTACACGCCGGTAGTGCGCACCGAATACACGAAGCTGCCGTCGGCATCCGGCGAGCGGGCCACGACCGCGGGCCACCGCGGGTCGCGCTGCGTCGCGGCCGCCAGCTCCACGTCCTTGGCCGACTGTGTCATGTCCGGGTCCTTTCGCCCGCGGTGATGTCTCCGATGTCCTGAACTGGAGTCTAGCGTCCGGGCGCCACTTCAGCACTCCGCTTCTTGCGGTCGAATTCCAGGCGGCAGACGGTCCCTTGGGCCCGCATGATGACCATGCACCATGGTTACCCTCCACCTGACCGACCGAGCCGGGACAACGGCACGCAAGACCTCCCCCGGACCCGCCGACCACCACGGATCTCCCGAAGGCGCCCTCACCTGTGGCTGCCGTCACGGCTTGGCCTGCCATCCGGGCGCTACTGATGAGGGGAGCCGGGCAGGCAAGCCCGGTCCGGACTTGGGGAGGAGCCGTGAGGGCATGGCCGCCGAGAAGGCCCGGCCGGGGGAAGGTGGGTCCGTGCCGCCGCTGATCCGGGGCGCGGCCGTCGTCGCCGCCCTGGCCCTGGGGTGGCTGCTGGGGCGGCGAGGGAGCGGAAAGGCCTCGTCCGCGAGCCGCGGAGTGGCCCCGTCCCCGAGTAGCGGGAAGCAGCCCGTGAGTCCCGTAACCGGCGAGACGACTGGAGCCCATCTCAGCGAGGCGGAGCAGTTCCGCCAGCTGGTCGTACAGGTCGAAGGCTTCGCCATCTTCATGCTGGACGAAGCCGGCCGCAACCGCACCTGGAACGAAGGAGTGGAGCGCCTGCTCGGCTACCGCGAGCACGAATGGCTGGGGCTTCCCGCCGACCGGATCTTCACGCCGGAAGACCGCGCCGCCGGCGTGCCGCAGCGGGAGCTGCGCGAGGCCGCCGAGCGGGGGCAGGCGTCCGACGACCGCTGGCTGATCAGGAAGGACGGTTCCCGATTCTTCGCCACCGGCCTCACCACCGGCATGCGGGACGCCGACGGTCAGCTGATCGGCTTCAGCAAGGTTTTCCGCGACCGGACCGATGAGCGCAGGGCGTCAGAGGCGCTGGCCGAGAGCGAGGCGCGGCTTCGGGTGGCCTTGCAGGCAGCTCGGATGGGCATCTGGACCTTTCACATCGCGACCAACCGCCAGCACACCGACCAGTCGATGGGGCCGCTCCTCGGCCTCGGCCACGACGAGCGGGTCGAATCCCTCGAGCAGTTCGTCCAGCGAGTCCATCAGGAGGACCGCGAGCGGGTCGCCCAGGGCTTCCGCCATTCGATCGCCACCGGCCAGAACATGGACGTCGAATTCCGGGTGGTCTGGCCGGATGGCACGGTGCGCTGGCTGTCCGACCACGGCCAGGTCGTCCGGGGGCCCTCGGGCGACCCCGAATACCTGGCCGGCGCCGCGGTAGACGTGACTGAGCGCAAGACGGCGGAAGCCAACCTGGTCGAGGCCCAGCGCATGGACGCGGTCGGCCAGCTGGCCGGTGGTGTGGCCCACGAGGTCAATAACATGATGCAGGCCGTATTGGGGTACACCGCCCTGCTGCTGGCCGGACTGGACCGTCGCCAGACCGACCGGCCCGACCTGCTCCACATCCAGCGCGCCGCGGAGCGGGCCGCGACCATCACCCGGCAGCTGCTCGCCTTCAGCCGCCGCCAGGTGATCCATCCGGAGACGCTCGACCTGAACCAGGTCGTCCTCGAGATGGAGCCGATTCTCCGTCGGAGCCTGGGCGAGGACCGGGAGATCCGGTTCGAGCTGGCCTCGTCGCTGGCGGGACTCCGGGCCGACCGGGGCTCGCTCGAGCAGGTGCTGCTCAACCTCGCGCTCAATGCCCGCGATGCCATGCCCGCCGGCGGGACCATGATCCTCGAGACCAGACAGGTTGCCCATCCGCCGGAGTCGGCACCGTCGGCCCGCCGGCTGGCTGCGGGACCGTACGTCGCTTTGGTCGTCACCGACACCGGCTTAGGAATGGACGAGGGGACCCGGCTCCGCGCCTTTGAGCCGTTCTTCACCACCAAGCCGGTCGGCCAGGGAACCGGCCTCGGACTGGCCATGGTCCAGGGCATCGTGGAGCAGAGCGACGGCGCCGTCCGGCTCACCAGCGCCCCCGGCCGAGGCACCACGGTGGAGGTCTATTTTCCGGCGGTGGAAGCCGCCTCCCGCCCCGCGCCCGCGTCCACCCTCATCCACGCCGCGGACGGGGTGGGCACCATTCTGGTAGTAGAGGACGAGGACCTGGTTCGCGACTTCGTCTGTCGCTCGCTCCAGGCCCTCGGCTACACCTGCTGGCCGGCCGGGACAGCGGGGGAGGCGCTCGACCTGATCGCCTCCCAGGCGGCCCCACCTGACCTGGTGCTGACCGATCTGGTAATGCCCGGCATGAGCGGTCGCGACCTGGCGGCACAGCTCGCCTCGAGCCATCCGGCCACACCGGTGCTGTTCACCTCGGCCTATTCCGCTGAGGAAGTCGCGCGCCGCCGGCTGGTCGAGCCGGGGGCGAGCTATCTCCAGAAGCCGTTCTCCATCGACGCCCTGGCCACAGCGGTACGCGCGACCATCCGACGTC
>DATAOR010000371.1:0-8360 GCA_036265635.1 Gemmatimonadales bacterium
CCTGCGCTGTCGGCGGCGGCGACCAGCCGATCCCAGAGCGCGGGTGCGTCCTGCGTGTCGCAAAAGAGCTCGAAGCCGTCCTCGCCGGTATAGCCGGTGCGAGAGACGAAGCATTGGGCCCCGGCCACGCTCCCGACTTCGAAATGGTAGTACTTGATCTGGGACAGGGGCATGCCCGCCAGCGGCTGCAGCAGCGCCTCGGCCCGGGGGCCCTGCACCGCCAGCAGCCCGACATCGGCCGAGATGTCCTTGAGCCGGATGTTGATGCCGCCCTTCTGGGCCACCAGGTGGTCGAACGCCCGCGCGGTATTCGAGGCGTTGACCACGATCATCAGCTTGTCGTCGAACCGGTAGACGGTGCAGTCGTCGATGAAGGTGCCCTCGGGCGTGAGCAGGGCGGAGTACTGCACGCCGCCCGGCTCGAGCTGGGCGACATCGTTGCTGGTGATTCGGTTGACGAAGGCGTTCCGGTCGGGACCGGTGACCTCGAACTCGCCCATGTGGGACACGTCGAACACGCCCACGCCGGTCCGGACCGCATGGTGCTCGGCCAGGATGCCGCTCTTGTACTGGACCGGCATCTCCCAGCCGGCAAAGGGCACCATCTTGGCGCCGAGGGCGTGGTGGCGCTCGAACAGCGCGGTGCGCCGGAGCGCGGGGGTGGCGGTCAGGGTCAGTCTCCCGTCGGTGCGGCCATCAGGGTCAGTCTCCCATCAGTGTGGCCATCAGGGCCTTCTGCACGTGCAGCCGGTTCTCGGCTTCGTCCCACACCCGGGACTGGGGACCTTCGATGACGTCGTCCGACACTTCCTCGCCCCGGTGGGCGGGGAGACAGTGGAGAAAGATGGCGGACGGGTCGGCCAGGGCCATCAGGCCGGCGTCCACCAGGTAGCCGGCGAAGGCGCGGGCCCGGACCTCCTGCTCGGCCTCCTGCCCCATCGAGGCCCACACGTCGGTGGTCACCACGTGGGCGCCCCGGGCCGCCTCGCGCGGGTCGGCGGTGACGGTGATCCGGCTGGTGGCCTGGTTGCGGCGGAGGATCGCCTGGTCCGGATGGTACCCCTCGGGACAGGCCAGCCGGAGCTCGAAGCCGAGCGAGCCCGCGGCGTTGATCCAGCTGTTGGCCATGTTGTTGCCGTCGCCGATCCAGGCGACCGTCTTCCCCTCCCAGCCCCCGAGACTCTCCTGCACCGTCAGCAGGTCGGCCAGCACCTGGCAGGGATGGAGCAGGTCGGTGAGGCCGTTGATGACGGGGACGGTGCCGTAGCGGGCCAGCTCCTCGACGTCGGCATGATCGAAGGTGCGGATCATGATGCCGTCGAGGTAGCGCGACAGGACGCGGGCGGTGTCGCGGATCGGCTCGCCCCGGCCGAGCTGGATGTCGCGGCTGGAGAGAAACAGCGCGTGGCCGCCGAGGTGGAAGGCGCCCACCTCGAACGAGACCCGGGTGCGGGTGCTGCTCTTGGCGAAGATCATCCCCAGCGTCTTGCCGGCGAGGGGCCGCTCGCGGTACAGCCCCCGCTTCATCCGGGCAGCCAGCTCGAGCAGCTCGTGCAGTTCGGCGCGGGAGAAGTCGGGTATGGCGAGGAAGTGTCTCATCGGACCGGTGATCGAGGTGGGCGCATTGTAGTCGAACGCGGGACGGGGCACCAGCCCCGTCCCGCCGACCCGGTCGAAGCCTACTTGGCCTGCTGCGAGTCGGCCCGGTCGGCCAGCTCGTTGAGGATCTCGGGGTAACCGGTCTTCTGGACCTCGGCGAACATCTCCTTCATCACCTGCTCGGCCCGGCGCGCCATCTCCTCCCAGGAAATCATGTCCGGCTTGGGATTGATGTAACGCTCGTGGTCGCGGATCCGCTTGGCGAACTCGGGCGGGCACGCCTTGTAGAACTCCTGCAGCGCCAGGGTGATGTACTTGAGCTTGCGGGACAGGTCGAAGCAGAAGGTGGCCAGCATGTAGAACCGCTCGTCGGGATCGGTCCCGACGGACTCGAGCTTGGGGGTGAGACCCCGGGGGTGGCCGTCGGTCCCGAGGGCCATGGCGCCGAGGGTGCTGCTGAGATCGGTGGTGCCGGTGCTGGTCATCGAGCACTCCTGGAGGGAGAGGAAGCAAGCGAGTCGAGCGCGGGCAGGTACAACAGATCGGCGACGGCCCAGGAGCGGCGGAACGATCGGCGCCAGCGCTCGGCGGCCGCCGAATCGCCCCGGGCCGCCAGCAGGCGGCCGAGCAGCCATCGCTGCGGCCCCAGCGCGGTCAGCGGGTAGTTGGCGGTGTAGGGCTCGGCCACCCGGGCGACCGCGCGCTGCAACGCCGTGACGGCGCCCGTGCTGTCGCGGGCCAGCAGGGCGAGCCGGGCCCGCAGGGTCCAGCGGAGGTTGTCGGCCGCGGGCTCGGCCGGCGGGGCGGGCGGGGCCTGCTCCACCCGGCGCAGCAGCTCCCGGGTCTCGGCGGCATTGCCCGTCAGCAGGGCCCGATAGACCAGCGCCTCGAAGCCCTGCCGGCGGTCGTCCCATGGCGGCAGGCTGAAGTCCGGCACCCCGCCGGCGGCGACCTGGGCCCGGGCCCAGGCGAACATCGGGGCGGCGCGATCGGCGGCCGGCAGCCCCGCCAGGGCGGCGGAGACGATCCAGGGATCGAACACGGCCGTGTGGGCGACCGAGTCCCAGCCGGCGAACCCCTCGCGCCAGCGCCCCAGCGCGGCCCGGATGGCTAACCGGTACTGAGCCCCGCGCAGCCGGTCGTCGGGCACCCGGTCCGGGCCGAGCAGAAAGCTGGCCGCCGTGTCGGCCAGGGCGAGGTCGAACGCGCCGTGGGCCCACGCCAGGGCGGCCTCGCTGATGGCCTGCCGATCGCTCGACCGAAGCGCGGCCAGGGCCGCGCCACGCTCCGCCGGCGGCCCGAACCGGAGCCGCACCGCCGCGATCTTGGCAGGCCAGTAGGGATGGTCGTTCCGGAGCCGGCGGAGGGCGGCGCCGGCCGCGGCGCTGTCGCCGGCGTAGACGGCGAGGTCAACCAGGTGGTAGTACAGCGGGGCGAAGCTGCTGTCGAGCGCGACCATCCGGTCGAAGGCCGGCCGGGCGTCCTGGGGCGAGGCCCCGCTGAAGGCCGCGTAGTGCACCAGCGACTCGCCCAGACCAAGCCAGCCATCGATGTCGTCGCGATTGTCGAGCACGGCGCTCTGAAAGGTGGCGGCGGCGCTGTCGCCGTACCCCAGCACCAGATAGCGCTCGGCCCGCAGCAGCTGGCGCCAGCGCGGCGCCACGTCGGCGCGGGCCAGCCCGGCCTCCACCGCGGCCAGGGCCGCGGGGGAGTCGTGCTGCAGGCGGCGGGCCTCGGTCAGCCGGAGATAGGCCAGGCCGCAGGCCGAATCGGCCGCGATCGCGGTGGCCAGCTCGCCGGCCGCGCCATCGAGGTCGCCGGCCCAGAACCTGGTCTTGGCCTGGAGCAGGTGGCCCATGGCGGGGAGCACGTTGGTCGCGGCCAGCACCGCCGCCACCGAGCCGAGGGCGAGCCCCTCGCGCCGGGCCACCGTGCCGACCAGCCCGGCGGCGAGCCGCCCGATCGGCCGATCGAGCCCGGCCGAGTCGGCCTCGTCCTCCGCGTGGGACAGGCGGTCGCCGGTGGCGGCGTCGAACAGATCCAGCGTGAGCCGGGCCCGAGCGCCGCCGGCCGCCGGCGCCAGGCTGCCGGCCAGGAGATAGCGCCCGCCGGCCGACCGGGTCCGGCGGAGCAGGTCGTTGAGTGGCAGGTCGGCCCAGGAAACGCCGGCCGGCACCACGCCCGTGGCATCGGCGGCGCGGAGACCGGGGACCCAGTCGATCAGCTCGGCCAGCCGCTCCTGCGCCCGGGGGGCGCCGGCCGCGAGCGGGAGGGAGTCCCCGGCCAGCGGGAGCACCAGAATCTGGACCGGGCCGCCGGGGTCGGGCCGGGGAGTCCGCCGAGCCAGGACCATCCCGGCGCCGGCCGCGGCGACCAGCGCCAGCGCCGCCACCGCCACCCGGCGGGTGCGCCACCAGGGCGTCGCCTCCCAGCCGCCCGGAGCGCGGAGCGCGTCGGCGAAGGCGCGGGCATCGGGAAACCGCTGGTCGGGCCGCTTGGCGAGGGCCTTCTCGATCGCGGCCGCGACCGGCGCCGGCACCTCGGGCCGCCGGGCCCGGACCGGCACCAGCCGCGAGCCGAGATGGTGGGCGACCACCTCGCGGACCGAGCCGCCCAGGAAGGGTGGCACGCCGGTGAGCATCTCGTAGGCGACGCAGCCGAGCGAATAGACGTCGGTCCGGCCGTCGAGCGGGCCGCCGGCGGCCTGCTCGGGGCTCATGTAGACCGGCGTCCCCACGATGTGGCCCACGCCGGTGACCCGCTCCTCGGCGGCCGCGTTGATGGCGCGGGCGACGCCGAAGTCGGCCACCACCGCGTGGCCGGCCTGGATCAGAACGTTGGCGGGCTTGATGTCGCGATGGACCACGTCGCGCCGGTGGGCGTAGGCCAGGGCGTCGGCGATCTCGCGGGTGATGGCGAGCGCCTCCTCGACCGGCAGGCGGGGCTCGCGCTTGATCCGGTCGCGCAGGGTCTCGCCCTCGACGTAGGGCATGACGTAGAACAGCCGGCCGTCGGCCTCGCCCGAATCGTGGACCGGCAGGATGTGGGGATGGGTGAGCCGGGAGGCGATGTCGATCTCGCGGAGGAAGCGCTCGGGCCCGAGCCCCACGGCCAGGTCGCGGCGGAGGATCTTGACCGCGACCTGCCGTCGCTGGCGCAGGTCCTGCGCCAGGTACACCGACGCGGTTCCGCCGCGGCCGATCTCACGCTCCAGCGCGTAGCGCCCGCCGAGGACGGTGCCGGCCCGTGCTACCAGGTCCATACGATCCAGTGAGTGCTCGACTCGCAAACATACGCGCCCGACCGGGGCGGGGGGTAGGGGAACCGCCCTCACCACGGAGGCACGGAGGACACGGAGCACGACAGACTCACCAACCTCTGCCGTTTCCCCGTATCCTCCGTGCCTCCGTGGTGACCCGGCTGCGGGCCCCGGATCTCAGAGGATGTACCGCCGGAGATCGTCGTCGTTGACGATCTTGCTCAGCCGCTCGCGTACCGCGTCGGCGTCGAACGCGATCCGCTTGTCGGGCCACTCGGGCAGCTCGAACAGGACCTCCTCCATCAGGGCCGACATCACGGTGTGGAGCCGGCGGGCGCCGATGTTCTCCATCCGGTCGTTGGCCATGAAGGCGACCCGGGCCACCTCGGCGATGCCGTCGGCGGTGAAGCTGAGCTCGGCGCCCTCGGCCGCGACCAGGGCCTGGTACTGCTTGGTCAGGGCGTTCTCGGGCTCGGTCATGATCCGGATGAAGTCCTGCTCGGTCAGCGGCTGGAGCTCGACCCGGATGGGGAACCGGCCCTGGAGCTCGGGGATCAGGTCGGACGGCTTGGAGACGTGGAACGCGCCGGCGGCGATGAACAGGATGTGGTCGCTCCGGACGTAGCCGTAGCGGGTCTGGATGGTCGAGCCCTCGACGATCGGGAGCAGGTCGCGCTGGACGCCCTCGCGGCTCACGTCGGGCCCGGCGGCCTGGCCCCGCTCGCCGGCGATCTTGTCGAGCTCATCGATGAAGATGATGCCGTGGTTCTCGACCCGGTCGAGCGCCTCGTTCACCACGTCGTCCATGTCGACCAGCTTCTTGAGCTCCTCGTCCACCAGCACCCGGCGGGCCTCGGGCACCTTGACCGTCCGCCGCTTGGTCCGCTTGGGCAGCATCTCCTGCAGCATCTCGGTGAAGTTGAAGTCGGTCCCCTCCATCCCCTGGGGCGGCTGCATCATCTCCATCATGGGGAAGCTCTGGGGGGTGACCTCGATCTCGACCTCCCGGTCGTCGAGCTCGCCCTTGGCCAGCATGGCGCGGAGCTTCTCGCGCGAGCGCTGGCGGCTCTCCTCGTCGGCGGTGACCGCCCGCTGGGCCTTGGCCTGGCCCCCGGCGCCGACCACGAACACCGAGCGGTCGCCCTTGTCGGCCTTGTCCGCCGAGGGCGGGGCCGGCGGCAGCAGCAGGTCGAGCAGCCGCTCGTCGGCCCGGCTCTCCGCCTGGGGATAGACCTCGTCCTCCCGCTCGGTCCGGACCATGTTGATGGCCGCGTCGACCAGGTCCCGCACCATGCTCTCGGCGTCGCGGCCGACGTAGCCCACTTCGGTGAACTTGGAGGCCTCGACCTTGATGAACGGCGCGCCGCTCAGCCGGGCCAGCCGGCGGGCCACTTCGGTCTTCCCCACCCCGGTCGGCCCGATCAGGATGATGTTGTAGGGGGTGATCTCGTCCCGGATGTCGTCGGGCGCCTGAGCCCGGCGCCAGCGGTTCCGCACGGCGATGGCGACGGCCTTCTTGGCCGCCTCCTGGCCCACGATATAGCGGTTGAGCTCCGCCACGATCTGGCGGGGTGGCATCTCCTCGAGCCACGGAAGTGGCGAGGTGGCCTCGGCCTCGTCGGCCGGGGGGGCGGTGTCGGTCATGGGCAGCAATGTAAGCGGTGGGGCGGAGCGAGGTGAGCGCCTCGCGAGCCGATCGCCCTGGCGCCGCCAGGGGCCCGCGGTCAGGAACGGCTGGGACGGGCGGAGACTTTCCGAAGACGCGCCGGAAGACGCTACGCCGCCGGCAGCTCCAGTACGGTGACGTGCCGGTTGGTGAAGACGCAGATGTCGGCGGCGATCTCGAGCGCGCGGACCGTGATGTCGCGCGCGCTCAGGTCGCTGATGGGAAGGAGAGCCCTCGCGGCGGCGAGCGCGTAGTTGCCGCCGGAGCCCACCGCCACCACGCCGTCGTCGGGCTCGATCAGCTCGCCCGAGCCGCTCAGGAGGAAGCTGTGCTCGAGATCGGCGACGACCAGCAGCGCCTCGAGCCTCCGGAGCACCCGGTCGCTGCGCCAGTCCTTGGCCAGCTCCACGGCGGCGCGCGGGAGATTCGAGGGGTAGCGGTCGAGCTTCTCCTCGAACTTCTCGTACAGCGTGAGCGCGTCGGCCACCGAGCCGGCGAACCCGGCCAGCACCTTGCCGCCCTTGAGCGCGCGCACCTTGGTGGATCGCGACTTCATCACCGTGTCGCCGATGCTGACCTGGCCGTCGCCGCCCAGCGCGACGCGGCCGTCTTTGCGGACTGCCAGGATGGTGGTGCCGTGAAACGTGGTCATCGTACCTCTGAGAGGGCGGTTCCGGCGTGCCTCGGTGGTGAGTGCGAATCCACTCGAGCTCACGCCCGCGGGTGCGCCTGGTTGTACACCTGCTTCAGCCGCTCGACGCTGGTGTGGGTGTAGATCTGGGTGGTGCTGAGCGAGGCGTGCCCCAGCAGCTCCTGCACCGCCCGGAGATCGGCCCCGGCATCGAGCATGTGGGTCGCGAAGGTGTGGCGCAGCGAGTGGACCCGGAGCTCGTCCCCACCGATGGCGTCGAACATGGCATGGACTGCCCGCTGAACCCCGCGCGGCGCCAGGCGGCGACCCAACCGGCTGAGGAACACCGCCCGGCGGTCGCCGCCCGGCCGGGCCGCCACGGCGTCCCGGAGGGGAAGATAGCGTCGGACGGCGAGCACCGCCCGAGAGCCGACCGGAACGATCCGCTCCTTCCGGCCCTTGCCCCGGACCTTGGCCTGGTCCGAAAGAAGATCGAGGTCGTCGAGGTTGAGCCCGCTCAGCTCGCTCAGGCGGATGCCGGTGGAGTAGAACAGCTCGAGGATGGCGAGGTCGCGCACCGCGGCGAATTCGCCCTCGCCGGCCCGGGTCTCGGCCCAGGCGAACAGGGTGTCGGTCCGGCCGCGGTCGAGATAGGTCGGCAGCCGCTTGTCCAGCTTGGGCATCCGCGCCGCCCGGGCGATGTTGTTGGGCACCCCGTGATGCTCCTGGAGAAAGCGATAGAAGCTCCGCACCGCCGAGAGCGCCCGGGCCGCCGACCGCTTGGCCAGCCCCCGGCGCTGGAGCTCGCCCAGGAAGCCCCGCACGCCCAGCCGGTCCACCGTGGTCCAGGTCCAGCTCCCATAGTGGCGGTCGCAGAACTCGGCGAACGCCGTCAGGTCGCGGGCGTACGCCTTGATGGTGTTGGGCGACTGGCCGCGCTGTTTCTCGAGGAAGGTCAGGTACTCCGCGACCTCCGGGCGACCGGGCACGTCCCAACCCGGCTTCACCGAGGGGACCGGGCGGACAACGCCCCCGAGGCCCGGAGGACAGAGGGAGCGTGGTCCCCACCGCTCATGCCCCGATCTCCCCCAGGAAAGCGAGGAAGTCGGCCTGCGCCCGCTCCACCAGGAGCGCCTACTTCCGGTCCTTCTTCACCTGTCCGGGCAGCGGGTCGAGCAGCCCGAAGTTGGCGTTCATCGGCTGGA
>DATAOR010000372.1:0-3592 GCA_036265635.1 Gemmatimonadales bacterium
CGGATCATCTTTGCCGCCGACTACGACCTCGTCGGCCGCGATCCGAGCACCGGCGGGCAGGGGCCGATCTACGTGCGCCATCTCGGCATCCTCGACGAGACCGGCGCCTTCCGGCTATTCCATCGCTATCAGGAGGAACGGCCCTTCGTCGAGGCGCATGGCAGCGGCGGCTTCGGGGACACCGTCACCCTCGACGATCTTCCGCCGCTTCCGCCCGGGCCCCAGCTCCCGGAAGGTGTTCACCCATACCGGGACACGCCGATCGTCTTCGGCAGCATGCCGTCGAGCGAGCCATGGACGATCGTGGTCGTTGGCCGCTCAGGTCTCTATGCGTTTCGGTGGAGCTATCTCGACGACAGCTTCGTCGCGCAACCCGGTCGGTTCAGCACCGCCTCGCCGGTCACCTCGCCGGCGGCCTTTCCGAACGGGTTGCTCGCCGCCACCGGCGCCAACGCCATGGCCCTCTACGACACCGACACCTTCACGGCCTACGCGCAGACCAACATCCTCGGGCGGGAGACGATGACGGCCGGCGGGCTCCGGCAGATCTACTGCCTCTCGCGCGGCGGCGTGCTGAATCTGGTGGACAGCAATGGGCAGGTCGTGAAGCGTCGGCAGCTCGGCGCCGACACGGTCGCGTTCCCCGTGCTGTCGGGCAACCACGTCCATGTCGCGACGATGACGGAGCTCCGCACCCTCACGCTCGATCTCGAGGACGTCTCGTCGGTCGATCTGCAGAACCAATCCAGTTTTCCTGGCCGCTCCTCGCCCGCGATCGGGGCCGACGGCAGCGTCTATCTCGCGATCGGCTCCTATCTGCACTGCTATCTGGCGCCCGAGCCGTCCACCGGCCCGGACATAGGGCCACCAATTATGGGATGACGGGATGTGGCAGAGTCCTGACCCGGCGCCTCGCCGTCCGCCGGCCGGGGCTGGTAGCTTGCAGGCCATGACCACCCCCATCCTCGCCGCCCTGCTCGTCGCGCTGGCCTTCGCCACACCGGCCGCCGCCCAGACCCCGTCCCCGCTCCCGAGCGAGCGGCCCGACAGCCTGCGGCCTCCGACCGACGGCTACGACTACGCCCGCCGCATCGCGATGATCCCGATGCGCGACGGGGTCAGGCTCCACACCGTGATCCTGGTGCCCAAGGGCGCGTCGCACGCGCCAATCCTGCTCACCCGTACCCCCTACGATGCCGACGCCCTCAGCGCCAACACCACCAGCACGCACCTGGGCGCGAGCCTGTACGGCTACGACAACGCCACCGACGTCGTCGTCGAGGGGGGCTACATCCGGGTGATCCAGGACGTGCGCGGGAAGTACGGCTCCGAAGGCGACTACGTGATGAACCGGCCGCTCCACGGCCCGCTCAACCCGACCCCGGTCGATCATTCCACCGACACCTACGACACGATCGACTGGTTGGTGAAGCACGTCTCCGAGAGCAACGGGAAAGTCGGCATCCTCGGCATCAGTTACGACGGCTTCCTCGCCGCCATGCCGCTGGTGCACCCGCACCCCGCGCTCAAGGTGGCGGTGCCGATGAACCCGATGGTGGACGGGTGGATGGGCGACGACTGGTTCCACAACGGCGCCTTCCGCCAGCAGAACATGCCCTACATCTGGGAGCAGGTAGTCACCAGGGACAACTCGGCCAAGTGGGCCACCAGCCACTACGACGACTACGACATGTTCATGCAGGCGGGCTCCGCCGGCGAGCTGGGCCGGCGGCGGGGGATGGAGCAGTCGGGGTTCTGGCGGAAGATCCTGGCCCACCCCGCCTACGATGCGTTCTGGCGGCAGCAGGCGGTGGACAGCATCCTGGCCAGGCAACCGCTCACGGTCCCCACGATGATCGTGCACGGGCTCTGGGACCAGGAGGACATCTACGGCGCGCAGGCGCTCTACCGCGCCCTCGAGCCTAAGGACACCGGCAACGACAAGGTCTTCCTGGTGATGGGCCCGTGGTATCACGGCCAGCAGATCGACGAGGGCAGCAGCCTCGGCGCGCTCCGGTTCGAGAGCAACACCGCGCTCTGGTTCCGCCGCCACGTGCTCCGGCCGTTCCTGGACCACTACCTCAAGGACGACCCGCCGCCCGCGAACGTGGCCCCCGTAACCGCCTTCGTGACCGGCGCCAACACCTGGGAGCGGCTCGACCGCTGGCCCCAGGGCTGCGAGCGGGGCTGTACCGTCACGCCCACGCCGCTGCACCTGCTTTCTGGCGGCCGGCTGGGCTTCACCGGGCCGACGCCCCGGGACTCGGCGTTCGACGAGTACATCTCGGACCCGGCGAAACCGGTGCCGTTCCGCCGGCGGCCGATCCAGCCGGTGGGCTACGGCGGCGAGTTCACCTGGGAGTACTGGCTGGTAGACGACCAGCGGGAGCAGAGCGGCCGGCCCGACGTGCTGACCTTTACCTCCGACGTGCTGACCGCGCCGGTCAAGATCAGCGGGCAGCCGGTGGCCCACCTGGTCGCCTCCACCAGCGGCACCGACGCCGACTGGGTGGTGAAGCTGATCGACCTCTACCCGGACGAGGTGGCCGAGCAGAAGGAGATGGGCGGCTACCAGCTCATGGTGGCGGCCGACATCTTCCGCGGGCGCTACCGGCACAGTCTGCAGACCCCGACGCCGCTCAAGCCCAACGAGCCCCTGCCCTACCAGTTCAAGCTGCCCGCCGCCAACCACGTCTTCCTGCCGGGGCACCGCATCATGGTGCAGGTGCAGTCGAGCTGGTTCCCGCTCTACGACCGGAACCCGCAGACCTTCGTGCCGAACATCTTCTGGGCCAAGCCGGGGGATTATCGCAAGGCGACTCAGCGGGTGTTTCACGCCCCCGGACGGGAGAGCTTCGTGGAGCTGCCCCTGGTGGCGGGGCGCTGAGGCGGGCAAGGCGGTGCCACCGGACCTCCCGTTTACCGATGCCCCGATGAGGCGGTAGCAAGGGCCGGCTGGCCGATCCGCCGACCTGTTCCGGCCCTCCGACGGTCTAGCGCGGCTTCCACCGCGTCCACGAGTGGTTTCCCTGATCGTCCTCGCTCACTTGCGGGTCGCGCGGTGGCCTGGGGGTCGGCCGAGCCGTGAGCCTGACCAATTTGGTCAAGCTCGCGCCGCGTCGAGCTCAGGCCAGCGCCGGACCTCGCGTCTCCGCCGGCCGCACCTGCGCCAGTTCGCGCCCGGCCCCGACCTGCTCGAACACCGTCGCCGCCCCCGCAAAGCTCATCTCCGCCTCGGCTCCATCTCCCAGCAGCCCACACGCCCGCCCCACCAGCACCCGAGTCCGCGCCGCGTCGTACGGCGCCTCCAGCTCCCGCCAGATCCGCTCCGCCCCACGGAGCTCCGTCAGCGCCCCGCGCGCATCCCCTTCCGCCAACTTCACCGAGCCAATCGCCCGCCCCGCCAACGCCCGCAGATACGGCACGTCCTCAGCAGCCGCGATCCCCACCAACTCCTCCGCCGCCCCCCGCGCCACCCCGAGCTCCCCCGCCGCAATCCCCGCCTCCACGCACGCCGCCAGCAGCCCCGGCCGGAACCGCCACTCCGGCGACTCCTCCAGCGCCCGCCGGAGCGACGCCAGCGCCCCCGCGG
>DATAOR010000373.1:0-10008 GCA_036265635.1 Gemmatimonadales bacterium
TTCCTGGTGGACGTGGCCGCCGACAGCGGCCGGTTCCATGCCGGCGACTCGCTCGGCGCCTCGGTCGAGGCCCGCTACCTGTTCGGCGCACCCATGGGCCGGGCCGCAGTACGCTGGGTGCTGCGCCAGCAGGGCACCTGGCCTGGGGACGTCGAGATCCCCGGCACCGAGGGCTTCACCCTGGGCGACACCGGATGGTGGTACGAGGAGACCGACGAGACCTCACCGCCGGTTCAGGTGGCGGCGACCGGGGTCGACACCCTCGACGAGGCCGGTCGGCTGCCGCTCCGGGTCCGGCTGGGCGAGACCCTGCGCGGCCGCCCGTCGCGCGCCACGCTCGAGGCCACGGTGGTGGACGTGAACCGCCAGACCGTCGCGGCCGCAGCCTCGGTGGTGGTGCACCCGGCCGATTTCTACCTCGGTGCCCGCCCCGCGGGGACGAGCTACGGGCGACCGCGCGGTGCCCCACCGCGATCGAGTGGTTCGCCCCGGGGACCGCGCCGGCGCGGGCCTGTGACTGGCACCTGGCCACGGGCACCCGGCTGCCGCCGGCCTTTGCCGAGTGGGCGATGTCGCAGGCCGCCTCGGCGACGCCGGCCTCGGCGACGCCGGCCCCGCCGTCTCCGGCCCCAGAGGCTCCGGCACTGGCGGTGCTGGCCCCGACGGCTCCTGCACCGACCCGACCGGCACCCTCGGGTCCGGCACCGACCCGCCCGACACCAGCGGGTCCGGTACCGACCCGCTCGATACCAGCGGGTGCGGCACCGACACAATCGACACCGACCGGTCCGGCACCGACACGCCCGACACCAACCGGTGGGTCGGCAACCGAACCCGTCGACAGTTTCCGGATCCTGTCGCCGCTCGACGGCGACGTGTACCACCCGTTGGTGGGAGTGCCGCACCGGTACGCCACGCTCGGCCTCCGGGCGGCGGGTGGGGAGGGGCGCGGCATCCGCTGGTTCGTCGACGGCCGGGCCCAGCGGACGGCGCGCTGGCCGATCGTGCCTGGCGCGCACCGGATCCGGGCGGTCGACGGCGCCGGCACGGTGCGCGAGGTACGGGTCATGGTAGAGTGACCCGTCCAGCCTCCGTCCGAGCGCCTTCGGCCAGCCGGCCCGCCGGCCCGCCGGCCCGCGGGGGCCCGGGAACCGTCCTGGATAGCTTAACGTTAAGCTATCTGGAGATGCCGATGCCCAAGCCGAAACCGAGCCGATACCGGAGCGACCGGGCCGAACGCCAGGCGCTGAGCACCTACCTCAAGCTGACCCGGGCCAGCGACCGGCTGTGGGACCGCCTCGCCCTGGGCCTGCAGCGCGAGGATCTCACCCCCAGCCAGTTCGGGGTGCTCGAGGCGCTCTACCACCTCGGCCCGATGTGCCAGCGCGACCTCGGCGAGCGCATTCTCCGCAGCAGCGGCAACATGACCATGGTGGTAGGTAACCTGGAGCGGCGCGGCCTGGTCCGGCGCGAGCGCGCGGCCGGCGACGGCCGGCTCCGCCAGGTCCACCTGACCGGGACGGGCGAGCGGCTGATCCGCCGGGTCTTCCCGCTCCATGCTGCCGCGATCACCGGGGCGCTCGCCGTCCTCACCTCCGAGGAGCAGCGGGCCCTGGCCACTCTTTGCCGGAAGCTGGGAGCAGCATGAGCATTCATCACGTCACCGCCATCGCGGGTGAGCCGCAGCGGAACCTCGACTTCTACGCCGGCGCCCTCGGGCTCCGTCTGGTCAAGCTGACCGTCAACTTCGACGATCCGGCCAGCTACCACTTCTATTTCGGCGACGAGCTGGGCCGGCCGGGCTCGATCCTCACCTTCTTCGCCTGGCCGGGTGGCCGACGCGGCCGCCAGGGCACGGGGCAGGTAGGGACCGTGTCGCTGGCCGTGCCCGCCGCGGCCCTGGGCTACTGGATTGAGCGGCTGGTCCAGCATGGGATCCGGTTCGACGGGCCGGCGCGGCGGTTCGACGAGCAGGTGCTGTCGTTCACCGATCCAGACGGCCTGCTGCTCGAGCTGGTGGCCTCGCCGCGGGTGGACCGGGTCGAGCCCTGGACCGGCGGCCCGGTGCCCGCCGCCCATGCGGTGCGCGGGGTCCTCGGCGCGACCATCTGGGAGGATGGGGAGCGCGGCACCGCCGAGGTGCTGACGGGCCAGCTGGGCTACCGCCTGGCCGGCGAGGACGCCGGGCGAGTGCGGTTCGAGTCGGCCGGGGAAGGTGCCGGCACGGTGGTGGACCTTCGCCGGGTGCCGGGGTTCTGGGCCGGCGCTGACGGGGTAGGCACGGTCCATCACGTGGCCTTCCGGGCCGCGACCGACGACGACCAGCTGGCCCGCCGCGAGCGACTGGTGGAGGCGGGACTCCAGGTGACCCCGGTGGTGGATCGGCAGTACTTCCGGTCGGTCTACTTCCGCGAGCCCGGGGGCGTGCTGTTCGAGATCGCCACCGATGGGCCGGGGTTCACCGTGGACGAGCCCGCGGGAGGTCTCGGCGGCAGCCTGAAGCTGCCTCCCCAGTTCGAGCCGCTGCGCGAGCAGATCGAGCAGGCCGTTCCGCCGGTCCGGCTGCCGGCCCCGGCGCTGGAGAGCCTCACGACCGGTGGCGAGGGGCAGTCATGAGCCCGGCCGAGCTGGGCTTCGTCCACCGTTTTGCCCCGGCCACCCGGCCGGGGCTGCCGCCGCTGCTCCTGCTCCACGGCACCGGCGGCAACGAGGACGACTTGATGCCGCTGGGGGAGCGCCTGCTGCCCGGCGCCGCAGGGCTCAGTCCGCGGGGAAAGGTGCTGGAGCACGGCATGCCCCGCTTCTTTCGGCGGCTGACGGAAGGTGTCTTCGATCTCGAGGACCTGGAGCGCCGGACCCAGGAGCTGGCCGACTTCGTCACCGGGGCGAGGACCGCGTACGATCTCGATGCCGCGCCGGTCGCGGTCGGTTTCAGCAACGGGGCCAATGTGGCGGCCGCCATGCTGCTCCGGCGGCCCGGCACCCTGGGCGGCGCGCTGCTCCTGCGTCCGATGGTGCCGCTGGTGCCGGACCCGCTCCCGGCCCTGGACGGCGTACCGGTTCAGATCCATGCCGGCACCGCCGACCAGATCATCAGACCAGAGCTGAGTGAAGCACTGGCCGACCTGCTGCGGAAGTCCGGCGCCCGGGTATCGTTCGAGTGGATCCATGCCGGGCACAATCTGACTTCCGATGATCTCGCGCTCGGCGCGAGATTCCTGGCGGGACTGTCCGTCGGCGCGCGCTCGGCGTGAGGAGACCGTCGTTCGGTCTTTGTTCTCTTTCGGCGGTGCTCCTCGTTCCGCCATGGTAGCATCCCCGCCCGGCGCGGGCCATCGGGCGCCGGGCGCCGCCCCCGCCACTCCGTCGGCCCGCGCCAGCTCGGGCCGCTCACCGCTCTGAGGACCTTTGTGATGCTCTCCACCGTACTGGAACAAGAGCGCCTGCTCATCGCCGAGCGCCTCCTCAGTGAGATCGAGCGCCGTCACGGCCTGCCGCACCCACAGAAACGCGAGCTCCACCCCATCATCATGGATCGGTTCCTGGTGGTCTATCTGCCCGAGGCCCGCGAGGGCGTGCCGGTTCCGCATGCCATAGAATACGCCTTCACCCGGTCCCTCACCGACGCCCTCGGGTTGCTGCGCGAGGTGGTGAGCGAATCACGGGACGGCCGCGGCGCGGCCCTCTACGTCCACGATCTCGACCTCGGCGTCACGGTGGACGCCCAGGATCTGGCCTGAACAGCCCGCGGCCAGCCCGAACACCAGGCGAGCGTGTCCCCACCGTGGCCGCGCTCGCCTTCGTCTTGCTGGGTCTCGGCGCCCTCGCTCACCCGGCGGCCGGCCAGCAGGCCGACCCCGGCCTGCCCGATCTGGCCGAGCGTCTGACCGGCATGACGGCGGTGACGGGATTCGAGCAGCAACTGGTGGACTCGCTGGTCCGGCTGCTCCCGGGTGCGGCACGCGACCGAGCCGGCAACGCCGTGGTGAGCCTCGGCAACGGCGAGCGGCAGCGCCTGGTGGCGTGTCCCGTCAGTGAGCCGGGCTTCGTGGTCGGCCGGGTGCGAGAGGATGGGTGGCTGACCCTCCGACGGGCGCCCGGGCGAGCCGCGCCTCTGTCGGAGCGGCAGCTCGAGGGCCAGCGGATCACGGTGTTCGGCCGGCGGGGACCGGTGCCCGGGGTCGTGGCGGTGCGATCCATCCACCTGACCCGCGGGCGTGGCACGCCGGGCGAGACGAGCTTTACGGTTGACAGCGCCTACGCCGACCTGGGCGCATCGTCGGCGGCGGAAGTGTCGGCAGCCGGCGTGGGCGTGCCCGATCCGCTGGCCATCGCCAAGCGGCCGCAGCGCTATGGTGCCGGACTGCTGGCCGCGCCGGTGGCGGGCCGGCGGAGCGCCTGCGCCGCGCTGCTGCTCGCGGCCCGGCGAGCCATCGCCGAGCCAGGCATGGTGCCTCGGGGCGAGCGGGTAGTGGTGGCGTTCGTGGTCGAGCAGGAGCTGGGCGGCCGCGGCTTGGCCACGGTGGCCGCGACTCGGGGGCCCTTCGTCGAGACCGTGGTGGCGGACGGCGGCGCGGGCGAGCCGGGCGCCGTCCGCCAGTCGCCCGATACCAGCGTCGGGCGTCCAGCGCTCGGCCGGGTGACCCGCTGGAGCCTGGGGACCCGCTACTCTGGCACCGCGGTGGAAACCGTGTCACTGGCCGACGCCGACTCGCTCAGGGCGGCGCTCTCGCGGTGGATCCGGGGCGCACGGTGAGTATGCGCTTTAGGCGAGGCGCGGTCGTTGGCCATGCCTTGCCGGCCGTCCTGGCGGTCGCCGGCCCGGGTCTTCTCCGGGCGCAAGCGCCGACTCGCGCGGCGGTGGACTCCGTCCTCGGGCCCCTGGTCGAGTCCTATGGCGTCTCGGGCCGGGAAGGCCCGGTTCGGGAGACGGTCAAGCGACTGCTTCCCGCCTGGGCCAGGACCGAGACCGACACGGCCGGCAATCTCTGGCTCACGATGGGCCGGGGGGAGCCGACCGTCGTGTTCGTGGCTCACCTCGACGAGATCGGCTTCACCGTGACCGCGGTCCGCGACGATGGCACGGTCGACGCCGAGGCGCAGGGCGGTTTCTTTCCGGGCCTGTGGGCCGGACAGCCCGCGCTGATTCACACCGGCAGCAAGACCGTCCCCGCCGTGTTCGCTCCGGGTGATACGCTGGCTCCGGCGCCGGAGCCGGGCGCATCGCCGGTGATCCGGGTGGATGCCGGCACCGGCTCGCGTGCCGCGACCGAGGCGTTGGGCGTAGGGGCGGGCGCTACCGTGACCAGCCCGAAGCGCTACCTGCACCTGCTGGGCGATCGCGCGACCGGACGCTCGTTCGACGACCGGGTCGGGTCGGCCGCTCTGGTGCTCGCGGCCAGACGGCTCGATCGAGCCCGGCTCGGGCACACGGTCATCTTTCTCTGGAGCGTGCGGGAGGAGATCGGGCTCGAGGGCGCCGCGGCGGCGGCGGCGGTCCTGGGGCTCCGGCCCGCGCGGGTCCACGCGATCGACACTTTCGTCTCAGCTGATTCGCCGCTCGAGCGGCGTAACTTCGGGGTGGCCCCGCTGGGTCGGGGCCCGGTCGCCCGTGCGGTGGACAACAGCGCGGTCACGCCGCCGGCGCTGCTCGACTCGCTGACGGCCTTCGCCCGCGCCCGGCGGATTCCGCTCCAGGTCGGGGCCACCAACGGCGGCAACGACGGCTCCGCCTTCAGCGACTGGGGCGTGCCTGATGTGGCCATCGGCTGGCCGCTGCGCTACTCCCACTCTCCCGCCGAGGTGGTGGACCTGGGAGACGTGGCGAACCTGGCCTGGCTGGTCGAAGCGCTGGCCACGGGCTGGTGAGGCGGGGAAACCTGGCCGACCTCGGCGTCGTCGGTGGAGAACGGCCCAGCCGCTGATCGCCGGCTGGGGGCTCGTCCGCCGGCCGTCATCGGCGTCGTCGTCGCCGCGACGGCCGGCTTCAGCCATCGCCCAACCTTTGCTTCGGGACCTCCATCCATGCTCCTCCGTCCGCTGCTTCCCGTCCTCGCGGCCGCGCTCACGCTCGCACCCGCGGTCACGGTCGCCCCCGCGGTCACGGTCGCGCCCTCGCCGATCGATCCTCCGCCGACCATCGTCGAGTTTACCCTCCCGCGCCCCGGCAACTTTCCCCACGATCCCGCCGTGGCCCGGGACGGCACCGTCTGGTACACCGACCAGCGCAACAGCTACATCGGTCGGCTCGACCCCGAGACCGGCAAAGTGGTCGACTATCCGACGCCCACACCCGGCTCGGGGCCGCACGGGCTCACCGTCGCGCCCGACGGGCAGATCTGGTACACCGGGCAGGGCGCCGGCGTGCTCGGCCGGGTGGACCCCAAGACCGGACGGATCACCGAGTTTCCGCTGCCGGCGGCGGCGCGGAACCCGCACACGCCGATCTGGACCGGCGGACGGGTCTGGTTCACCGACGCCAACAACAACAGCTACGGTCAGCTCGACCCGACCACCGGCAAGGCCAAGGTCTACACCGCGCCCACGCCGAACTCGATCCCCTACGGCATCGTGGCCGCGGGCGACGGCTCGATCTGGATCGCCATGCTGGGCACCAACAAGCTCGGACGGGTGGAGCCGGCCAGCGGCGCCATGCGCGAGTTCACCCTCCCCGCCGCCGACGCCAGGCCGCGGCGGCTTCAGGTGGGCGGTGACGGGACGGTCTGGTACACCGACTACGGTCGCGGCTATCTGGGTGCGCTCGACCCGCGGACGGGGAAGGTGCGCGAGTGGAAATCGCCTTCGCCCGAGGCCGGCCCGTACGGCATCGCGATCGGCACCGACGGGCGGATCTGGTACTGCGAGTCGCGCACCGGCACCATGGTGGCGTTCGATCCCCGGACGGAGAAGATGGAGTCGGTCCGGATTCCGACGCCGGGGGCCATCGTCCGTCACATGGAGACCGACAGCACCCGCGACCGGGTCTGGCTGGCGCTGAGCGGCACCGGGCGCCTGGGCAAGATCGAGCTCGGCCCCCGACCCGCCGGCACGCGGTGAGCCGGCGGCGACGGCTGCTGTTCGGGTGGTGGCTCGCGGCCGCCACCGGATGCGCGCACGCGGGCCGGCTCGAGGCACCGTCGCCGTCCGACCAGGGACGTCAGGACCCTCGATTGCAGCGCGCGCTCGAGTCGGCGGTCCAGGGCTTCCACGGCCGGGTCGGCGTCTACGTCCACCACTTCGGTACCGGCGCCACCGCCGCCATCGCCGCCGACGATACCTTCCCCACGGCCAGCATGGTCAAGGTGCCGATCATGATCGGGGTGTTCGACGCGATCGCCCGGGGCGCGTTCGCCTTCACCGACACCGCGCCCGAGCCGCGGGCGCGGGCCAGGTACCCGGAGGACGACATCTCGGCCGGCCTGAGCGACACCGCCCGGATCACGGTGAGCCGCCTGCTTACGCTGAGCCTGACCTACAGCGACAACTCCGCCTCGCTCTGGCTCCAGCAGCTGGCGGGGGGCGGGGCGGCCGTGAACCGCTGGCTCGAGGCCCATGGCCTGGCGGTCACTCGGGTGAATGCCCGCACCCCCGGCCGCGAGGCCGAGTACGACCGGTGGGGTTGGGGCCAGACCACGCCCCGCGAGATTGCCCGGCTGGTGAGCGAGATCCGCCAGGGGCGGCTGGTGAGCCCGGCCGCGAGCGAGGAGATGTACCGCCACCTGACCCGAAGCTTCTGGACCGGCGAGGCGCTGTCGCAGCTGCCGCCGACGGTGCAGGCCGCCTCCAAGCAGGGCGCGGTGGATCACTCGCGCTCGGAGGTGGTGCTGGTGAACGCGCCCTCGGGCGACTACGTCTTCGCGGTCATCACCAAGGAGCAGCAGGACAGCAGCTGGACCGCCGACAACGAGGGATACCGCTTGCTTCGGCGGGTGTCGGCCCTGCTGTGGCGGACCTTCGAGCCAGGCCATCCCTTTACGCCCGCAGCCGGGGCCGAGCGCTTCAAGCCGTAGCCGGCGGGAGTCGCCCCCCTGCGCGGCGACGTGCCGCTCCCCCGGCGCGGCGACGTGCCGCCCGGCCCATGGGCCATCCGCGGCGACCTGGCAACCCGGGTGACGCCAGGCCTGGCTTCAGGGGTGTTGGGCTTACATTCGAGCCATGTTCACCGCCCCCAAAGCCCGCTGATGGCCAGCCAGCCCCGCATCGTCACCGCCGGCCCCGACGGCGCCGCCGCGTCGCGCCTGGCGGCGGAAGCCGCGCGCCGGCGGACGTTCGCCATCATCAGCCACCCCGATGCCGGCAAGACCACCCTGACCGAGAAGCTGCTGCTCTATGGCGGCGCCATCCACCTCGCTGGGACGGTGAAGGCGCGCCGGGCGGCCCGGCACGTCACCTCGGACTGGATGGAGATGGAGCGCGAGCGCGGCATCAGCGTCACCTCGAGCGTGCTCCAGTTCGACTATGCCGGCCTCCGGGTCAACCTGCTCGACACGCCCGGCCATGAGGACTTCTCCGAGGACACCTTCCGGACCCTGGTGGCGGCCGACTCCGCGGTGATGCTGCTCGACAACCGGAAGGGGGTCGAGGCCCGGACCCGGCAGCTGTTCGAGGTCTGTCGCCGCCGGCGAATCCCGATCTTCACCTTCGTGAACAAGTGCGACCGGGCCGGGGCCGACCCGCTCCAGCTGCTGAGCGACGTCGAGGCGGAGCTGGCGCTCCAGTGCGTGCCGGTGACCTGGCCGGTGTATCGCGACGGCGCCTTCGCCGGGGTCTATCACCGGCGGCTGGGGCAGGTGGTGCTGTTCGACCGGAGTGGCGACCACGGCGCGTCGCGAGCGGCGACCGAGCTGCTGCCGCTCGATGCCGCGGCCCTCGACGCTCGGCTTGGCGCCGAGGTGGTCCGCCGGCTGCGGGAGGACGTGGCGCTGCTGGAGGAGGCCGGGCATCCGTTCGACGCCGCGGCGGTGCTGGCCGGCGATCAGTCGCCGGTCTACTTCGGGAGTGCCTTGACCAACTTCGGGGTCGAGCCGTTCCTCGAGGATTATCTCCGCCTGGCTCCTGCGCCGGGTCCGCGGCCGGCGGCCCGGGGGCCGGTCGCGCCGACCGATCCGGCGTTCAGCGGGTTCGTCTTCAAGATCCAGGCGAACATGGACCCCCGGCACCGGGACCGGGTCGCCTTCCTTCGGGTCTGCTCCGGCAGGTTCGCCACCGGGCTGCCGGTCCATGTGGCCCGGACGGGCCGGGCGGTCCGGCTGGCCCCGCCGCAGCAGTTCCTCGGCCGCGAGCGGGTGGCCACCGACGAGGCGTGGCCGGGCGACGTGGTGGGGATCGTGGACCGGGGCCATCTCCGGATCGGCGACACCCTGGCGGAGGGCGACGTCGAGTACGGCGGCATCCCCCGATTTCCGCCCGAACATTTTGCCCGGGTCTACCCGGCGGACCCGCTCCGGCGCAAGCAGCTCGACTCGGGGCTGCGGGCGCTGTCGGAGGAGGGAGCGGCGCAGGTGTTCTATGCCGAGGGCGAGTCCGGGGCGATGCCAATCCTCGGCGCGGTCGGCCTGCTGCAGTTCGACGTGATGCAGTTCCGGCTGGAGCACGAGTACGGGGCACCCTGCCGGCTCAAGCCGGTCGCCTTCGGCTGGCCCCGCTGGGTGAGCGGACCGGCCGACGCGCTCGACCGGGCGGCCGGTCAGACCGGCCGGCTCCGGGTCTACGACACCCGGGGCCACGCCCTGCTGCTGTTCGAGAACGAGTGGGCGCTTCGCTGGGCGCTGGAGCACGAGCCGGAGCTGACCTTCTTCGAGGTCTCGCCCTAGCGCGGGCCGGACGGCCGGCGCAGCCGGGTCTTGCGCTCCCGTCTCGATGTTGCATACTTATGCATTATGCAATCCGAGCGCGGGCCCCTGGCCCTGGCCTTCTCCGGCGGCCTCGACACCTCGTACTGCGTCCCCCGCCTGGCCGAGGCGGGCTGGACCGTCCATACCGTCTACGTCGATACCGGCGGCTCGACCG
>DATAOR010000374.1:0-6797 GCA_036265635.1 Gemmatimonadales bacterium
CAGCCAGGAGCAGTCGCCGATCACCAAGATGCACCAGAAGTTCGCCGGCATGAACCGGTGGCTCATCCTGGAGCAGGTCTTGAGCGGGAGCAACGGCAAGGAGTGAGCGAGGGCCGCGCGGCGTAAGCCGCCCGGCACCACGAAGGGGCCATGCGTCGTCGCATGGCCCCTTCGGCTTGCCCCTCACCGGCCGAAACCTCGACGGTGGCGCGGACCGCGGCGCCCCGTCTAACGGGGACCGCGGCGCCACGTCTAGCGCGGACCGCGGCGCCCGTCTAGCGCCGCCTCACGCGCTCGAGGCGCGTCGAAGCCCGGTTCCCTGCCCCGCCTCTTCCACCGCCACCCCGTCGCCCTTGAGCCGGTCCACCTGCCACCGGTCGAGCCGCACGGTCAGCTCGACCTCGTCGGCCCGATCCTCCCGCGCGATCACCTCGCCGTCCCGGTACAGCGCCGCGACCCGGGCGCCGTCGGCCACCGGGATGCGGACCCGGACCATGGGCCGGCCGGTCCGCTCCATCTCCCGGAGCCGGCTCTTGAGGCCGACGATGCCGTCGGTCCGCATGGTCGAGCTCGTGATCGCGTCCGGGTAGAGCTCCCGTACCCGGGCGGTGAAGGCCAGCGGGTCGGCCACCGCGTCCATCTTGTTGAACACCACCAGGACCGGGCGGTCGGCCAGGTCCAGCTCCGCCAGGACCCGCTCGACCACCCGCATCTGACCCTCCCAGTCGGGATGGCTGGCGTCCACCACGTGCAGCAGCGCGTCCGCCGAGCGGGCTTCCTCCAGGGTGGCCCGGAAGCTGGCCACCAGATGGTGAGGCAGCTTCCGGATGAAGCCGACCGTATCGGTCACCCGGGCCCGCTGGCCTTCGCCGAGGTCCACTTCGCGGGTCAGGGTGTCGAGGGTGGCGAACAGCCGGTCCTCCACGAAGATCTCGTGCTGGCCGGAGAGCGCCCGCAACAGACTCGACTTGCCGGCGTTGGTGTAGCCCACCAGGGCCACGCTCAGCATCGGGTCGCGGCCGGCCCGCAGATTCTCCCGGTGGCGCTCGACACCCTTGAGCTTGGCCTTGAGCGCTTGGATCCGCTGCCGGATGATCCGGCGGTCGGTCTCGAGCTGGGTCTCGCCCGGGCCGCGGAGGCCGATGCCGCCCCGGATGCGCGACAGGTGGGTCCACATCCGGGTCAGCCGCGGCAGCATGTACTCGAGCTGGGCCAGCTCGACCTGCAGCTTGGCCTCGTGGCTCCGGGCCCGGGTCGAGAAGATGTCGAGGATGACTTCGGGGCGGTCCATCACCCGGACCTTGAGGTCGCGCTCGAGGTTGGCCCCCTGCACCGGGCTCAGCTCCTCGTCGAAGATGACCAGCGTGGCGCCGGCCTCCGCTACCGCCGAAGCCACCTCCTCGACCTTCCCCTCGCCAATCAGCGTGGCCGGATTGGGCGAGGCGATCTGCTGGGACATCCGTCCCACCACTTCGGCCCCGGCGGTGTCCACCAGCCGGGTCAGCTCCTCGAGATGCTCCGTCACATGGCGCGCGTCGCTCGACCCCTTGCGTGGCGCGGCGATCAGCACCGCGCGCTCGATCGGATCGCGAACCTGGATCAATGCCCTGATAAGACTTCCTCCTCGGGCGCTGTCGTCAGCGCACCGTGGACCGTTGGATGACGTCACCGATCCGGCTCAGCGGCGCCCGCCCCTCGTGGCTGAAGGGCACCTGCTGCTGGCCGATCGGGGTCGAAACCGTGAGCTGGCCGCTCAGCTTGTAGGGCAGCTCGCCGCCGCCGAGGGCGGTCCGAACCGCGCCCGCCACGCCGCTCCAGGAGAACGCCAGCGGCACCGTGACCACGGTGGTGTCGCCCTGCTGCGCCTGGAACGCGCTGGTGTACTCGACGTCGCCCACGTGCGACTGCTCCACGTCGAGCCCGAGCTGGAGCCGGGTGCCTTGGAGCGAGAAGGCGTTGGGGTTGTACACTCCCACCACGAGGTCCATAGTGCCCCCGGTAAGGCCCAGCCCCCGGACCACCACCCGCTGAAGGTTGACGTCCGGATTCCGGAACACGCTCTGGAGACCGGCGCAGCCCGCGACCACCAGCAGCGCCAGCGCCCAACCGGCCGCCCGGCTCGCCCGACGGGACCTGGCCACGCCGGGAATATAGCCGCCGGGACCGGCGAGCCGCGGGCCGGGACCGCCTCCCCGCCGACTGGTCACTGCGAGCGCTCCTCGTCGGACCCGCCGGCTTCCCCTCCATCGCCATCAGCCGGCCCGGCCTCGGCCTTCTTTCGCGCCCACCAGGCCATCCGCTCCGCCACCTTCTTCTCGTAGCCGAAGTTGCCCGGCTGATACAGACTGGTGCCGCGCAGCTCGTCGGGCAGGTACTCCTGGGGCAGGTAGGCGTCGGGCGAATCGTGGGCATATCGGTAGCCCTTGCCGTAGCCCAGCTCTTTCATCAGGCCGGTCGGCGCGTTCCGGATGTGCAGCGGCACTGGCGCGGCGGGAGTCTCCTGCGCGGCGGCCATGGCGGCCCCCAGCGCCGCTTTGGCGCTGTTGGACTTGGGCGCCGTGGCCAGGTAGATCGTCATCTCGGCCAGCGGCAGGTACCCCTCGGGCGGGCCCAGCATGTGGAAGGCATCGCGCGCGGCCACCGCCATCACCAGGGCGTTGGGGTCGGCCAGGCCGACGTCCTCCGCCGCCATCGCGATGGCCCGGCGGAACAGGGTCATCGGATCCTCGCCCCCGTCGATCATCCGGGCCATCCAGTAGAGAGCGCCTTGCGGGTCGCTCCCCCGGAGCGACTTGTGGTAGGCCGACAGCAGATTGTAGTGCTCCTCGCCGGTCTTGTCGTACCGGGCGAACCGCTTCTGCATCGCTTCGCGGGCGACCTCCACCGTGACCCGGCCACCGTCGCCCACGTGGGCGGCCGCCGCCTCCAGCACGGTCAGGGCCCGGCGGGCGTCGCCGTCGGCTTCCACCGCGATCGAGCGGATGGCGTCCTCCTCGACCGTGAGCCCGCGCCCGCCCAGCCCACGCTCATGGTCCTCCAGTGCCCGCCGGATCACCTGCTCCACGGCCTCCGCCGTGAGCGGCTGCAGCACGAAGACCCGGGTGCGCGACAGCAGCGCGCCGTTGATCTCGAAGCTCGGGTTCTCGGTGGTGGCGCCGATCAGGGTGATGGTGCCGTCTTCCGACGGCGGCAGCAGGCTGTCCTGCTGGGCCTTGTTGAGGCGATGGATCTCGTCGATGAACAGGATGGTCTGGGCGCCGCCCGAGTCGAGCCGCCCGCGGGCGGCCGCCACGATCTCCCGGATCCGCGGCACCCCTTCCGTGACCGCGCTGAAGGGCACGAACACCCGCTGCGACGCGCTGGCCACCAGGTGCGCCAGGGTGGTCTTTCCGCTCCCGGGCGGCCCCCAGAAGATCATCGAGCCGGGCACCCCACGCTCGATCGCCTCGCGGAGCGGGCGGCCGGGGCCCAGCAGGTGGGCCTGGCCGACGAACTCCTCGAGCACCCGCGGCCGCATCCGGGCGGCCAGCGGCTGCGCCTCCCGCGCCGTGGCCGCGAACAGCGACTCGCCCGCGTCGTCACCGCCCCGCCGTCGTGCCGTCATCGCACCAGCCCCTCGAGCACCCGATCCACCAGGAAGAACGCCAGCGCCCCGCCGAAGAACGCGGCCGCGGCCAGCCCGCCGCGCTTCCCCTGAAACTCGGGCACCAGGTCGGACGCCGCTACGTACAGCGTCACACCCGCCGACAGCGCCAGCCCATGCTGGGCCAGGGGCGCCACCTGCTCGGTCAGCAGCACGCCCAGGACCGTGGCCAGGCCCAGGACGGCGGCGGCGCCGAGGGCCTGACGGCGCCCCTGGCCACCGGCCACGACCAGGCTGGCGATGGTGACGCCCTCCGGCAGCTTGTGGAGCAGCACCGCCAGGAACAACAGTACCCCGAGCCGGCCCGACACCAGGAAGCCGCTGGCGATGGCCACGCCGTCGAAGAAGGTATGGAGGCTGAGGCCCAGCAGGGCCGAGACCCCCGCCGCGCGGCTGACCCGGTGGGTCTCTTCGCCGAAATGGAAATGCGAGGTGAGGACGTGCTGGGCCAGATGGACCGCCAGGTAGCCCGCCAGCACGAACGCGGGCGCGCTGGCCGATCCCGGCAGCACCTCCGGCAGCACACCGAGCAGGGTCACCGCCAGCATGAACCCGGCCCCGAAGGCGAGGCAGGCCTCGATGAAGCGGAGACTCCGGCGCTCGTGCCGCACCACGGCCAGCGCACCGACCACGTTGCCCAGCGCCGCCGCCAGGGCGAAGACCAGCGGCGTCATACCAGCTCCCCCGCCAGCGCCAGGAGCGTCTCCCGCTGGTTCAGCGCGGGATCGTCCAGCACCCGGTCGAGCAGCACGCCCAGCAGCTGCCCCACCCGCGGCCCGGAGAGCCCGAGGGCCTGGAGGTCGCGGCCGGTGACGGCCAGATCGCCGCGGCTCAGCGGCTCGCCACGCTGGCGGATGCCGGCGACGGCGCCGGCCCAGGGGGCGTCCGCCCCGGTGCGCCAACGGTGCAGCTCCAGCAGGTCGTCGGCCGCCGCCCCCACCGCGGCGAGCCAGCGCCGGACCGCCGGCGGAGCGGCTCCCTCGGGGGCGAACGGTCCGCGGGCCAGCGCCGCGGCTCGCTCGATCTCGGCCCTCGACGCGCGGAGCCGCTGCAGGGCCGGTGCGGCATCGTCGAACAGCAACGCCGAGAGGAGGACCGGATCGCGCCCGTCGGACGGCACGGCGGCGGCCTGCTCCAGCCGCTCGGGGCCGGCGGCCGCCAGCTCGGGCAGCCAGCGCTCGGCGGCGCCGACCCGTCGCCACAGCTCGACCAGCTCGGCCACCGAGCGCGCGGTCCGAAGCGACTTGAACCATTCGTCCCGCACCCGCTCGGCCGACAGCCGGCCCAATCCCTCGGCCGCCGCGACGGCGGCGGTCCAGGTCGCGGGCTCGATCTGGAAGCCGAACCGGGCGGCGAAGCGAATCCCGCGCAGGATGCGGAGGTAGTCTTCCCGGAAGCGCTCCGCCGGCTCACCCACCGCGCGGAGGACGCCCCGCTCCAGGTCGGCCCGGCCGCCGAAGGGGTCGCGCCATTCGCCCCGGAGCGGGTGATAGGCGATGGCGTTGACGGTGAAGTCGCGCCTGGCGAGGTCCTCGTCGAGCGAGACGCCGTAGGCCACCACCGCGTGCCGGCCATCGGTCGCGACGTCCCGCCGGAAGGTGGTGACCTCGTGCAGGATCCGCTGACGGTCGAAGACGCCCACGGTCCCGTACTTCGCCCCGATCGGCACGGTGCGCCGGAACAACGCCGCCACCTCGGCCGGTGTAGCCGAGGTGGCGAAGTCGTAGTCGGTGTGCGGCTGCCCCAGCAGCGCGTCGCGAAGCGCGCCGCCCACGCACCAGGCCTCGTAGCCGGCCTCCTCGAGCGTCCGGGCGATGGCCAGCACCTCATCGGGAATGACCGGGGCCGGGGCGGCCATCACCCGCTGCCGTAGGCCACGCCGGCCGAGACCGAGAGCAGCAGCTCCATCCGGGCCTGGGACGCGGTGCGCGGCCCGGCGGGCACGGCTCCCATGGCCACGGTCCGGGCACCGCCACCATCGAAGGCATACAGCGGGGTGACCTGCCCGCCGAGGCAGCGGCTGGCGAGCACGACCGGCTTTCCCTCATCCAGCCAACGCCGCACCGCGGGCACGGCGCCGGGCGGCATGTTGCCGCTGCCGAACGCCTCGACCACCACCCCGTCGTGCTCCGGGCGGGCCAGGTCGAGCAGGGTCCCGTCGTCGCCGATCACGACCGGGACCAGCGCGATCCGAGCGCTGAGCGCGGCTGGCCGGAGCGGGCGCCGGTCCAGCGAAGGCGGCGCGGCGTACCGCAGCTGGCCTTCCGTCACCCAGCCGATCGGCTCCGCGTGGGGCGCCGAGAACGCCGCCGGGTCGGTGGCGTGCGTCTTGACCGCCGTCTCGCCGGCCAGCACCACACCGTCGAACACCACCACGGCCCCCCGCCCGGCGCTGGCCGGATGAGCCGCCACCCGGGCCGCGTCCAGCAGGTTGCGGGGACCGTCCCACTGGTCGTCGCTCGAGGTCCGCATGGCGCCGGTGATCGCGACCGGCACCTTGGACGACAGGGTCCGGCCCAGCAGGTAGGCTGTCTCCTCGATGGTATCCGTCCCGTGGGTCACCACGATGCCCCGTGCCTCGCCCGCCTCGGCAATCTCGCGCACGCGCTCGCGCAGCGCCCACAGCCGATCCGGTCCGAGATGGCAGGCGGGCAGCCGGGCCCAGTTCTCGATCCGAAACGGCGAGATGGCCTCGAGCCCCGGCGCGAGGCTTACCAGCGCCTCGCCGGAGTGCGCCGGCACGTTGCCGCCGGCAGTGGCGTCGCGCTGCATCGAGATGGTCCCGCCGGTGAACAGGAGATGGATCACGATCGCGGGCCCGCCGGCCGGGGCCTGGTCAGCCGCACAGCACGCTTCCGCCGTTCACGTTGAGGATCTCGCCCGTGATGTGCCGGGCCAGGTCGCTGCAGAGGAATACGATCGGTCCGGCGACGTCCTCCGGCGGCGGGATCCGCCGGAGCGGGATGGTCGCCTCCACCCGGGCCCGGCCGCCGCCCTCGAAGGCCGGGATGCACATGTCGGTGTCGACCCAGCCCGGTGCCACGCAGTTGACCAGGATGTCCGGCGCGTACTCGATGGCGAGCGACTTGGTCAGCGCGATGACCGCGCCCTTGGTAGCGGCGTAGTCGGCATGGAACGCCTCGCCGCGCTGCCC